>CAZFIA010000179.1:0-7435 GCA_964519335.1 uncultured Pseudomonadales bacterium
GGTCTCGATACCCAGCAGGTTGAGTCCGCCTTGCAACACTTTTGCGGTTTGTGCGGCGAGAGCAAGTCGCGATTGTCGCTGCGTGCCTTCCGATTTTAATATGGGGCAGGCTTCATAAAATGTCATGAAGCGGCTGGCCAACTCGTAGAGATAAGTGCACAGATAATGAGGCATACCCTCGGCGACACTTTGCTCGACCACCTCCTGCACGCGCAGCACCGTCGCGGCGAGCTGGTGCTCAGCCGGCTCAGTCAGATCCTGAACCTGTAAGGCTGCAGCGTCGGTTGCACTAAGATCCCCGCGTCGAAAGATGCTCTGAATTCGGGCGTAAGCGTATTGTAGATAGGGTGCCGTGTTGCCGTCGAAAGACATCATGGCGTCCCAGTCAAAGATATAGTCGCTGGTGCGATTCTTCGATAAATCCGCGTACTTAACGGCGCCAATGCCAATGGCACTTGCCGCCGCATCTATTTCATTGAGGTCGGTCAGTTGAGCCGCCTGGGTGACAGCGGCGCGACCGCGTTCGAAGGCTTCATCTAACAAATCCGACAGCTTTACCACGCTGCCTTCGCGAGTTTTGAACGGTTTGCCGTCTGCCCCGAGCATGGCGCCGAAGGGGTAGTGCTCGAGGCTCACCTTGTCAGAATCAAAACCTGCCGCCCTGGCTACGGCATAGATCTGGCGAAAATGCAGTACCTGGCGCGCGTCGGTAAACACCATGACGCGATCGGCATTGAGCGTATTCGCACGATGGTTAATTGCTGCAAGATCAGTTGTTGCGTAGAGGTAGCCGCCGTCGGACTTCTGCACGATAACCGGCAGTATGTCGCCGTCCTTGCCCTTGAATTCATCGAGGAACACACACTGCGCGCCATCTGATTCGGAGAGCAGGCCGCGCGCCTGGAGGCGCTCGATTACACCGGGCAGTGAGTCGTTGTAGGCGCTTTCGGCCATCACATCTTGCGGGCGCAGTGTTGTTCCCAGGCGTTCGTAAAGTGCCTGGCAGTGGTGCAATGACAGGTCGATAAAGCGCTGCCAGAGCGCGCGCACCTCTGAATCTCCTGCCTGCAATGCAACAACCGCGAGTCTTGAGCGTTCCGCAAACTGCGGATCTGCATCAAACTTTGCTTTAGCAGCGCGATAGAATTCTTCGAGGTCAGAAAGCGCCGATTGCGCAGCATCGTCGGTGTCGTCGAGTTCGCGCAAGTAGGTGACCAGCATTCCGAATTGGGTACCCCAGTCGCCCACATGATTTTGTCGTACCACCTGGTGTCCCAGAGCTTCAAGCATCCGCACTGTCGCATCACCGATGATTGTGCTGCGGATGTGGCCCACGTGCATTTCTTTCGCCAAATTTGGCGAGGAGTAGTCGACAACGACCACCTGCGGTTTCTCAGTGGTCGCAAGCATTGATGTGCGGCTGTTGAGCGTGTTCGCGAGCCAACTGTCCTTGAGCTTCAGGTTGAGGAACCCAGGGCCTGCAATCTCGACATCAGCAATTTCAGCAATGGACGCCAGATTGAGCTGCTCAACGACTGCGGCGGCGAGTTCTCGAGGATTGGTCTTTAGCCGCTTGGCAGCACCCATGATTCCATTGGCTTGATAGTCGCCAAACTCGGGTTTTCCGGCAACTCGTACGACACCTGGTGCATCTGCTGCACCCGCCGCATTCAGTGCACTGCTGACCTTCGATTCGAGCAGCTCACGAACGTTTCCTTTGGTCATAAGGCGACGGGTTATTCTCCAACCACGTCTTCGGCTTGCTGGCCCTTGGCGTGATCGGCCACAACATAATTCACATCCTGACCATCGCGCAGGTTAGATCGGCGGGCTTCGTCAGAGTTACGAATAGAGCGGTGATGGACAAATATCTCTTCGCCGTTCGGACGTATGATGAAGCCAAACCCTTTACTGCGGTTGAACCACTTCACTGAGCCATTTTCGCGGGGACCATCAGGAATGGGAGCGCTCGCCGCGGCTGCTGCGGGCTTGGATTCGTTACCCGCCGGGCGCGTTTTTCCGCCGCCTTCACCGGACCGCGCATCTTTGGCTCCTCGCGCGTTGCCTTTGCGTGCGCCGTTGCCGCCGCGGTTGCCCGCGCCCGCATTTTTTCCGCCGCCCCGCGCCTGTTTGGAATTGCCGCGTGCTCGACCTGCGTTGCCGGCAACTGCCGCTGCCGTGCCGGCGGCGGTTGCTGCGCCAATACCGCTGCGTAGTGCAGAGAGGCGGACATTGAACAATGCAACGGCTGCCATGCCCAGAAAGCTCAAGATAAACAGAGCCATCGGGGCGCGATCCAGGTCGTTTGAAAACACAAAATAATGTAGTGAGGTGACTATGACGGCGACGAGCAGAGCGCTCGCGATTGCAGTAAGAAAGTTCTTCATGATGATGACAACGTAGGTGGTTGGCTGTGCAAAGCCCCGCATAATAGCAAAGGCCGACCCTCACCCATATAGGAAGTGCAAAATTGGAAAGCTCAATTGCCTACATTAATTGTCTGCAAGAGCATTGGCAGCCGGTGAGCCGGCGCTGGCTGGTTTGAATCAGGGCAGTCGAGTAACCGCGATGATTTCGATCGGGTGTTCTGGAACACCTGCCATTCCAGCCTGGATATTCGTGTCGGAGAGCTCAATGCGTTCTGCCGCATCCATGCCTGCGATAACTTTGCCAAAGACGCTATAGCCCGCGCGGTCACCCACGGGGTCGAGATGCGGATTGTCGCGCATGTTGATGAAAAACTGAGCATCCGCCGAATCTGGATCCGTCTGGCGCGCCATGGCCACCGTGCCCCGGGTGTTTTTTATGCCGTTGCCAGACTCGTTTTCGATGGTACCCGGAGGCGTGCGGTAGGTGAGCGTGGCGTTGTAACCCCCGGTCTGCACTACAAAGTTGGCGACCACCCGATGAAAGATCAGACCGTCGTAGAAGCCCTCATCCACGAGTTTCAAGAAGTTGGTTGCAGAGAGCGGCGCTTCGGCCGTGAAGACTTCCATAACGATCGTGCCTTTGGTGGTCTCGATCTTGACCTTCGGCCGGGCCTCTTCAGTTGTTTGCTCTGCTGCTGGCTCAGCTTCTGGCTCGGCTTTTGGCTCAGCGTCCGCGTGTGCTGACAAGCCCACGGCCGAGGTTGCTATGGCCAGGGATAAGCTCGAGGTGAGGATTAGGGTTTTAAGCCAGCGGATTGGGAGTGAAAAACGGGCGAACTGGAGGCGTAATGCGAAACCGGACATGAACTTCTTTTCTCGAGCTGGTGGGCGCTTCGTGCGTGGCCTAATAGTAGCGCGCCGGAGTGATCAGAGTGTCAATCGCTGGCAAAAGTTGGTTGAAAACAGGGCTCTACAGGTAACAAACGCGTAAAAAGCGCAGACCGCCTGAACAGACCTTTGATATTCGGCAGAGCCGCCTGCAGCTCAGCCCTGATTTAGGGCCTGCCTGTATACCTGCACGGCTGTATGCAAGCCCACCTGGAGGGCATCGCTGATCAGTGCGTGGCCGATGGACACCTCTGCGAGTGCCTGTACCTGGCAGAACAGCGGCAGATTGATCTGGTCGAGATCGTGACCCGCGTTGAGGCCTAATTTTAGAGTTTCTGCGAGCTCAGCGGCCCGGGCGTACCGTTTGTATTCTTGTTGGGTTGCCGGGCCATTCTCTCCCTGTTTGGCAAATGCTTCCGCATAAGGGCCGGTATATAGCTCGATTCGGTCTGTCCCGCAGTCGGCGGCAGCGCGAATTTGATCGGGTTCTGGATCCATAAACAGTGATACCCGTGCCCCCAATGCCTGAAAGCGTCTTATTCGTCCTATCAACGCCCGGTTATTGGTTTTCAACAAGTCAAAACCGTGGTCGGAGGTGAGTTGACCATCGCCATCGGGCACCAGTGTGCACTGATCTGGTCGGCACTCTTCGATCAAGGCATCAAACCCGGGGAATCCGTTTTTGCGCGCGCGGGTGCCGGGGTTGCCTTCAATGTTGTACTCGATATCGGAGAATTCTCGAACCACCTGTGCAAGCAGGCGAGTATCTTCGGCGGTGATATGGCGCTGATCAGGTCGGGGATGGACGGTGATGCCTTGAGCGCCGGCATTAATAATTGTGCGCGCCGAATCGGCCACGTCCGGATTGTTTCCCCCACGCGCATTTCGCAGCCAGGCGATCTTATTAACGTTGACGCTCAGGTTGATCAAGGGGCTTCCTGCTGCTCGTCAATCTGTTGGTCGTCAATCTGTTGCTCTTCTATGTCCTCTGCCACAAGTTCATCGAGCAGCCCCTTTTTGTATAGGTAAACCATGGTAAGGATGACGGTGGTAAGGGTTAAGGTCATACCCCCCACTAGCTTGTAGGTCACCCAAAAGTCGAGACTTGCGTTGTAGGCGACAAGCAGATTTAAGGCACCCGCAACCGAGAAGCTAGCGATCCAAAGAAAATTCACGTTGCGCCAAATGGCCCGGTTTTCCTGCTGCGCCCCGGGTTGGGTTGCGGGCACCGATTCGGGCTTCGTTTGCTCTACTAGTTCCGGTTCAGGATCTGTTGTAGCCGACCCAGCTTGTTGTGCCGCGTTTGCCAGAACGGCTTTCAGTACAACTTCTGTACCGTAAGACTTGCCAAAGAAGTGGGTGGCGATGAGTCCCGCTGCCATCAGCCAGTTGATCACCGTGGTCTTCCATTGGATGAATAGTTCGTTGCGGAAGAATAGCGTGAGCGAGCCTGCGACCAGGCCAACCCAAAATGTGAGCTTCAGCTCCATGCTCAAGGGTTTCTTGAGCAACAGATAGAAAGCGACCTGGGCTGCGACCGCAATCATTAGTGCCGCGGTGGCCTTATAGATATCAGTAGCCGCGTATACCGCAACAAAGATAATCACCGGCAGATAATTCTTCAGCTGTTCCACGGTCTGCTCACACTTCACATTGGGCGGGGGTAGTCTGCGATAATACCTGAGGCGACCCCAACAAAGGCCCTGAAGGGGTCCTGGCCGGGGGACAAGGGGCGAACAGAGAGGGTCCGCCATCAGTCAGTATTTTCAGGTTCACCCTACCCATCCGCAGGCGCGATTGATTCGAGCGGCGGCTGACATTCTGCGCGCTGGTGGCGTTATCGCCTACCCCACAGATTCTACCTATGCCTTCGCCTGTCATCTTGGCGATAAGACGGCGCTGGATCGGATACGCGCGCTGCGCAATCTGGATCGTCGACACTTGCTGACCTTGATGTGCAGGGATCTTTCTGTGATCGCCACCTATGCCCGGGTTGATAACGCGCAGTACCGTACCTTGCGGCAGTGCACGCCGGGACCATTTACGTTTGTTTTGCAGGCCTCGCGGGAAGTACCCAAACGACTGCTTGCTGATCGTCGCAAAACCCTCGGCCTGCGAATTCCGCGCAACCCCATTGTGCAGGCGTTGCTTTTGGAACTGGGCGAGCCGGTGCTGTCCACAAGTGCGCTGTTAGCGGGTGAACTCAGGCCCTTTACCAACGGTCAGGACATTCGTGATTCGCTTCAGAAAAAGTTGGATTTGGTGATAGACGGTGGGTCCTGTGGTGTTGAGCCATCCACGGTGGTCGATTTAACGCTAAATCCTCCCGCTGTACTGCGCGAAGGGTTGGGTGAATGGGTGTCTTAGGCCTTATACTTGCACGGTGAGTAACCCAACCCAATCTGATGATTCTGCGGCGGCTGATTCTGCGGCGGCGCAGACCGGCGATTCGAAACGAGAAACTGCTGCAGCGCTCGCTGAGCTGGAGGTTGGTCCTGTCCAGGAGACGCCGTCGGAAAGTTCTGATGATGCAGACTTAACCCTGGCTGAGTTGCGCCGCGAAGACGGCGCAACCATTGCGCTGGTTGGGGGGCAGGCCGTCACCGAGCTGCCCAAAGATTTATACATACCGCCAGAGGCTTTAGAGGTATTTCTCGAAACTTTCGAGGGTCCGCTCGACTTGTTGCTGTATCTCATTCGACGCCAAAATCTCGATATTCTCGAAGTCAGCGTGGCGGAGATCACCACTCAGTACATGGGCTACATAGACCTCATGACGGCCCTGCAGCTCGAGCTGGTGGGCGAATATCTGGTGATGGCGGCCATGCTGGCCGAGATCAAGTCGCGTATGTTGCTGCCCCGACCTGACAGCATTGTCGAAGACGAGGATGACCCCCGCGCAGAGCTGATTAGACGTCTGCAGCAGTACGAGCGATTCAAGACTGCGGCGGAAAACATCGATGCCATGCCGCGTATGGACCGGGATATTGCAATCGCCAGGGCAGATCGGCCCAAACTGGTTCGCGAAAGAGCAGAACCCGACGTCGATCTAAAAGAGATACTGGTGGCGCTGGGAGAGGTGCTGCGCAAAGCCGACATGTTTCAGAAGCACGAGGTCCAGTTTGAGCCATTGACGGTCCGTGAGCGTATGTCGAACGTATTGGTACGGCTGCGCGGCACTGCTGATTTTGTAAGCTTTATCTCGCTGTTCGATCCCCGCGAAGGTCGCGTCGGGGTTGTGATTACTTTCTTGGCAATTCTCGAGTTGGTAAAGGAACAGATGCTCGACATCGTGCAAAACGAGCCCTACGCCCCCTTGTATGTGCGGCCGTCCGTAAGCGCGACTGAAGCGGGTGATTCTGACGCTCTAGCAACCGCCGCGACTGAACAAAACGTTAACCCGTCTGACGACGATTCATTTGAGTAGTGCCATGAGTGACGACACCACAGACGACAGCACAGAAGACAACGCACAAGAACAAGAGAGCGCCACTGAAGATGGGCCACAATTGCATATTGTTCCAGTAACGCCGCTTGATGCGAATCAGATTCGCGGCATTGTTGAGGCGGCCCTGCTGGCGGCGGACGATGCGCTAACCCTCGATCGCCTGTTCAAGTTGTTTGTGCCTGGAGAACTTGCTGAAGAAGGCGGTCGTGCTCAAGTTCGCGAGGCGTTAACGGAGTTGACCGCGGCCTGTGAGGGGCGGGGTTTTGAACTCAAGAAAGTGGCTTCAGGCTATCGCATGCAAGTGCGGCAGAATTTTAGCCCCTGGGTCTCTCGCCTGTGGGAAGAGAAGCCGCCCCGCTATACCCGGGCGCTGCTCGAAACGATGGCGCTGATCGCTTACAAGCAGCCGGCTACCCGGGGCGATATCGAAGAAGTACGTGGTGTTACCGTCAGCACCAACATCATGCGCACGCTGCTCGAACGTGGCTGGATTCGTGAAGTCGGTCAGCGTGATGTACCAGGCCGACCCTCGATGTATGGCACCACCAAAGAATTTCTCGACTACTTCAACCTGAGTAGCCTGGATCAGCTGCCAAGCCTGCCGGAAATTCGCGAGTTGGTTGAGCCGGTGGCAACCACATCGGATAAGGAACTCAACGAGGCTGAAGCCACGCGGGCTGAGGCGACCAAGGTGTTGCTGGAGCAGGAGGATGGCCCTCCAGAGCCAGAG
>CAZFIA010000180.1:0-7432 GCA_964519335.1 uncultured Pseudomonadales bacterium
GCTACGTGCCATATGGCAATACAGACACTTTCTATCTAGTTCAATTTATCGCGAACTTGCCGCCCAGTTTGTGCGTAGCAAACTCGGGGGGTTGTGGCTGATTTTGCACCCGCTCGCTCAGGTCGCAATATACGCACTAATACTCTCTCAGGTGCTTTCAGCACGCCTACCTGAACTATCCAATCAGTACGCCTACGCTATCTATCTCACCGCTGGCTTACTCGCCTGGAATCTCTTTGCGGAAATCTTGAATCGAACCGTAAATGTGTTTGTTAGCAATGGGCACCTCATGAAACAGGTGCACTTCCCCCGAGTTACCTTACCTGCAATTGTGTTGGGCTCATGTGGCCTTAACAACCTATTGCTACTTCTCGCGATCCTGAGCATCTTCTTGGTTCTAGGTCACGAATTCACGTTAGCCCTGCTCTGGCTTCCTATTCTAATGTTATTGGTTGCGAGTCTGGCGATAGGGCTAGGGCTCATTCTTGGAATTCTCAACGTCTTCATCCGGGACATTGGCCAGGTAACACCGGTAGTGCTACAAATTATGTTCTGGCTAACTCCTATCGTTTATCCCATCAGTATCTTGCCTGCCCACTACCTGCCATGGCTCAGCCTGAGCCCGATGTATCACATCACATTGGCGTATCAAAAAGTTCTGGTTTACGGGCAGGCACCACAATGGGCAGATCTGCAAGGTGCAGTGATAATGGCCATAGTTTGCGCCACTATCGGGCTATTTCTATTTCGCCGGGCAAGCCCAGAACTTGTAGATGCCTTGTGACAATCCTGCGTGTAACCGATGTTGGGAAGGCCTACAGGACCTATCGATCTGAGTGGCAACGTGTTGCCCAGTGGCTCCGATTCGCGGTGTCTCCCAAAGAAACAAACTGGGTGCTGCGGCACGTCAATTTCTCTATTTCAGCGGGTGAGGCCATTGGCATTGTTGGCCAAAATGGCGCTGGCAAGAGCACACTCCTAAAACTCGTTACTGGGACCAGCATTCCCACTGAAGGCCACATCGACAAACAAGGTCGTGTATCCGCCATCCTGGAACTGGGCATGGGGTTTAACCACGAACTAACTGCACGACAAAACGTTCGTCACGCGGCGGGCTTGATAGGCTTAAGTGGGGAACGAATTGAACAGCTGATGCCTGAGATCGAGGACTACTGTGAAATCGGGAAGTACTTTGATCAGCCAATGCGCACTTATTCGAGTGGTATGCAGATGCGCGTCGCTTTCTCACTAGCTACTGCTGAGAGGCCCGATATTCTGATTGTTGACGAAGCTCTATCTGTGGGTGACTCCTACTTTCAACACAAGAGCTTCGCCCGGATCAGAGAATTTAGAGCTGCTGGAACATCGTTGCTCATCGTTTCTCACGACCGCACCGCAATCCAGTCCCTTTGCGATCGCGCCCTCTTGCTGGAAGAGGGCGCGGTGATAAAGGACGGTGATCCTGAATCCGTATTCGATTTTTACAACGCGATTATCGCCGAGCGTGAGAGTACAACTATCGAGGCGACCCAGCTCGAATCCGGAAAAACTCAAACGCGCTCAGGTACCGGCGAGGCGACGGTATCAACCATTAGCCTTCTGGACGATACCGGGCAGGCCATCGAAATTGTCGAGGTCGGTCAGACTATTCAACTACTGATCGACGTAGAGGTTAACGACGACCTGGACAGCTTGGTTCTGGGTTACAGCATTAAGGATCGGCTGGGACAAACAATCTTCGGGACCAACACCTGGCACACGGAACAGGTAATCGAAGCCGCCAAAGCAGGCGCCAAACTGCGCTACCGTGTGAACTTTGAGGCCAATTTTGGAATCGGCAGCTACTCAGTTCAAACAGCACTGGTCGACCGAGACACTCATTTAACTGCCAATTACGAGTGGAAGGATCGGTCTATGATGTTCAACGTCATTAACAACACCGGTCAGGTTTTCGAAGGCTGCATGTGGAACGACCCAGCCATAACGATTGAGGAACTATCAGATAGTCAATTACCGGTCTCTTCTGACTCGATGCCTTAGCGAATGACGGCCGCCTGATTAGCTACCACGGATACCAGACGCGCAATACAGCGCGATACCGGAACCAACAATTGCTGGACAACATCATTGCGTGCGCTGACAATTCGTATGCGATCAGCGCCCATTTTGCGGTTGCTATCGTAAGCGTAAACTTCGATTTCCTTAGGTTGCCAGATTAATGTTCACTTCATACGCGCAGAACTTCGAAGACGTCCTGCTTCTACGCGCCTTGCGACATATCGAAACAGGCTTCTATCTCGACATAGGCGCGAACGACCCAACCATTGACTCAGTAAGTCTGGCGTTTTACGAACGCGGCTGGCGCGGTATGAACATTGAACCCGATCCAGAATACGCCGCAAAACTGCGGTCTGAACGCGACCGAGATACCACCATCGAAGCGGCAATATCCAATTCAGAATCGCGGCTCAATTTGCACGTTTTCGCAGGGACTGGCCTAACCACAAGCTCTGACGAATACGCAAAACGCCACTATGACGAGGGCCTCGAGTCAGTAGAACTCGACGTTGCGACTAGAACGCTGGAATCGCTCTTTGATGAG
The DNA here is from genome assembly GCA_964519335.1 of uncultured Pseudomonadales bacterium. GTDB lineage: Bacteria > Pseudomonadota > Gammaproteobacteria > Pseudomonadales > Azotimanducaceae > JALZVT01. The sequence goes on from CAZFIA010000180.1 coordinate 2,603, forward strand.
ATAGGTTCGATCGACGTACACTGGCTGAAAATTGACGTAGAGGGTATGGAAGCCGACGTTCTTGAGAGTTGGAGGGATCACACGGCTCGCCCCTGGATAGTTGTCGTAGAAGCAACAGAACCAAATTCCACGGACCTAAATCATGAGACCTGGGAAAGTGAACTAGCCAATCGAGACTATAGTTTCGAATACTTCGACGGGCTAAACAGATTCTATCTGCATGAGCAACACTCCGACCTCAGGGAACACTTCAGCACAGGTCCAAATCTGCACGACAATTTCTACCTATCTCATCGATCTGGATTTGTTCTACCCCTAACTGAAAAACTTCACGAAGTGTCAGTCGCTCTAGAGCACGAAAAGTCAGCAGAACAAGCAAGAAGTTTGAAGCTCGCCGAGATAGAAGCAGCCCAACGAAATACACTCTCCGAACTCAATTCCGCGCAGTCTGCGAGAACCGCACTTCACAAAGAACTGGAAGATACCCAGCTGATGCTGGCGGAGCAAAAATCAACAACGGAGCGCTTGGAAAAACTTGTTTTAGAAACAAAAAACAAGCTGCATTCGTCAACGCAACGATTCGACACAAACATTCGCAAACTGCAGGCCAGCCTTGCAGAAAAGGAGAAAGAGCTCGCCCTTGAAGAAGCAGCGCAGCTCTCTGCTGTCGATATAATCGAGGAGCTGATGCATGACAACGACATCGCACAGATCAACACCACTCGACTAGAAACATCATTGGCCGAAGCATCAAGACACCGCGACAACGCGGAGCTAATGCTAGAAAATATTCACCGGTCAACATCCTGGCGACTCACCGCCCCCATTAGAGCTACAAAGCTGGCGAGTATGCGGCTAACTGGACGCTCCGAAAATGACAAATCAACACCTCATCACCCGCGAGCAACCGCCCAGAGTAATGGACTAGAGGATAAACAAGACCCGGCTATAGCCCTGTATTTAACGCCACAACCGGAATATCTTTCAAAATGGCAAAAGCTCCTCAACGCCAAGAATTGACATCCGGTGCTCGTATGAGAGTTTGGCTCGACGGACAGTGCTTTCAAACTGCAAGCCGTATGAGGGGTATCGGTCGCTACGCCTACGAGCTAGTCCAAGCCATTGCAGCTGGTTCGCCAAACATCGAATTAATGGTCTCGTTCAATGGCCAAATGCCCCATTTAGGGTTAGCCGCTCAAGAGGCCCTAGCGGAATTCATAGCCAAAGACAGCATGTACATTTGGCACGGGGTCGCAACCGGGGGTGAAACCGAAAAAGGCTACAACGCTGAACGAAAATTCAGCGAACTTGCTCTTACGCACCATGTTAACTGCCTGGCCCCAGACATCGCGTTAAGTTTGAGCCCGTTCGAGGGCACTCAGGACCTGGCCGTCCCACTGTTAAACTCAGAGCTTTTGGAGATGCCGGCTGCAGGGATTTTCTACGACGCGATTCCTTATCGCTTCGCAGATGCATACCTGAGTACGCCTGCCCAGAAAACCTACTACCAACGGCGGCTGCAAGCATGCGCTAACTTTGACAGCCTACTTTGTATCTCGCAATTTTCTCTAAAGGAGGTGGCAGATCTTCTACCCGGAACCAAAGGCGTAAATATCGCTGCGGGTATCTCTGAGAGCTTCCAAAAACTGCTAAAAAAAGGGCCCGCCAAAGATCCCCTAATCTCAGGTGACTACATACTATACGTAGGCGCGTTGGACTGGCGGAAGAACGTCTCTGTTGTGGTAGACGCGTTCCAGAAGCTACCGAGAGAACTCAAACGCAGCATGAAGTTTGTTCTTGCTGGGGATCACGATCCGACATTATTCGGCGAACTCAGGGTTCGCTGGCAAGACAATGGTCTTGATGAAGATGGGCTAATTTCGCTCGGGCATGTTTCCGACGAAGGCCTGGTGCAACTGTATGCAAATGCCGCATTGCTTGTCCAACCTTCGCTGATGGAAGGATTCGGCTTAACAGCACTGGAAGCCTTACTTTGCGGAACACCAGTCGCGGCTGCAAGAGCAGGGGCTCTGCCCGAAACTGTAGGCATGGAAGAACTATTGTTTGACCCGCATTCGGCAAAATCACTGGCAGATTGCATAGAGAACTTAACCAACTCGCCAGAGGTTCGTAAACGCATACTCGAGCACGGCAAATTGCAAAGCAGGCAATTCTCATGGGAAGGCACTGCCCAAAAGACAGTAACCGAGCTGCTGTACATCCATGATAGAGGTAACTTGGGCGAGGTTGCCGGGAAAGACGCAAGGCAAAAACGATTTCTTAAGTCTCTGCAGAAAATCGAAATTGACAAAACTGTAGCTGCCAAAGCACTCGCAATAGCAGAGCCATGGCCTAAAGAAGCACCGCGGCTGTTAGTTGATGTATCTAGCTCTGCAACCTCGCCTGCACATAGCGGCATTCAAAGAGTAACAAGAAAGATAACCGCGTCATTGCTGAAAAATCACGGCGAATCTACAACGCTGATTTTCAATAGTGGTGAGGGGAATCGAAACTGGGTAAATATAAAAAGCGCAGAACAACAAAACTCGCCAGAACTTCACGGCAAACCCGTTTTCACGACAGCTAACGACCACATCCTGATGCTGGACAGCTCATGGCACCTCATAGACGACCACCTGCATCTGTTGTACGAGGCACGGTTGAGAAAGGCTCAAGTGACCTGCTGCGTGTTTGATCTAATCCCTCTTAGCGCACCAGCATTTTGCGTTGGGGCAATCACAGCCTCTTATCTAAATTGGTTCCTAAAAGCACTACAGGTCACCACTAGCTTTGTCTGCATATCGAAAGCAGTAGCGGACGAGCTATTGGCATTGCTCGAATTGATGGAATATCCCAGAAAGATTGATATCGGCTACTGGCACCTGGGCGCAGACTTTACAACCATTGCTCCAAGGAAGGGCGGTAAACAGCTCAGAGCTAGCGCTACAAAGAGTTTCCTGATGGTCGGAACGCTTGAACCCCGGAAGGGTTACAGCATTGCACTCGATGCGTTTGAAGCGCTCTGGGAGAGAGGGCTTGATGTGTCGCTGACTCTGGTCGGTCGACCTGGTTGGAATATCCATACGCTAGCAGAGAGAATAAATAGTCATCCACAGCTTGGCCGCAAACTTCACTGGCACGAATCGGCAAGCGACAAGTTACTGGGAAGTCTTTATCAAGACTCAGATTGCCTGATCGCTGCATCTTATGCCGAGGGCTTTGGTCTTCCGATCGTAGAGGCAGGCCAGCTGGGAAAACCTGTTATCGCAAGCAATATTCGGGTGTTCCAAGAAGTTGCAGCAGGCGCCCAAGACGTTCTCTTCTTCGAAACTGGGAACGCAGAATCACTCGCTGTTGTTGTTGAGAAGTTCGTAGATACACAACCCCCGAAGCTATCAAACGCAGAGCACGAATTCCCGGCCTGGCCAAATTGGGAGGAGAGCTCTCAAGAATTGCTGCACGTTGTAAGCGGACAAAACTGGTACAAAACCTACACACCGAAGCGCAAGTTAATGTTCCTTGATCCAAGGGAGATCGGAACATTGAGGAACAAGAAACCCATAAAGCGCCAGCACCGGAAGTCACTACTTCGAGTCGTAGACGGCCCGTCTCTAAATGTAGAAGCAGCCACGCAACGATTCACTATCGCGGTAACAAACCAATCAACGGTAACCTGGTTCGGCCCCGGCGACCCCACAGGGAATCTGGCAATTAGCCTTAGCTATCATCTTCTGCGCTCTGACGAAAAAGTATTTCGTTACGAGAATGCTCGTTTCGGAATTCCGCTAGCGCTTGGTTCAGGAGAGACCTCATATCTGGCAATCGAGATTCCGGTAAAGTGGATTAAAAGCGGCGCGAGATTTGCGGACATCGAGCTGGTTCAGGAAAACGCGGCATGGTTCGGTCGGCCGGTAAGAATTGCACTACATCCCAGCTCCGCCGATTAAAATTAACGCGATCAATTGCAAGGCAATGGACAGCCCAGAGAGAGAGAAAGCGAGAGCGGGCGCCTTTGTCGGCGAAGCGCGGAGGACAGTACTCGGTTTCTAGGAACGTCTGGCAATAACGTAGCGACGATTTTTATCTAGGAAGCCAGGCAGATCTATCGCCGGTTGCTCCTCAACCGCGAAGTACTTTTCTATAGTTTCAAGCGTACTTTTGTACTTGTCCGCAGGTTCGATTTGCGGTGGGTGCGACTCAAAGATGAGTTGCCCACCGGTGTCTAGCAAGCCGAAAATTCGCTGAAAGTAGCTATCGATTGTTTGTTGGGTATTGCCATCATAGGTACTGTGATTGGCCAGTGACAAGACGACGTCAAAACTACCCTGCGGCAACTCCACCTCTTCAAATGAATTCGCAATAAATTCGGTGTTGTCCGCTTGCATATGCTTCGCTGCCGCTTTCGCTGTCTCAACGAGGTAAGGATTGAATTCAACACCGGTGCCAGAGCTCAGAACAGACGCAACACTCAACAGCACGAACCCGGTATTGGATCCAATGTCCAAAACGCGTTTGCCCTGGAGTCTTTCTGAAAGTTGCAGAGCACTCACTCGCGCCTGCGTGTCACGAAACCCTGAAATCGTCAACGCCGGCATCGACTGATAGTAGTAGCCATTGCCGTAATCATAGTCAGAGTAATTTGCGGTCTGATCTACTCTGATGCGCTCCAATTCCGCGTGCAAAGCCCAGAGCTCGTCGTCCGCATTTCGCCGCAACGCTCGGTAATCACGCAGCTCATCAAGCGCAGCTCTGCGTTTTAGTGAATCAGTAATAAGCAACGCTTGCAGTCGCCGCTTGAGGAACTGATTTTGCTGCCGATCAGTATATAGT
>CAZFIA010000181.1:0-7418 GCA_964519335.1 uncultured Pseudomonadales bacterium
TGTCAAAGTAGATTCTGGGCCGTCTAGAAGTTTTGCGTAGGGCACGAGCAACCTGGGCAGGTTGCGGGTGCTCGCCTCGGCGTCGAGCAGACTATTTAGCCAAAGCGATTCTGCTAACTCCCGCGGCATACGGTCGCGCTTGTGAAGTGACTGGACCACTTCGCGGCCGTCGCGCACCGCGAATAGAATATTCGGTGTGCAGCCCAGACCGTCTAGTTCTGCCAGCCACAAAGGCAAGGTCTGGCACAGACGAGGGTCTTTCAGTTGCCACAGCGGGTGAGCTATCTGTTCCCGCAGCAGTGTTCGGGCTCTGTCGCGAATGGGCTGCATAGCAGGTTGGGAAAGCCAATCTGACGGCATTGGCAAAGGCCAGCGCCAGTCGCGATCGAGCGCTTCAAGCACAGCATCGTTTACATCTGCAACTCGCTGATCTTCGAAAAAGCCGCTATTGTTAACCCCATCTACCGGGGGCATAAGCTTTGCCCCCGGAAAGTAGCCCAGTTTGCTTAGGGCACCAGCTAGGGCCGACGTACCGGATCGGTGTGCGCCCAGTACAATAATCGCACTAGAGTTGACCGGTAAACTCGCCGAGGGCTGGCGGTATTGCCCTGGAGGGGATGTGCCATCTGGCGAAGATACGCTTATGAGTAATCTCGAGGGTTTAGAAGCCTCGCTTTATCGCAAAGACGCAGCGACGGTGCAAGACCTTGCATGTGTAATGGTGTCTTATCACACCGGAGATGTGCTGTTTGAAGCCATTGAATCGGTGCTGGGTCAGTCGGTCGCGCCCTTAGAACTGATTGTTGTCGACAATGGCAATCCTGCGCCGGTGCGTGCGCGTTTAGATGCACTAGCAAGCACCACCCCGAAGCTTGAGGTGCATCGAGGGCAGGGCAATGTAGGTTTCGCGGCGGGTTGTAATCTCGGTGCGGCCGGCACTACCGCCGGCCACCTTCTGTTCCTCAATCCGGATTGTGTTCTGCCTGCTGATGGGTTGGAAAAACTCTGGGCTGAGTTCCGGCAGTTGCCGCCGCGATCCTTGCTGTCGCCGCTGCTGCTCAATCCAGACTTTACAGAGCAGCGCGGATCTCGGCGCGCCGTACTGACGCCCTGGCGAGCTGCGGTTGAATGGCTTGGGCTCTATCGCCTGGCCCCTAGTCACCCCTACTTTCTAAGGTTTAATAAAGCGGGTGAGCCGCTGCCGTTGGTGACGCACAAAGTAGATGTCACTAGTGGAGCCGCGATGATGATGGCTCGCAGCCTGTTTAGCGAACTGCGTGGCTTTGATGAAGGCTATTTTCTGCATGTCGAAGACATTGATCTTTGCGTTACCCTGCTCAAACGCGGTGGAGCAACCTTTGTCGCCCCCAGCGTGCGTGTTGTTCATCAAGGCGCATCCAGTACGTCGTCGGCCCTGAAAGTGGAGTGGCATAAGGCGCGTGGTTTTTGCCGTTACTTCCGCAAGCATTTCAATGGTGTTTATCCACCGGGCTTCGTCTCGATTATCAATATGTTGGTTTGGTTAAGGCTGACTTTGCGTTTGCCGCTGGTTGCGCTAAGTCGCCGCGACGCGCCGGTTGAAGAAAGCCCCGTTAATCCGATTGTGCCCACAGATATCCGTGACTGAGACCTTTTCCGCGCGGGTATACGCCGTGGTGGTAACCTATGAACCGCTCCTCGAGCGGCTGCAGCAGGTGCTTGCTGCTATTTCACCGCAGGTGCAACACCTGTTGGTGGTTGATAACTCAGAAACCGAGTCGGCGCAGCAGCAGGTGCAAAAAGCCTCGCAGTCGCTGCGAGAGACAACCCCGGATACCAGGATTGAACTGCACAAAACCCCGGCCAACCTGGGTTTAAGCATGGCCTATAACATTGCTATCGATCGCGCCCGTAATGCCCGCGCCTCACATCTACTGTTACTGGATCAAGACAGTGTTGCCGCCAAAGATATGGTTAGTGCACTGCTCTCTGGCATCGCGCGTGGTGAACTTGAAGCCGGCCAACCTGGCACGCAGGGAGCACCGGTAGTAGTTGGACCCTGGTACACAGATGAACTTACCGGGCGGCGCAGTGTTGTTTTGCGCACCGGCCGCTTCCTGGTTAACTATGTGCCAACGCCTGTGAACCTGCCTGCTGAGGCGCTTGCGAGCATGCCCGTTATGCCGACTGAAATGTTGATTTCAAGCGGGTCACTGATCGCCATGCCAGCCTTCGATGCGCTTGGTGATCTGGATGGCACGCTTTTTATTGATCATGTGGATACCGACTGGTGTCTGCGGGTGAAGCACAGTGGTCAGTGGATGGCCGTGGTGCCCGATGCGCACATGAAGCACCAACTGGGTGATCGGGTATTGCGATTGTGGCTTTGGCGCTGGCGATTGTTGCCCGTGCACAGTCCCATTCGCCTGTATTACACCTTTCGCAACTCAATTTGGCTTTATGTTCGGCCGCACGCGCATTGGCGGTGGATTCTGTTCGACATCAAACGCCTGTGTGCTGTTACTTTGATCCATATGTTGGCTAAGGGACCGCGGTGGCCCCGCATCAAAGCGATCTGCAAAGGGCTGCGTGATGGTTTTGCAGGAGCCCGAACACAGTGATTTGTGCGGGCGGAAACACTTCTGGCACTATCGGTCGCAGTGGTCCAGTTTAGGGAATCCGCAGTTTGTCCAAGCCAGCGCCAGAGGCGAGTTTTCTAACGCAACATAACGAGGCTATAGCCCTGGTTGCGCAGATGACGCTCGAAGAGAAGGCCCGTCTTTGTTCCGGCAAGAATTTCTGGTTTCTGCAAGGTGTAGAGCGTCTGGGCGTTGAGTCGGTCATGGTGACCGATGGGCCCCACGGCCTGCGCAAACAAGCGGCTTCTGCGGATCATCTTGGGCTAGGTGGTAGTGTGCCAGCCACCTGCTTTCCACCGGCATGCGCGCTTGCAAGTTCATGGGATGTTGAGTTGTTGCAAGTGATCGGCGTGGCGTTGGGCGAAAAAGCTGCACACGAAGAAGTGGCGCTGCTGTTGGGGCCCGGCCTGAATATAAAGCGCCACCCATTGTGCGGCCGAAACTTTGAGTATTTCTCGGAAGATCCGCTCTTGTCTGGCGAACTTGCGGGCGCCATGGTTCGAGGTGTGCAGAGTCAGGGGGTTGGGGCGTGCCTTAAGCACTTTGCGGTTAACAATCAAGAACAGGGCCGCATGGTGACGGACGTGATTGTTGATGAACGCACGTTACGAGAAATTTATCTGCGGGGCTTTGAACGTGCGGTAAAAAATTCTGATCCCTGGTCAGTCATGAGCGCGTACAACCGGGTGAATGGTGAATATTGCAGTGATAGCAACTTCCTGCTTAATACCGTACTGCGCGAAGACTGGGGATTTTCCGGTTTAGTCGTAACCGATTGGGGCGCCACTAATGAGCGCGTCACCGGCCTTGCCGGTGGGCTTGATCTAGAGATGCCTGGCTCGGGTGGCGCGAACAATGAGCGTATTGCGCAGGCGGTAAGCGAAGGTAGCCTGGCAGAAGCGCAACTTGATCAAGCAGCAGCTCGAGTTACAGCGCTTGCATTGCACGGCGCGCAGTCGAAAGCGCGACTTGCAGAGGCTCAGCCGCAGCTTTCAGAAGACGCTCACCACCAACTTGCACGACAAGCAGCGTCAGAGTCGATCGTGCTGTTGAAGAACGAGTCTGTGTTGCCCTGGTCGAAAGCGGAAACTGATGTTGCGGTTATTGGGGAGTTTGCGGTTAAGCCCCGGTATCAGGGTGCCGGTAGTTCGCAGGTCAATCCAACCCGGCTCGATACTGCGCTTGATGCAATCAATGAGGCGCTTGGCGTTAGCTGTGAGTATGCGCAAGGTTACGAACGTCGAGCAGGCACTCACCAGCAAGATGCTGCGCTTGATGAACGCCTTCTGCAGGAAGCAGAGACGCTGGCTGCACGGAGCGGCAAAGTGCTGCTGATGATTGGGTTGCCGTCGCAGTACGAGTCAGAAGGCTTCGATCGGGCGCACCTGAATTTACCCTTACAGCACAACGAGCTGGTGCGCAGAGTTTGCGCCGCGAATCCAAACACGGTTGTGGCGCTGTCCAATGGTGCGCCTGTGCTCATGCCCTGGCTCGACCAGGCACCTGCGCTACTTGAGTGCTATCTCGGCGGCCAGGCCGGTGGCTCCGCACTAGTGGATGTTTTGTTTGGTGACGTTAACCCTTGCGGCAAGTTACCCGAGACCTTTCCGCTGGCTCAGAACGATGTTGCCGCAGACCCAGACTTTCCTGGCCAGCCGCGACAGGTCCAGTACCGCGAAGGTCTCTACGTGGGCTATCGCTATTTCGATTCGGCACAGGCAGACGTGTTGTTTCCGTTTGGGTTTGGTTTGAGCTACACCACGTTTGAATATTCTGATCTGCGCGTCGCTCGTAACCGGGTGACTGCCGATGAGACTGTTCAGGTAACAGTGCGTGTGACCAATACGGGCCAACGCGCCGGCAAAGAAGTTGTGCAGCTTTACAGCAGTGACCGGCATGCGCTGGTGCATCGACCAGAACATGAGCTACGTGCGTTTTATAAGGTCTATCTCGAACCGGGCCAGGCTCGAGACGTGGTATTTATCGTTCATGCACAGGACTTTGCGTACTACAGCACACTGGACCGCGACTGGCGGTTGGAGACAGGTGTGGTGCAGCTAAGAGTGGGTGCGGCCAGCCGCGATGTGCGCCTCGCGGTAGAGATTGAGGTTCTTGGTGAAGAAGAGATCGATAAAGATACTGAAATGGTCACGGCCTGTTACGGCGAGCCGGCGCATCCGTTCGATGCTGACAATATGAGTTTTGCGGCTTTGCTAGGTCGAGCGATTCCGGCGGCAGAACCGGCACGGCCGTTTCATTACAACAGCACGCTCAGTGAAGTCAGCGGCACCTGGGTGGGTCGAAAGCTGGTGGCCAAGGCACGGGAGTCGTTTGGTGGTGGCAAGGCTGAGATTTCCGAGTCGGCCCAGCTCATGCTTGATGCCTCTATCGCACATTTACCGCTGCGAGCGCTGATGTTGTTTAGCGGTGGACGCTTGTCTCGCCCCCGGTTGAATGCACTGATCGCGCTAATGAACAAACGCCCGATTCGCGCACTCAGATACCATTTTGGATGGCTCAAAGACTAAGTAAGCATTCACTAACATAGCTCGCTTACAACCTTACGTTGCTAAGTCATTGACCTTTGGCGCCATGAGGCGTATCTCTGGGGGTCTGAGATTGATCCTTAATAGCCACGGAGACCGCGTTATGAAATCAGTGAAAGTTGCCGACTACATGACGCGCCGCCTGGTTACGGTCGCGCCCCACACGAGTGTGGTCGCAGCCATGGGGTTGATGCTTGAGCACAAAATCTCGGGCATGCCGGTTGTGACGGACAATGGCCAACTGGTGGGCATGCTGTCAGAAGTGGATGCGATGCGGGTTGTAGTGCAAGGCAGCTACTACGATGAATCAACCGGCGTGGTTGCCGACTTCATGCATGCACCGGTAGATACGGTGCCACCCGACATGGATATTTATAGCCTGGCCGAAATGTTCATCGGCAATCATCGCCGCCGCTATCCTGTGACAACAGCTGCAGGCGCACTGGTGGGTCAGATCAGCCGACGCGATGTGCTAAAGGTGGCGCACGCCTCGCTTATGCACACGGCTTAGCCAGGCGAAACCAAACTAGGCGGGTCTGGGTACCAATTCGAAAATCCACAGATAGCCGGAGGTAACCGCATTATCTGGCATTGCATTGCCGCCCAAATATTTGCGTGCTAATTCAGAAAACACCTCTGGTGGAATTTCATCGTTACTGCGGCGTACGAGTGTTCGCAAATAACGTTTGCCGTCGGCCCGTAACACGATCCTTCCATCTTTTTCCGCCTCGATCGGCCACTTTTTCCAGATCTTGCCCCACCAGGTAGTCATGTAGCCACAGGGAATAAACACGCGACCGTCGGCTTCCACAATCCAGGTTGTGCGGGAGCGGGGTGGAGTCAGTAACTGAAACTCGACGGTATCTAGCTCTTTCACAAACGACCAATCGGGTTCAGCGCCGCTATACAGTTCACCCGCCACCAGCTCGCCGCCGGCGATGATCTCGATAGGGCCGTCGTTGAAACGCGCCGCAAACAATCCGATACCGATCAGGACGACAATGACCAGCAGCGCCTTAAATAAAAACCGAAAGAACCCCATGCCCAGCACTCCTGGATTGCGCGGTGTTTTCTAACCGCGTTGTTTTCAAGCAGGGGCGAACTGTTGCACTCCTTGAAGGTAGGTGCAATCGTCGAGAGATCGCTAACAGGTGCACATACAAATGAACATCAAACTCTGGAGCGGCGAGTGAAGACCTACAAACGAAATCTGGTTGCAACTCTTATAACCCGCGTTATAGATAGCAAAGGTCGGGTGCTTCTTTTGATGCTCTCTGGGCTTTTGGGCTGCTCGACCGCTGACCCACTGGCTTCACTCGATACATCGGCGCAAACCCAGTCCAGCAACCAGACCCGGCCAAACGTCGTATTGCTGTTTGCCGATGATCTGGGCTATGGCGATCTGTCGAGTTTTGGTCACCCCAACATCGATACGCCAAATCTGGATGCGCTGGCGGCTGGCGGACAGCGCTGGACTGACTTCTATGTAGCGGCTCCGGTGTGCTCACCGAGTCGTGGTGCCTTGCTCACCGGACGGCTGCCCAACAGAACCGGCCTTTATGGCGAACGACTCGCCGTGTTGTTTCCGGAGGACAGCCGCGGCATGCCTGATTCGGAGGTCACGCTGGCCGAGGCATTGCGTGATGCCGGTTACGCCACGGCGATTCTGGGTAAGTGGCATCTAGGCGCAGAGGCTGCGGTGTATCCCACCCGGCATGGCTTTGATTACTGGTTTGGTCTGCCGTACTCCAACGATATGGACTGGGTGGGGAGCTTTACCTTTACCGAACGCCTGGCGGCGGTGATTGGTGGAACGGGTTTAAGCCCTGCGCAACAAGCAGAATCCGATGGCCGAGTGGCGAAGTACGCTAACCCCAAAATCGACTATTGGAATGTGCCGCTTATACGCAGCGTTCGGCAGACAGATGCTGCCGGGACGACTCAATACAGCGATGAAATTGTTGAGCGTCCAGCGCAACAGCCGACGCTCACCCAGCGTTACACCGAGGAAGCGCTTGGCTTTATTGATCGCAATCGTGACCAGCCGTTTTTTGTTTATCTGCCTTACACCATGCCGCACACGCCATTGTTTGCAAGTGCTCACTATCAAGGAAAGAGCCTTGGCGGAGCCTATGGCGACGTAATTGAAGAGATTGATGGTAGCGTCGGCCAGCTGGTCAAGGGGCTTAAAGAACGGGGCCTTTCTGACAATACGCTGGTGATTTTCACAAGCGATAACGGCCCCTGGTTGATC
>CAZFIA010000182.1:0-1166 GCA_964519335.1 uncultured Pseudomonadales bacterium
AGCAGGGCGCTGTCCTTGGACTTCATGCCGACGTGCAGGGCGGTGAAGATAGCCCATTGGTAGCTCTGCCAGTCTTTTAGGAGGCTCATGTGTCTAACTCCACGGTCATGGCCTTGCAACGGCGGCAACGGCCGTTCAGGTGGGGGCTCCCCCCATCGAGGGCACAATCGGACGCAGTAACCCTGGCGAATGTATTGGAGGAGAACTTTTCTGGCTCTCGGTCATAACAGTGGTGCCAAGTGTAGATGGGGTCCAGACGTCTTTTGCTGCCCTCTCGAAGTTTCATCGGGACTAGCTCCGGGGGCTCTTTAGGTTTTGATGTCTCGTCGTTACTGGGTTCTTCCGCCACCTTCTCGTTTGGTCGGACAACGTCGTGCAGGTCGAACTTCGACACATCTCTTGACGCCAAGAACTGCAGGCGCTTCTCTGCGTCCTCCAGCAGGGCGTGGTAGCCCTCCAGGTCCAGGCCGGCTCTGTTGTCGTTCAGGGTGCCCCGAGCCTGACTGTCGATCACCATCGCGCAGCAGGCCATGATGTGGCCCAGGTGGTGAACTTGGCTGTCGTCAGCTCTGTTCTCTCCCATCAGGAAGTGGATCAGGTGGCGCAGGATAGCGCCGGCGTAGACGCTCACGCTGATCGGTTCGTCGTGCCAATTGTTCGGCATGTACTTGAACCCGCCATCGGCATGGGCCAGCGACTGCTCGATCATTGCCGGCACTGGCAGCAGGTGGAAGGGCAGCTTTGCGTTGCCCATCCGTGTCTTAGGGTTATTGTCTACTTGTTTGCTCATTGCTAGTGGCCTTGTGTTTTAAGTTTATTTTCGAGTTGTGGTCCGAACGCGGCAAAAACTTGCTGCAATGCGATCAACCCACCAAGTGATTATTTCCTCTGTCACCAACCCCCAGACTCACCCCCTTAGGGGGGATCGCTGGGGGTGGATTGGATGACTATGGTTTTTCATAAAAAGTCCTTATAAATCAATAACTTAGAAAAGTGATTATGTGATTATTTTCCAAATAATCACTTTGTCTATTTAGGTGTTCCACGGAGTGTTCCACGGCAAAAGGTATCAGCAAAAGGTATCATGGCCTCAGATACCCTCTTACATCGCATACTTAAAGTAATTTCTAGCTCCAATTCTCGATGTAAGTGAAGTCGCCTTCTTG
>CAZFIA010000182.1:1266-7103 GCA_964519335.1 uncultured Pseudomonadales bacterium
GTATCCTCGATCACAATCTCCCTGCTACGGAAGAATCGCTCGTCAGGCTCCTTGGCATCTTTTGTCTTCTGACACTCCACAGAACAGCAGTCCTCAGCCACTTTATTGACCAAGTACACCCAGTCCGCAGCACCCAGTAGCCCACTGCTACCACGCATCCCGTTGTCTAGGTTCTTGCCAGAGTGGTGGACCAGCATCACAGCGCAACCGAACGTCTCGCGCAGCGTATCTGCCGCCTTCACGATCGCCGCCACATCCTGCGCCTTATTCTCATCACCAGCCGTGTTCCGTGCCAGTGTGTCTATCACGAGAAGCTCAAGATCAACACCGTGGGCCACCTCCAGCGCCCTGCCGAGCGTGGTAGCGCCCTGCAGACCCTCGGGTGTGTCCAAGTAGAACGCACCACGAGACGCCACCAGAGGCAACCCAGACAGGTCAGCACCGGACGCTTGTTCCCAAGCGGCCCAACGTCTGCCGAGTCCGCCTTGCCCTTCCCCGGCGATGACCATCACGCCACCGGGTCGACACAGCTCATTGCCATGCCAGGCTTCGCCTGAGGCCACGCAAAGAGCCACGTCGAAGGCAACAAAGGACTTGTACGAGCTCGGCGGCCCGTAGAGAAAGCCCACCGTGTCACTAGGCACGAGATCCCTAACCACCCAATCCACAGGCGCCAAAGCGGCCCGCAACTGCTGCGGCGTGAGTCCGTGCTTCTCAAGATAGGCACGAGCCTTGTCTTGCGGTGTGGCCGGTTCGGCGTCCGGCTCCGTATTACTAGTTTCGGAGGAAGTAGTAGATACCTGGTTTTCAGGCTCTGCTTCTATACCTAACTCAGCATCAGCCACTGCCGCCACGTCGATGGACCCTGCGAGGGCTTTGTAGTCCCTTAATATAGAAGCGTACGTCACGGGGTTGGAGAACTTGCGCCAGTCAAGCTGCGCCGACCACTTCCACTCAAGCTCGCCGTAGTCATACGAAGGAAACTCCTTGCTGAACTCATCCCACAGATCAAGGCCGACCTCACTGCCCTCAAATTGATGCCAAAGGGCCTGGCCGACCCGGAACCAGTAGCTGTAGCTGCCGGCACCGGAGCGGTGCTTCGCAATCGTTGCGAGTTGATCGCGTATCTCCTCGGCATCGATACGATCAACAGGGGGCTTGAGTCGCTCAAACAGGTCGGTGGCGTCTTGCTCGTACGGCCGCGGCTCTGCACTCTCCACGTTGCCGTCGAGGACAGAGTCAAAGCCCCAAGTGGACATAATGTCCTCAAACCAGAGAATCAGTTCACGCAACTGCCGTTCACTGATAGGTGGCAGGTCTACTTGTGCGGGGAGGGAACCCTCCGGCCACACATAGTCCTGCCCGGTATCCGGATGCCGGCCGTACGCGACGAACTGCTGACCTTCAGATAACACCTCAATGCGATGCTCGCTACCGTCCTTGCCCGAGTACTTCTTCGACATCAGCTTGCGGAAGTTGTCGCTAGTGCGAAACACAAGCAGCGCCTTCGGCGCTTTGCCAATGCGGACCACCGGGTGCTTTGTTATATTCGCACGCACATACGCGGCGACCTCCCCGACCAGGTCGTCGGCAAGCACATCAACATCAAGCGCCACCACCCCACTGCCGCACACAATGCCGACACCGTTGTTGCCTTCGTTAGCCCAGCGGGTAAGCGTGGTTGTGTCTACGGCACCGGGGTCTCGCCAGCCGGCGATGCCTGGGTGCTTTTGACCTTCCACAATAGGAATGACCGTGTAGCCCTTCGCGAGTGTCGCGGGGCCGTGTTCAAGTAGATAGTTCATTTACAACTTCACAGACGCTATAAAACCCATGAGAAGGGAACCCACAAGAGCGAAGATACGCGCAGCCTGCCACATCTCCGGGTCGTAGAACGGTTGAAGGTCCCACATCGCGAACGATATGACCCCGGCTATGAAAAGGATAAAAGAGAACCCCATAAGGAATCCTAGAAAAGCGAAAAATAGTACCTGTCTCATTCCGTCACCTCCGCAACCGCATGTGATCTCCTTACGACCCTTAGTGCTTGTTCGTAGGCGAACTGCGGCGCAACGAAGCCGAGAGTGAGCACCCGCACGGTTCCGTCCGCAACCATTGCGAGTCCCGTAACGAAGGTATCTACTTTACGTCTCAAGTTATTCTTCATTCCGCCACCCCCGCAGCGTCAGGTGGTGTGTAAGAGAGGCTGTGCTTTTTCGCCAGTTTCTCCATTTGGTATTCATACGCCCCCAGGAAGTCAATGTGTTCACAGACTCCGTCGTGCGCCAACTGCAACATTGCGACTAATTCGCTGTGTTTTACCGCCAGAGGGTCGAAGTACTTTTCCACATCACACCCGCCATAAATGGAAATTTCTTCTACCTCAGGTTCGTAGTTGGTGATGAACGGCGCTGCCGCACAACCCAATCCTTCAGCGTTGCGAAAGACGCAACCTTGCTCATCCATGCTCGGCTCACCTTGCGCACGAATGTGGTTAAGGCTGATATCAAACAGCGCCTGGCGTTCGTCTTGCTCTGTCATAGGTCAAGCGCCTCCAGCTCCGTGATGGTGTCTTCGATGATTGGGAGTTGTTCTTTCCAGTTGAGGCTATTGAGATCCCACCGCTTGTTAAACTGTGCTGCGTCCTCGCGGTGGAACCCGAGGTACTCAAAGAGATCCCCAAGGCGGCCCTGCCTACCCGCTAGGTCCATTGCGCACTCAAAATCGACTATGTCCGACCGGAGCGGAAGTGCGTCTTCCACCACAGAAAGCTCCCCATAATCGCTGCCCTCTAAGTCGGAGGGCAGCGTCTCCATCTGCATGAGCGCAGAAGTCGCCGCGCAAACAAAGCAGGTTCCGCCGCCGGGGAAAGGTTGGTAAAACGAACCCATATCAACGTCGAAGTCCTTACTCTTCTCAACGGCACGAAGACCATCCACCATGTACTGCAGTGCGGCGCTCGGGGCGCCCACCTCGTCCCAGATACTTGTTACTTCGCTCATTCGAATCGCTCCACTATCCCAACATCCAAACCGTCACCATCGTCGAACACACGGATAATGGCCTTTCTCCTGCGAGAGGTCGCTGAAACTTCTTTTGCCCTCTCCAAAGACGTATAGGTGCCGCCGACCGCCCCCTCCCCGTAGACATTGGAGAATTTCTCGAACGTCTCGACCTTCTTCAAATTTTTCTCGACTGACAAAGCGCAACGGCCCCCTGCGAATTCAATCAAGTAGGTTCTTTTTTCATCCTCGAAGTACCCAAAGGGTCCGTACCGGACCGTGGCTACGTCCTTGTTCGCCGCGAATACGTTAGAGGCGTTTTCTCGAACCTTGTCACCAACGTTGAACTTACTCATGCCATCACCTCCGCGCCGCGAGCATAGTCTTGCTCGGTCCAGGTGGCGGGCGAGTGATCGGGGTCAATTGCGATTGCGCCCTTAAGCGTTTCGAGTGCGTCTAGCCAAACTTGGTCAGCGGCGTAAGCAGCAGCCACAGCGGCGCAAGCATCAGCAGCGGCGCAAGCAGCAGCAGTGGCGTAAGCAGCAGCAGCGGCGTAAGCAGCAGCAGCGGCGTAAGCAGCAGCAGCGGCGTAAGCAGCAGTAGCGCAAGCAGCATCTCGACAGTCTTTCGCACAGTCGCGGCACTCGTCGAGTGTCTTTGCGTTGCGTAGCTTTTCGATCAACGTCGGATCGATTTTCCCCTCAAGAGCCTCGCAGGCGGAGTCTCGCGCAGCAAACGCAAAATACTCGGCCCGTGCGGTTTGGTACTCTTCGTTGCGCGTACCAACTAGCTGCGGCAGTAGAGGTAGGATGTGGTTTCGCAGGTGGTCTGGAACGGAGTCGTTCCAACTCCGAGTGTACGCAGCCAGCACTGGGCAAGTACACGAGGGTCGGTCGCTGTGCTCTTCGCGCTCAATGAACGCCACCAACTCCATAGCACACAACTGCCCGGACCCTTCTTCATGCCCACCACTCGCCAGGGAAGGCATTGTCTTGTTTAAGAAATCGAGGTTCATTGCACTACCTCCGGGAAATACTTCGCCACCAGAGGCGCGAGAGCATCTACCAAAGCGTCAGAAATTTTGTCGCCCATTCCCTCGATAAACCGTTCCGAGGATAGGTCGGGGTGGTTTGACATCGGCAGTAGGAGGAGCGATTCGTTCGCGATGTCCGCGGGGATGGTTACGGTTACTACGGCCTTTTGCATCGCAGCCTGTGCGTCTGGCTCCCGACCGAGCGCCAACAACTGCTCGGCGTCGAGGCCAAGGGAGTCGGCTACTCTTTCATCTGTGGATTTTCTCATTGCTAGTGGTTCCTCTTCTCTTGGTTGAAATTGGCGGATTGCCAATTGTTAATTTTTAGTGTACATTGGGTCTAATATTTGACAATTAAAAGGCACACTTTTATGAGCGCCGTGAAAGAACTTGAACAGATCCGTAAACAGCGGCTTAAGTTGATAAAACAACTACTTGCTGAGCACGATAGAAACCCGTCCTGGCTAGGACGGCAGCTCGGGCTAACGCGAGCCGGAGCGCACCGGTATATGAAGGGGGCGAATATTCCAGAAGAGAACGTCGCTAAAATCTGCGATCTCTTTGACAAACCGTTCAGCTTTCTGCACAACCCGACCAACGTTTTATCAACGATTAACTGGGGTGCGGCGGTGGAGGCTATAAAGAAGGTGGACGAGCAGAGCGACAAAGATCTGGAACAAAAGAAAGACATGTACGCACTCCTCTACTCGACGTTTGTTGATGTGGCTAAACGGGGTTAACCTCGAACGGATGTAAATATATAGTGTACTTTACGTATCTGTCAACACCCCCCTGAGAATATTTTGTTGAAATAGTCGTGTTATTTCATTTACGAATAGGCTGACCCCACAGTAAGGTCCGCTCCGTCGAAAGAAAACGGAGCGGAACCCTTGACCCAAGCCACAGAACAACTCGCAACAACGCAAGGCACTCTCCTTGCTATCGGCGGAATCCTCTCCGCCTGCCAAGCCCAACTCAAACAACTCCAAGACCAGCTAAAAGGTCTAACCGTACCGGTGTCTGAAAATGAGACACCCGCCGCTGCTACTCCGGAAACCGGAGCGAACGAGGCGGCACCCGCGGAGAAGAAAGCGGACGCCACAGCTCAAAAGGCAAGTGGAAAAGAAGCCGCCTCCGCACCTCAATCCGAAGAGCTCACCGAATCCGATGTTGTGAGCGCGCTTGTAAAACTAACGAAGCAAGGCATTCGCGAGAAAGGCTTGGCACTGCTCGCGTCCCTTGATCCGCCCGCCGCCACCGTTGGGAACATTCCCAAAGAGAAGTACGCCTACGTTATTAAAGAAGCGAAACGGATCGGTGACGAGCACGAAGCGGGGGCCAAGTAATGGGCGGCACTCCCGAGTTTTACAAAGAGCTGGCCGAGGCGCTTGAGGCGTGCGACACCGACGAAGAGCGGGGTCGTGTGTTCCTTGAGATTCACGAGAAGCACGGTGTTGACGCAGATGAAGTCAACCGCGAAACGTTCGACACCTGGGCGGTAAGAATTCAATGCACGCCACCAGAGCTCGAAGCGGAGATGGACACGACCAGCTTCCTTGTGACGATCAACGCGCAAGAACTGCAAGCACTAATCATCTCTCAGTCCGACTACGGCCGCCAACTGCTACAGAGTGATGAGTTCAGCCGTCTGCGCGACATGCTCGGCCAACTCATGCGTCGTCTTGGGCGAGGCGCGGAGAACGTACTGCCGGTACTTGAGGAGCTCTACGACAAGTACAACGACGAGATAACCGCGATGGCGGACGCCGCGCAACGCGAGATCGAGGAGGTTGACGATGCCG
>CAZFIA010000183.1:0-6986 GCA_964519335.1 uncultured Pseudomonadales bacterium
CTATTTTGCCTGACCTGTATGCGGGCGACAGCGTGCGCGTGCAAGGCAGATACGCAACGCCCGGTCAGTTCCCCGTTCAGCTCAGCGCGCGTAGTGGTGGTCAGCGGATAAGCCTGCCGATGACAGTTACGCTAAAAGAAAGTGTGCCGGATACCTCGGCTACTTCTGTCGGAGGCGAAGCCATTGCGTTGGTTTGGGCGCGCAGTGCGATCAGAGATGCCATGCACCAACTAAGTGTGCCGCAGCAGTTGCGGATGAACGAAAGTTCAAACGACAGCATTGTTGAACGCGTTACGCAGCTTGGTTTGGATTACTCTTTGGCCACACGCTGGACTTCGTTTGTGGCGGTGAGCGAACAGATTGTCAATCCAAATCCAGAGCTTGCTGTTGATACGAGCGTGCCGAATGCCAAGGTGGCGGGGGTGAGCAAGAGTGCTTATCCGGGCGTTGCCGCGACGAATGTCCCCCATGGCGGCTATGGAGCGCCAGAGCCAGCAACCTGGCTCGGACTGGCGTTGCTTGCGTTGATCTTGTTGCTTTGGTTTGGTGCGATTCGCCCCGACTCTCTGTTTACGGATAGTGCAGGGGAAGGTGCGGTAAGCTAGTTGTCGCGCGAAGGTTTGGGTCCAGGCAACTCTACATCAGATCGAAAAGGTGTGTGGTTTCTAATGTGATCTATATCTTCGCGAACATAAGCACGCTCTTCGTCGAGGTATTTGGCTACCGCATTGCGAAACTGTGGATCGCGAACAAAGTGCGCGCTGTAGGTGGCTTGCGGCAGATAACCGCGAGCCACTTTGTGAGCGCCTTGAGCTCCAGCTTCTACGCGCGACAGGCCTCTCTCTATGGCAAACTCGATAGCCTGGTAGTAGCAGGTTTCGAAGTGCAAAAAAGGATGGTCTTCAAGGCAACCCCAATTACGTCCGTAGAGGCAATCAGAACCTATAAAGTTGATCGCACCCGCTATGTATCTACCTTCGCGTTCACAAAGCACCAGTAGAATGTCTTCCGGTGCAGACTGACTTATCAGCGAGAAAAACTCTCGTGTTAGATAAGGGCTACCCCATTTACGTGCACCGGTATCTTCGTAAAATCGATAGAACGCATCCCAATGCTCTTCTTTAAGAGCGTCACCCGTTAACCGGTGAATGCTAATACCGTTTGCCAGAGCGTCCCGGCGCTCTCTGCGAACGTTCTTGCGTTTCTTGGAGGAGAGCTCTGTCAGAAAATCATCGAATGTTTCGTAGCCGTTATTTTGCCAATGAAATTGCTGATCCATGCGCCGGAGATAACCGAGTTGGCCTGCGCTTTGCCATTGCGTCTCGGGCATAAACGTAAAGTGAACGCTGGATACGTCGGTCTGTTCTGCCACCTGCATGCAAGCGCCAAGCAACATCTCTTCGGTATCGCCCGGTGCATCGGGCGCCGCCAGTAGGCGCCGTCCGGTTGCTGGCGTAAACGGCACGCTACCCTGCAGTTTTGGGTAATAGCTGTGTCCGGCGCGATGCCAGGCATCAGCCCAGGCGTAGTCGAACACGTACTCACCCTGTGAGTGGCCTTTCATATACAGCGGAACCACGCCGAGTACTTTGCCAGATTGAGCTGCGGGTTCTTCAAGAACCAGGTGGAAAGGTTGCCAGCCGGTATCTGCAGTCGCGGAACCAGAGTCTTCAAGGGCCTTTAAGAACGCATGGCGCAAAAACGGGTTGTACGGTTCTGCGTCTGACGGATTTGCGCATTGATCCCAAACCTCGGGATCAATGTCGCTGATGCTTTGCAGTATTCGTGCGGTTTTATCGGTCAAGCGAGAAACACTTTGCTTTTTGATTGCTCTGAAATGATTGCTCTGAGTCCTCAGACGAGTTTACCCTTTGGTCTCAGTAAATACCCGCGTCCAGACCCATAGCGAGGGCCAGTCCCAGTTGTTCGCAGAGTGTCTTATGCTCGGTGGTAACCGGACCTCGGGCAATCACGGCCTCTTGCACCTGTACCCACGGATAACCGCCGGCAATTCGCTCAATGGCCTTAAGGGCACCTCGGCCGTCATTTTCGCAGCTGATAAACACCGCGTAGGGCAGAGGTTGCAACTTACCTTCGACCTCGTAGTAGGTACGGTCAAGAAAGTCCTTTACGGCGCCGGACATGTAGCCAAAGTTCTCTGGCGTGCCCAACAGCAGTCCATGTGCCCACAATAGATCCTCAGGACCGGCATCTTTTGCAAGCCTGACCCTCAAATTTATGCCGGAAACCTCGGGGTGCTCAATCCCTCGCTGTACGGCGAGGGCAAGCTCCCGAGTGTTTCCGGTCTTGCTGTGATAGACCAGTAGCAGGTGTTTTACGGCCGCATCGTCCGTCATGGTTTTGGGTCTTTTCTTTGTTGACAATAGTGGTTGGCGATAGTGGCGTTATTGGTGGCAGGCGTGAGTATACTGCGCTCATGAATGAAGCGATGCCCAAGCGCAATTCAGAACCGGTTACGCTTGCTGCTATCAAAGCAGCCAGAGCACGCATCGCTCCCAAGTTGAGAGTCACGCCCTGTTCGCATTCGGTCACCCTTTCGGCCATAACCGGGGCAGAGGTTTGGCTCAAATTTGAGAATCTGCAGTTTACCTCGTCCTTTAAAGAGCGCGGAGCTCTTAATGCCCTGTTGTTGTTGAGCGCAGAACAAAAGGCTCAGGGCGTCATAGCGATGTCGGCGGGAAACCATGCTCAAGCGCTTGCCCATCATGGTCAGCGGTTGGGTCTGCCCACCACCATAGTTATGCCGAAGACCACTCCCAATGCGAAGGTAGAGGCTACCCGCGTCTTTGATGCTGAAGTCATTCTGCATGGCGATCAGTTTGATGAGGCTCGAAGCTATACAGAGAAGCTTGCGGTGGAACGCGGTATGACCCTCGTACATCCATTTGATGATCCGAACGTTATCGCTGGGCAAGGCACGCTAGGCCTTGAGCTTTTGGATCAACTCGACTCTTTTGATGATCTGGTTGTGCCAGTGGGCGGAGGGGGCCTGTTAAGCGGCACCGCGCTGGTGGTTAACTCCATGCGACCAGAGGTACGGATCACCGGAGTACAAATGCAACGCTACTCTGCCGCTGCGCAGGCATTTGCGGGGGACGTTCAGCCCATTACTGCCGGCAATACAGTTGCTGAAGGTATTGCCGTAAAGAGCCCCGGCCGACTGACCTTGCCGCTTCTGAAGAAACACGTTCAGGCTATGTGTTTGGTTAGCGAAAGCAACGTTGAACAGGCGGTTTTTGATTTACTTGAAATCGAGAAAACTGTCACCGAAGGCGCAGGTGCGGCCGGACTTGCAGCGCTCATTGAAGATCCCGACCGATATCGGAATCGACGGGTGGTTGTCGTACTCACGGGGGGCAATATCGACATGATGATCTTGTCTTCTATTTTGCAACGCGGCCTGGTGCGCAGCCACAGGCTCGCAAAGCTTCGGGTAGAGATTGCAGATTTGCCCGGATCGCTAGGCAAGCTGACCCACGCGATTGGCGAGCTTGGTGGCAACATTGTCGAGCTAGAACATCATCGCGCTTTTGCTGGCAGTACCGTACGCGCCACTTTGATTGAGTTGTCCCTGCAGTTGCGTGGCGAAGCCGAACTCGCAGCGATGATTTCTACCCTAAACACTATGGGATTCAACGCAAAATCTGCGGACTGAACTCACGAACTAAATTAATAAAGCAAACACCCACGAGAGGAAAAGATATGCGCTTAAACCAACCGCGAATAAAACCGCTGCAGAAAGACGAGTGGAGCGAAGAAGCGAAGGCCGTACTTAAGCCTATGATTTCTGGAGAGGGGGTAAACGAAGGCCACACCGAAGTATTCAATATTTTCAAGACGCTGGTTAATCACCCGGACCTTGCGAGGCGTTGGTTGGTATTTGGTAATCACATTCTAGGTAAATCCACGTTGCCTGCCCGGGAACGGGAGATATTGATATTACGGATTGGCTATCTCTGCCAGTCAGGCTACGAGTGGGGGCAGCATGTTGTTATTGGCAAGCGTTGTGGCATGACCGTTGCTGAGATCAACGCGTGCAAAACAGGTCCGGAGACACCAGGGCTCGCGGAAGCTGATCGCCTGCTGTTGCTCGCAACCGATGAGCTGCATACGGACGCCCACATCAGTGATAGTACCTGGGCAGGCCTGGCTGAATATTTTTCTACCCAGCAACTGATGGACCTGGTGTTTACCGTGGGCCAATACAATCTGGTCTCTATGGCCCTAAACAGCTTTGGGGTACAGCTCGATGAAGGTTTGCCTGGCTGGGATATCGACGCGTAGAACCTGGGGGGAAAGTTGGACAGGGTTGTCGGAAGATGTGCTCTGACCTGAGTTCTGGTGCTGAGAGCCGCCAAAAATGCAAAAATTGGGTGTAGTTTTGTAGCTTTTTGTCACTTTCGGTAACAAACCGGTTGACCATGACAAAACAATGAACGACCATTTGCTTCACTATATTTTGAAAGAACCGCTATCTATGCGTCTGTTGATGATTGGAATTGCCGCTGTGTTTGTCGTGTTTGCGGTTCTTCAGCTCAACGATAGCGACTCTGGCCGCTGGTTTCTGGTTTACGCGATGGGCGCTGCGGTTGCAGCGCTCACCCTGCCTAGAGCGCTGTCACGCAACGCTCATCGACTGCTTGCCGTTGGCACCATGCTGCTCATGTTTTTCTACTTTTTTGGGTTATTCAAGCTCGCGCCTGGTCTGACTGAACTTTGGTGGCAAACTGAAGTGGGGCGTGAGGCAGGTGGTCTGTTTGTTGGCGGTTTTGCGTTGATGCCGGTGCTGTCGTGTTACAGCTGCAGACTCAAGGCAACCCGAGCCTCTAAAAATCGGCGTGCACCTGCGGTTTTTTCCTCACCGCACAATTAGGTGGCCCCGCCAGGGCACAAAACAGGGCGTAAATCAGCGCGGCTGTGCCGCTCGGTTCTTTACATGCCTGGTGCCAATACGCGCGCGCTAGAGAAATCCGCAACCCTCGACTGTGATGCGCTAATTTTTGATCTCGAAGACGCGGTTGCTCCGGCAGCCAAGGCGACTGCACGCGACAATGTTGTCGCGGCGCTCAAGAATACTAACTATGGGCACCGCGAGCTTGTCGTTCGGGTTAACGGCCTTGATACGCCCTGGGGTGCCGAAGATGTCAGTGCAATCGCAGCGTTACCTCTGCACGCGGTGTTGTTTCCCAAAGTGGATAGCGGTGCGATGGTGGTTGCTGCGGTTGAGTCGCTGGCCGCTGCTGCACAAGTTGCAGATGTTGCTCCGCCGCCCATATGGGCAATGATTGAATCGCCTGCGAGCCTATTGAGGCTCGAAGAGATTTGTTCTGCACATGGGTCTCTTGAGGTGCTGGTTATGGGGACCAGTGATCTTGTTCGTGATCTGCGTGCTCGGCATATCGAGAGCCGTGAACCTGTGCTTTATGCCCTGTCCGCCACGGTAACCGCTGCGCGCGTTTTTGATCTCGACGTGCTCGACGGAGTGCATCTCGATTTCCGTAACCTTGAGAGTTTTCGCGCGACCTGTGAGCAGGGGCGTGCGTTGGGGTTTGATGGTCGAACCCTCATTCATCCGTCGCAGATTGAAATCGCTAATGAGGTGTTCGGCTTTTCTGCGGAAGACCTGGATCTGGCTGAGCGCATTGTTGAGGTGTGGCAGCAGGCCGAAGCTGACGGGCTAGGCGTGGTTGAACTGGATGGCCAGCTCATCGAAAACCTGCATGCGGCGGAAGCCCAGCGTACGCTTGCACTTGCTGAAGAGCTTCGCAAGCGAAGCTAGTTCACTTCCTTTCTTATTGCTGGCATTACGGTGTCGAGATAGGCATCCAGTGCTTCGGAAGACCAGGGCGCGCGCAGTGCGATATTAATTTCCTGCGCCCCCGCCTCAACATAGGCCAGTATGCGCTCGGTAACCTGATCGACGTCCCCCAAGAGAGCGCCTCCCTGCATCCGTTCCGCGTTATCGCCCCATTGCTGCGCAATCGCCTCTTGTTGCGCTTTGGCGCTCGCGCTGTCTGTTGACATGTTGAACATTAAGTTCACGCCGCGGCGGATGGTAGTTGGGTCGCGGTCAATTTCTGTACACCAGTTGTCGAGCACACCGTTTAATCGAGCGTACTCGTCGGGAGGAAGATAGGCAGCATTCCAGCCGTCTGCGCGCTCCGCCACAATTTGCAGCGTACGTTTTTCGCCGGTGCCTCCGATCCAGATAGGCATCTGGCGTTGCGGAGCGGGCAGGCAGCTCACGTCATCCACCTGGAAATGCTTGCCCGAGAAGGTGGTGCGTGGTTCGTTCAGCATGCTGCGAATGATCTGCGCGCCTTCATCGAGCATATCGAGCCGGGTGCCGATGTCGGGGAAGACGTACCCGTGGGCGTTGGCCTCCCAGATGTGCCACCCCGCGCCGAGCCCGAGCTCGAACCGGCCGTCTGCTATATGGTCGAGTGTTGTTGCGGCCTTGGCCAACAGCGCCGGGTTTCGGTAGCCCACGTAAAATACCAGGCAGCCGATACGAGCGTTCTTTGTTTCGCTGGCTAGCGCCGCCAGAGTTGCGATGGCTTCAAAGTGGGGCTCTGTGCCGCCATTGGGCGGCGCTTCGTACAGGTGATCCCAGGCTGAGATCCAGTCAACATTCCGAGCATCGAGCTCACGCCAGAGTTCGCGCATTTCCTGCATGGACATGTTCTGTTGACCGACGTGAACACCTAGTGAGATAGCCATTATAACTGCCTGATTAATAACAATAAAATTCGCGAATGCTGGGCGAATAACCGTGCCAGATTGCACGCCCTACACAATAACGCACAGTTCGAAGAGTGAATAGCTGCTATCTGGGGAGGCCGCGGAGGATTAACTTGAAGGAACTTTTGGGGTTCTTTGTGTCCTAACTGGAAGACGGTATTGCTTCTGCTATACCTCAAAGTATCGGAGTGTGGCCTACAGGCTTTGCTCTGTC
Organism: uncultured Pseudomonadales bacterium; assembly: GCA_964519335.1. Taxonomy (GTDB): domain Bacteria; phylum Pseudomonadota; class Gammaproteobacteria; order Pseudomonadales; family Azotimanducaceae; genus JALZVT01. Next base: position 6,977 of record CAZFIA010000183.1, read on the forward strand.
CCCAGTACCC
>CAZFIA010000184.1:0-6969 GCA_964519335.1 uncultured Pseudomonadales bacterium
GTCCCAATAGCGGTACTTAGCCCAGACAGGTGAGTCCTCTTTGAGCAGCTTCTAAAAGGATAAAGAGCGCCGGTTAACTGCTCTAGGACACCACGCACAAAGTACCAGCAGGCGCCAGATAGACGTGGATGGATGAGGTTGAGTTCACGCCCGGAGTGTGGCCCCTTTCTCAAAGAGGTCTCCAGTTTGTTTCTATCCAGAAGCTGCGCTTTCTGGACCCTGGCTAGTCTGGTTGTTTGGCTCGAAGGTCGTCAGACCAGCGTTTGTGTCCCGCCGGGTCGAGAATCATCGAGCTGAAATACAGGAGAAGGTCTCGATGCGTGCCGCTGATTTTGTTGGCCTGCATGGCCGCTTCGCCGGTTTTGGTGGTTAAAAAGGCGAAGCAGGTCTTCAGGTCGGCCTGATCGCCGAGATCTTGCTGAATCTCCTTAACGATCGTGTCATGGACAATTTCCAGGTCGGCTTCGGCAATGCCAGCGTCATCCGGGTTCATCACCAGATTAGACCAAACGGTACAAACCAATAGCTGATACCGTTCCCGATCAAGGAAGGTATCAACCACTTTTGCCTGGCTTCGAATTTCATCGAAGATCGCGTCAAGGCGAATTTCTTGTTCGTTCATTGAGTGGTACTTTAAACGCTGATCTGAGTTAAGAGAACACTATGTTGCAATTTCAGCAGATTGGTTTGCCAGAGCATACCGAACAATTGCGCGCGGAGGTGCGAGATTTTCTGCGCACCGAGTTTCCTGACAGTCGGCGGCCCAACTCTGACTTCACCTCGGGTCACGATCCTGAGTTCTCCCAGGCTCTGGGGCGCAAAGGCTGGATAGGCATGACCTGGCCAAAGGCCTATGGCGGGCATGAGCGAACTTTCTTTGATCGCTACGTGGTAACCGAAGAACTACTGGCTGCAGGCGCGCCAGTGAGCGCGCACTGGATTGCAGATCGACAAAGTGGCCCCCTGTTGTTGCGCTTCGGTAGCGACGCGCAGCGCGAAAAACTGGTGCCTGCTATCGCCCGCGGCGAATCCTATTATTCGATTGGAATGAGCGAACCCAATAGCGGCTCTGACCTTGCCAGCGTTCGCACCACGGCCACACAAGTACAGGGCGGCTGGGTAATTAACGGCACCAAGCTGTGGTCAACTGATGCCCATCGTAATCACTTTATGATTGCGCTGGTTCGCACCGAAGCACCCTCTGACAATCGGCATGCAGGTCTCAGCCAGTTTGTTATTGATTTAGGTAAAGATGGTGTGCAGGTTCGGCCGATTCGCAACATGACCGGCAATGAAGATTTTAACGAGGTCGTTTTCACCGACTACTTTGTAGCAGAAGAAGACATGATTGGTGAGCCAGGTAACGGGTGGGCGCAGGTGACCAGCGAGTTGGGCTACGAACGCAGCGGCCCGGAACGGTTTCTCTCAGCCTTTCGAATACTGGTTGAGCTGGTCAGGTGTCTGCAGCAAGAGAGCGTTGATCTCAACAGCGAACACAAGGCGCGGCTTGGTGGACTGGTTGCGCAGCTTATTACGCTGCGGCGAATGTCTATCTCTGTTGCTGGCATGCTGCAAGCAGGGGATAGCCCCAATGTTGAGGCCGCGCTGGTGAAAGAGCTGGGTAACAACTACGAAAAACTAGTGCCCGAGGTTGCCCGATTAGTCTTGCCTATTGCGCACCGATCGAAACAGCTAGAGGCCGCACTGCAAGACACGCTGTTGCTGTCTCCTGCTTTCACCTTGCGCGGCGGCACTCGCGAAATATTGCGCGGGGTCATCGCACGCGGCTTGGGGCTACGATAATGGTAGAGGCTCAAGAGTCTGCCGCGGCGCTTATCGTCGATACAGCCCAACGTATATTTTCCGACACCTGCGATCACGAGCTGGTGGAAGTCGCGCAAGAGGGACAGTGGGCTAGTGATCTCTGGCAAACGCTTGAAGACAACGGCTTGTTGCAAATTGGCCTGGCTGAAAGCGGCACGGGTTTACTTGAGCTGTTCGAGTTTTTGCGCGTAACGGGCCGACACTCGGTTCCTCTACCTATTTTCGAGCGCTTGCTGGCTCAGGTCGCTCTGGGGCGAGAAGCAAAGGATGTTGGGCTCGCGGAAGTTAACGCAAGCCAAGTTGCGCTTGCCTGGCCTATGAAACATAGCGCCGTGCTCGCGTTGGATGCACGCCTGGGTACAGCTCGTGTAATTGAACTCGCGGGACTGCCTGAAACTGCCCAGCAAACGATGAAAGGGGAGCCCGTTGCCCGCTTTGATGTGTCAAAAGCCTGGAACAGCGCGGCCGCAACCGAAATTGCGGTTCCCAATCTCTATGCGCTTGCGGCGCTTGGGCGTACAGCTCAGATGTGCGGAGCCCTCGAGGCGAGTCTTGAGCTAGCCATTGGCTACTGCTCCGAACGCGAACAGTTTGGCCGCACCATCTCCAAATTTCAGGCCATTCAGCATCAGCTTGCGGTGTTGGCCGCCGAAGTCGCTGCCGCTCAGCGGGCCACCGATTCGGCGATTCACAGTGTGAAGGATAGCTTACAAGGCGATGCCGATACCTTACGTGTTTCTGACATTGCGGTGGCCAAAGTTCGCGTGGGCGCGGCAGTTGGGGTAGGGGCAGAAATCGCTCATCAAGTTCATGGTGCCATGGGTTTCACCATGGAGTATCGCCTGCATCAGTTTACGCGTCGCTTGTGGAGTTGGCGCGACGAGTTTGGCACCGAAGCCGACTGGGCTGCGGTGATTGGTGATCAGGTGTGCGCGTCTCCGGCTGATGAATTGTGGAGCTTTATCTCAAGCCATGGTTGAGATACCGGAGCGTCCCTGTGCGCCTCTGCAAATCGCGGTTAGCGAGTGTTTGTTGGGCGCACCGGTACGCTTTGATGGAGGCCACAAGAAATCGGCGTTGCCGCACGAAGCGCTGGCGGGTCTTTTCACTTTTGTTGGGTTGTGTCCCGAGGTAGCGATTGGGCTGGGTACTCCGCGGGAACCTATTCGTCTGGAGGGCGACTCGGATAAGCCAAGGGCGATTGCGGGACAGGCGCGCATCGACATCACCGAAAAGTTGCAGGCTGAGGCAGAGCGAGTGACGCCTGCGCTCAAAAACGTGTCTGGCTATGTTTTGATGAAGAACTCGCCCTCTTGTGGGCTGTTTCGCGTCAAGGTTTTTCCCGCGAGCGGTATTCCGCAGGCAGCGGGCAGGGGAATCTATGCGCAACAAGTCTCTGTGCAACAGCCTGATCTGCCGCTCGAGGAGTGTGGTCGTTTGTTTGACCCCGTGCTGCGCGAGAACTTTGTGATGCGCACCTTTGTGTATGCGCACTGGCAGTCGCTTAAAGAGAGTGGGCTCACCGCGGGCAAGCTCATAGAGTTTCACTCGCGTTACAAATACTTGCTGATGGCTCACAGCATTGGGCATTACCAATCCTGTGGGCGCTTGCTCGGTAATCTGGCGACCAGACTCGACGCCGTTAGCCGTGAGTACTTCTCTAGTTTGATGGTAGGGTTAACCAAAATTGCCACTCGAGGCGGACACGCTAACGTACTCTCTCACTTGCAGGGCTATGTAAAAGACGCTCTGCCGGCAGAGGATCGCCAGGAGCTTGCAGAAGTTATTGAAGATTACCGTCAGGGCAGCACCCCGTTACTTGCGCCATTGACGCTGCTTCGACATCACCTGAAGCGCTATGCGGACGACTATGCGCTGCACCAGGCTTATCTTGATCCGCATCCGGAAGCCGCCGGCTTGCGCCGTGCACTTTAGTTCCAGATCTCTATGACCCGACAACTGGTTTGGCTGCGCTCTGATCTGCGATTGCACGACAATGCAGCGTTGGTCAGCGCAATGGCGGCTGGACCCACCGTTGCATGCTTTGTGATATCTGCCACGCAGTGGCGTGAGCATGATGTGGGGGACGCGCGGCTTGCATTTCTCCAGCGTTGCCTTGTAAACCTGGGTGATGATCTGGCAAACCTTCGTGTGCCGCTAAAGTTTGTGGTTGCGCCAAAATTTTCAGCAGTACCAAAAGCTCTGCTAAAGCTAGCCGGTGAGATAGCTGCCACAGCGCTGCACTTTAATGCCGAGTACCCGCTAAATGAGCGCAAGCGCGACTCTCGAGTGACGGTTGCGTTTGAATCTGCAGGACTTAACGTGCACAGCTTTGATGGCTCTGTGATTGCATCACCGGGTACCGTGCTTACGGGCTCAGATGCGCCGTACACGGTTTTTACTCCGTTCAAAAAACGTTGGCTTACCGCTGTTGAAGGTTCGCCTGCGGGATTTGAGATGCAGAAAACGCCACGGGCGCAAAAAGCAATCGCTGTTCAAGCTGACCCCGTGCCTGATTCGCTTGATGGCGAAGACGCAGCACTTCACGCCAAGAGTTTTCCTGGCGGCGAAAAAGCAGCCATTAAGCGCATGACGGCGTTTTGCAAAAGCGCGGTAATGAACTATCACGAGCATCGTGATTTGCCGGCGCTACCCGGCACCAGTTCGCTGTCGCCCTACTTGTCTGTGGGCGCCTTGTCTCCTCGGCACTGCTTTGCTGCGGCGGGAGTCACCGATGCCGCAGCTTATGCCGGTTTAGACCAGGGACCATCAACCTGGCTGTCTGAAATTATCTGGCGTGAATTCTATCGGCACGTGATCGCGCAGTTTCCCCACGTTTCGCAAAGCCTGCCGTTTAAACGCGATATGACATCTGTTGCCTGGCGACATCACGAACTAGAGTTTGCTGCCTGGTGTCGGGGTGAAACCGGGTACCCCATAGTCGATGCTGCCCAGCGCCAACTGCTTGCCACTGGTTGGATGCATAACCGGTTACGCATGATCACGGCTATGTTTCTTACCAAACACTTGCTCATCGACTGGCGCTGGGGCGAAGCGCACTTCATGCGCGAGCTTGTTGACGGAGACTTTGCCTCAAACAACGGCGGCTGGCAGTGGAGCGCATCCACCGGTACCGATGCCGCACCCTATTTTCGAATCTTTAACCCCATTACTCAGGCGAAGCGTTTTGATGGCGCCGGCGAGTTCATTCACACCTGGGTACCCGAGTTGCGTGAGCTCACGGGTAAGGCGCTACTTGAGCCCTGGACGGCAACCGGGCACAGCTATCCCGCGCCTATTGTTGATCACAAGTTTGCACGCGAACGGGCGCTGGCGGCGTTTAAGAACTAGCTTAGTTTAGACCTGAGCTGGGTTTAGGCCTTAGCCAGGTTTAGGCAGTGGGCTGCTTAAGAAGTCGGCTGTCGTCTCCTGCAAGCTCTGCGCGCGATACAGCTCTCGATAACGGCCCGCATGGGCCATCAGCTCAGCGTGTGTGCCCGATTGCTGAATCTCGCCATCAGCAATAACCAATATGCGATCGGCGTTACGAATAGTCGACAGCCTGTGCGCAATCACGAAGGCAATTCGCCCGTCGAGCACATTGCCTAGTCCGTTTTGAATGCGCTGTTCGGTTTCTGTATCTACGCTTGATGTCGCCTCGTCCATGATAAGAATCTGCGGATCAGACAGGATGGCCCGGGCAAAGGACACCAGCTGCTTTTGACCGGCTGATAGTGCGCCGCCGCCTTCGCCCGTTTGGGTTTTATAGCCGAGCTCCGTGGCTGTAACAAAATCGTGGGCGCCAGCGAGTTTGGCTGCATCAATAACTTCGTTGTCAGTGGCGCTGAGTTTGCCGTAGCGGATGTTCTCCATGATGGTGCCGCTGAACACGTGGGCGTTTTGCAGCACCATGCCCAGATTCGATTGCAGCCAGTCGAGCCCCCGGTTTCTGTAGTCGACATCGTTTATGAGCACCTGACCCGAGGTGGGTTCGTAGAAGCGACAAATAAGATTCACCAGGGTGCTCTTGCCTCCACCGGTGGGGCCAACGATTGCGATGGTTTCGCCCCGAGTGACTTTAAGGTTTATGTTGTTCAGCACTGGCTTGGCTGGGTCGTAGGCAAACCCGAGGCCCTTCAATTCAATGGTTTGAATCTGTTGATCGCCACCGTCCACTGCGATTTTACTTCGGTTGGTAGTGCCGCCTGCCTCACTTTGAATTGCAATCGCCGAGCGCACCGCGTCTGAATCTAGAATCTCAGGCGTAGCTTCAATTAGCGACAGTATTCGTTCGGCGGACGCTTGCGCCATCTGCATTTCGGCGAACCAGGCACCGAGCTGTTCAACTGGTTCAAAAAAGTGTCGCGCGTAAGCCATAAAGGCGACGAGCGTACCTGCGGTCACAAGGCCATTCATGACGTCGAATCCGCCGATCGCGAGGGTTAACCCCATCACCAGGCTAGCCAGGGTGATAACCAATGGCAGATAGATCGCAGCCTGGGTCAGGTTGAGCACGCTGGCGCCATACATGCGGCCAGTGAGATCGCCAAAGTCTTCTTGATTGCTGTCTTCGCGGACAAAGGCCTTGCTGGTTAGCACGCCCATTATGGCCTCGTTGTACGAGCCGGTTATGCGCGAGTTGGTGGCGCGCACTACCCGGGCACTGGCAAGTATACGGCGCTGAAACTTGGCGGATACCCAGGCGAGCAAAGGGATAACACCCAGCACGACAAGCGCAAGTTTAGGGTTCATCCAAAGCATCGCGAGCGCAATACCCAGCATCATCGTGCTGCCCCAGATGAGATCCAGAAATCCCCAGGCCAAAATGTTAGAGAGCCGCTCGCAGTCTGATGTCATGCGTGCCATCAACCAGCCAACTGGCCTGTGGTCGTAGTACGAGAACGACAAGCGTTGCAGATTGTCGAACCCGGCAGCGCGAATGTCGTGGCTGACATGGGTTTTGATCTTGCCCGCAATCTGCACAAAGCCGGTGATGGCGATTGCGATTGCCGCGGTAACGCCCAGGTAGGCAAGCCCCCAATACAGAAGGCTCGCGTCTTGGCCTTTAAGGGCTACTTCGTCTACAACGCCTCGCGTAAGCAATGGGTAGGCGACTTCCGCGCAGGCGGTTACAAACGCACACAC
>CAZFIA010000185.1:0-6908 GCA_964519335.1 uncultured Pseudomonadales bacterium
CCACCCAGTACCGCAGGTGTTTCACAATAGGTGGTCAAGATAAATCGTTGATGATCCTCGATGCGTGGCGATAAGGCAGCGGCAATTTCCGGTATCTGAGAATTAACTTCGAAGAACCTCAACATCCTCTCGTTTTGTCGCGTCAGTGGCATTATCTCTAACGGCGGAGCAAGCACGCTCATGCTGAATGTAGCCCAGTACACGTCAGCGGCCGTCAGCGCATCGCCAACAAGATACCTAGAACCCCGCTGTACTTGGGCCTCAAGTCGGCGATCGAGCACAGTGATCACTTCGGCGATTTTTCCACGGGCAGCCGCACTCGCTTCTTCACTAAATCCGTATTTTTGGGCTAACGGGCTGTCGTTAAGTATCCTCATGTTCCAGACTAAACCGTCCTCGGCCATCACGATTGCGCACAGACCAAACACTTCCGCACGCAGTTCAAAATTTGCGGGGATCAGCTTCGGGGTACCTGGTGCGCCAATTTCTTCAGCCAAGGCGAGTTGCTCTAGCCAAACACTTCGCGGGCGCTGTTTGTTGTGAAACATGGTGGGCAAACTTGTTTGCGCGGTAAGCTCATAGAGCTTTGCCTGTCGGTCTTCACCCGTGGCTTCATTGATACCCATATGAGGATGCAGCACCCTGATTAGCGGCACGCCTTTTACATAACAGATGTTCTTGAGCGCCTCGGAAAACATGGCTGGTATTCCGGGTACAAAAGTCACTCGGGTACCGGTAGTCATCCCCGCCGCTTCATCGAGTGTAATGAACTCGGGGGATTCCGGTCTATTTGACATAGCGTGCTCTCCGTTCCTTACGTCCTTAGCTTTCGTCCGGGTAGTGACATAGTCTCTCCGTGCGGGTTTCGGTACCATCAACGAAAGTGAAAATCATTTGGTCGTCGCGCATTTCTCTGAATACAGTGTCGAAGAGATTGAATAGCCGGAAAACCATGACACCGTCTTTGTCAAAATGAATCGCGGTATTAAAGTTGTTACATACCGCACCCACATCTCGAGCGCCATTTTTCAAGGTGCCGTCCACCCGAAAGTCATGGATGATGCCAAACGCTGTGACCACAGCTCTATTTCCACACTGTTCTATGCGTTCGAGATGGCCGATCCGGCCTGAAACCCCACGCCAGAGCCCTCTCATATCGACGACCCCCTCAGCAAGCGGCTCGGTGCATTCCGACAGAACAGGCATCGGTAGGCTTGTGTAGCTACACCCTGGGGTAAACGCCTTGGGAATGTCGTCGGCTGACTTTCCTGAGCCATCGAGCTCGGGAAGTTCGCAATAATTCACTGTGCTGCCATCTCCCAGAAATATCGCCGGGTCTGTGGTATCGGGAGGCCTGGGCAGTGCAAAGGCATAGACCAACACGCCGCCTACCAGAACAGCAATGCAACCAAGCACCCATTTTGTTATGCGCAGGACAACTCGCATCTCGCCGACCGCCTCTAAGCAATACCGGATAAGCCGCAGCCATTATGAACTTCTTGAACTATTAGTGTTATACCTTCTGTATCGATCATCCCGACACTACATCAACCCCACAAAACCCGCTAGGAGAGCGCAGGAAATGGCAGGAATATCACCAGCAGACGGGCCTGTAGCCGTAACGGGTGCAAGCGGTTATATCGGCTCATGGATCGTTCAAGATCTACTGGAGCAAGGCTATGAGGTTCGCGCCTGTGTTCGCGATGCTTCAAACGCAGCAAAAACAGATCACCTGAGCAAGCTCAAAGCTCACAACCCAAAAGGTTCACTGACGCTCGTCGAGGCAGACCTCACCCAAGCAGGTAGCTACGATCAACCCTTTACCGGCGCCGCAGGAGTGATACACGCCGGCGCTGCCGTGGGCTACAACAAAGAAACCCCACAGCAAGTCTATGACGGTTGCTTCACCCAGAACGAACATCTGGTTGAATCCGTGAAGAATTCCAACAGCGTAAAACGATTCGTTTTTACAAGCTCCTTCGCAGCCGTTGGGCATCCTCGTCCAGCTGGCTACGTGTTTACTGAGAAGGATTGGTGCGGTGACAATGTGGAGGCCTACAACGGCCAATGGAGTGTCGAAACAATCCCCAAGAACAGAGATATCGCTTACGCGATGGCAAAGGCCAATACCGAACGGATGATCTACGCGGCGGCGGCCGACCACAGTGGCTTTGAAGCACTCGCCATTCTACCGCTCCACGTTATCGGTCCACTCATGTGCGCAAATCACGACCAAAATTGGAGCTGGCAAAACTGCATAAAATTTATGATAAACGGTAAGGGTTACAGAAAATCCAAAGGCGGACGAATGCTGTGGAATCTTGTCGATGTACGAGACGTTGCACGCGCTCATCGACTCGCTGCAGAAACCAACACAGGCGACAACGGGTCGCGCTACATCCTTTCTGCCGAAGACAGAACCGGAGAAATGTTCACCTGGCAGCTACGCGACAAACTGGCCAATCTGTTTCCCAGCCATAGTCGTATCGAAGGCGAAGAGATGGTCGACGGCGCGCCCGCCAAAGAAACCTACGATTCCCCCCGGGCTTACTGTATGCGAGCAAAAGAAGAACTGGGGCTGCAACCGATAAGCGCAGATCAGAGCATCAAAGACACCGTGGAGTCGTACATTCGTCTGGGCATGGTGGCCGAATGACCACCAAACCAACGCCTGACAGCATGATGCCAGGGAGCATGGGCTTTCTGCTCTTTCTCACGCTACTTAACGTGATGAACTTTGTCGATCGCGGCCTGCTCGGCAGTTTTGCAAATTTTATCGTGCCCGATCTCGGACTTACGAATACCCAATTTGGCTTACTTACCGGCCTGGTGTTTCTGTTCTTCTATTCCACCATGGGCCTCTTCATGGGCACGCTGGCAGACCGCACCAACCGGGTACGCCTGATTGCTATCGGACTCACGGCATGGAGCGTTCTCACCGCGGTTTCCGGTGCTGCCAAAGGCTTTATCAGCCTCGCAATTCCCCGCATGTTTATCGGCGTGGGCGAATCGATAATGACACCCACCTCCATGTCATTGCTGTCCGACCGATTTCCTGCTTCAAAACTGGGGTTTGCCTCTGGCTTCTATTACATGGGCGTGCCTGTGGGCACCGGGCTTAGCCTGCTAATCGTTGGTTATCTTGGCCCGGCCATAGGCTGGCGCAACTGTTTCTATTTACTGGGTGCTCTCGGCGTTGTGCTTGCTGGTCTACTGCTGTTGTTTAAGGAACCGCCCAGAAAGCAAATGACGGGCGGCGAGAAACCACCAGGCTTCAAAGAAATTCTATTGACCGTTGCGCGGGTACTCCCAAGATCACCTGCGCTCATGGCAACCATAATCGGCGGTGTAGCGTTTCACTTCATTCTCGGAGCGGCATCGTTTGACCAACTGTGGTACGTGCAAGAGCGCGGTTTTGATGCCGCGCTAATTGCCCAGTACACCGGCTGGTTAGGTATAGCCGGAGGCATTCTGGGTAACCTCTTCGGCGGTATGGGTAGCGACTGGTTTCACCGCAAGACAGGTCTCGGACGACCGATGTTCCTGTTTTGGATACTGCTTATTTTGGCGCCGTTCAACATCCTCTACCGATTAACGGATGGCGGAACCATCTGGTTCTGGCTGGGCATATTCCTCGGGTTTTTTCAGGTCGGTTGTTTCTACGGTCCGACCTTTGCCACGGTTCAGGAACTGGTGCCGCCGCAGGTCAAGGCTACGGTTGTTGCGTTTTACCTGCTTATGCTAAACCTGGTTGGCGTGGGTATCGGTGTCACCCTCGCTGGTTATTCAGTAGACAAGATGATCGAGTATGGCGTGGCAATGCCCTACACTAACGCTTTACTGGTGTTCACCATGATCTCGTTCTTAGCCATTCCGGCGTTCTACATCGCAGGCAAACGCTTCGATCAAGACAAACAGGCGCTGGCAACACATTTGGCGAATTCAGATAGAAACACCTAAATTTGGGGAGACAAAATGGCTACGGCAGAAACCAAAACCAGCGCGGTGAGTTCTGAACTCGAAGAGCTTGGGCTCGAACACTACGTTCTGCAGCTAGAATTGAACGGCCTGACCGTCGTTCCTCCAGAAGTTCACGGCGTATCTATAGATACCTTCAAAACCATGACCAACCTGTTGCTGACAAAGTGCGAAGAACTCGTTGGCTGCAAATTTTCCCTCAACCGTGGCCCCCACAAACCGGTTAGTTTCGGTAACTCGCAAGGCTCAGTGTTAAGCGATGAGTCTGGTCAACAAAGCCAGTTCCTCATTCAACGACTAACGAGTTACGATCGCAGCTTTCGCGATCTTGCGCTAAATCCGGTAGCACTCGCGCTAATGCGCCACCTGATCGGCCCTAAGGCGATGCGCTTCAGCAGTCATAACTCGTTTATTAAATGGCAGGGCGAGTTTGGCTATGGATCGAAGCTTGGTATGCATGCCGATCAGATGGCGGTGCCCCTCCCCTGGGGACGTCGCGCACTAACTGCAAACACAAACTGGTGCCTTACAGATTACACCCTCGATGGTGGCGCGCTCGCCTATGTGCCAGGCTCACATCGCGAAGGTGCGCGCCCGAGCTTTCCCCGTGCAGTTCAACAAGCGGTTCCGGTAGAAGCCCCATTGGGTTCAATGATTGTATTTCACGGCGCGACCTGGCACGGGGCCTTCCCGCGCAAAAACCCCGGCATGCGAATTTCTATCGCAAATTACTACCGACATTTGATGGTAACTTCACAAGAAGATCTGCAAGGCGGATTCGATCGAACGCTTGCTGAAGATAGTTGCAACCCAAAGCTGTTCGGCTATCTCGCCGGCTTCCATGATGAGTTTCCTTACCAACAGCCAAACCAGCCTATACCTCACGTAGACACTGCCTAGGTACCGGCCCCTCGACTAAGGTTACATTCTTATCGAAGGCTAACTTGAGGAGTGATTGGGTGACAACACCGCTAGAGGGCCCAAAGGAGGCAGAGTTGTGGCAACGCCTGGACGCCGTGGTACCAGGCGGCGGCATCTATTTCTCGCGCTCAGCACGCTTCGCAGGCAGAGATGTGCTGCCGGGGTTTGTTCAATCGGCGCAAGGCTGCCAGATCGTCGACGCGGATGGCCGATCTTATCTGGATTTCAATTGCGGCAATGGGCCCAACCTTCTGGGTTATCGGCATCCAGAAGTTGACGCAGCTGCTGCACAGCAAGCCAGTCAAATGGATCTGGCCGCCTTCTTTCCAGAGATCATGCCGCAGTATGCAGAACGGCTAATGCAATGGGGGGAAGGCTACGACTGGACTGTGTTTACGAAGAACGGTTCAGACAGCACAAACTTGGCACTACGCATCATGCGCGCGGCAACCGACCGACCCTTTGTAGTGATGTTCAACTCTGCCTATCACGGCGTAGGCGTCGAAATTGCATTGGCACCTGAATCCAATCAAGGCGAACAGCAGAAGTACATCATTCGTGTTCCGTGGAACGATTGCGACGCACTGCTTGATGTAGTTAAGGAATACGGCAATCGAATCGCGGGAATTATGCTTAACCCGCTGGATCAAAGCCCAAATAAAGAGACGATATCGGTGAGCGCATCGATGGTCGCAGCCTTACATAAGGTACGCGACCAGCACGGTTGTTATCTAACACTCGACGATGTGCGACATGGGTTTCGGTTGCATCCCAAAGGCTCTCATCACGCGCTCAACCTGGACCCCGACCTGCTCTGTATCGGCAAAGCGCTGGCTAATGGCTACTCAACCTCTGCGGTTTTAGGTTGTGCCAATCTACGATCGGGTGCTGAAAAAATTGCATTTACAGCAACCTATATGTTCTCTGCGGTGGCTTTTAGTGCCGGCATCAAAACACTGGAGATCTATGAAAGAGACAACGTGTTTGATCACTTGGAAGCTATGGGAGCGAGGTTGTGTGACGGAATTGTGGCCGCGGGCCGCAAGCATGGACATGCCGACGTGGTTATGTCGGGCCCTGTCACCATGCCCACGTTCATTTTTCGTGACGATGTAAAAGCCAAGCGGGCAAAGGTGTTCGCCAGCCACGCCGCCAGAAGCGGAGCGATCTTCCATCCGAAACTCAATTGGTTTCTGTCCTACGCACACAAGACAGAACACATAGATCAGGCGATCGCTATCGCTGACGATGCGCTTAAAAACACACCGACCGACGTACAGGAGCTACGAGAATGACAGAGCTTAACGAACTGGCCCCCATCGCCACAGAGGTGGTGTTCGAAGACGACTACGTGCGCGTGTGGCGTCAGGTGGTGCCCGCAGGCGATAACATTCCAAGGCACGAACATAAACATGACTATTTTTTAGTAAACGTCGCGGGCGCCGGCCCCATCGACGTCACTTTTCATGACGACACCGGAGGGAAATTAGGTAGTGGTACTGCGTTCACACCAACGCCGCACACCGCAGATTTCGTTCGTAAGGGCCATATAGAAACGGCGGTCAACCAGGGCGAAGAATATAGGGCCATTCTGGTTGAGTTTAAGCAGCAAACGGCGTAGCGCTGCATGAACCTGGCTGATTTCTGTAACCGGCCTAAGCCCGAACCTTGGACTGGGAAGCACAAAATACCCTGGGACGACGAGGCATTCTCACAACGCATGCTGCGCGAGCATTTGGATCAGCGCCACGATCTGGCCAGCCGTGCGCTACCCAAGGTTACTGCACAGGTTGACTTCCTCTGCACTGAGGTTCTTGCCAAGGGCGGCGGAGTTTTAGATCTGGGTTGTGGGCCGGGTCTGCATTGCCGAGAGTTTGGAGTGCGTGGGTACAGGTGCACAGGCATCGATATCTCCCCGGCATCGATTAAATACGCCAAGGATAACGATCCATCTACCCAGTACCGTCTCGAAGACGTGCAAGTGGCCGACCTCGGCCAGGGATATGATC
>CAZFIA010000186.1:0-6901 GCA_964519335.1 uncultured Pseudomonadales bacterium
GCGTTGCAAGATCGAGATGATTGGTAGGTTCGTCGAGCAGCATCAGCTGCGGTTCACTCACCAACGCGCGAGCGAGCATTAGCCGATTGAGTTGGCCACCGCTAAGGGATTTAACCGACTGCAACATCTGGCTTTCTGAAAAGCCAAGACGGCTTAGTTCTACATCAGCACGCCAACTCTCATCAGCGTCTACCTGGCTTGCCAGCGCTTCGCGCAAAGACATAGAGAACATTTCTTCAGGCAGAAACTGTTCCACACGCGCAAGCTTTAACCCCCGAGAGCGAGAGATGTGACCCTGGTCGGCCGCAAGTTCACCGGCGAGTATATTCAGCAAGGTAGACTTGCCGCAGCCGTTATAGCCGACCAGTCCTAGCCGATCCGAAGAGTCGATTGCAAGGTCGAGCCCTTTGAAGAGCATCCTCCGGCCCGCGCTATAGCCTAGAGAGTGGGCTTGTAAAACTAACGACATCTGGCGAAATCCGTTTCTGTCCGTTTCTGAAAGGTCATGGCCCGGGTTAGCACTACCTGATCGGCACTAGGGGCAGCAGAAAAAGTGTAACTCAGCGCCAATGGCCTGCGAAGGTAAAGTAGGTGGTAGAGTAGAACCTATGTTATTCCCCCTACGCGACGAAAACCCGTTGGTTCGCCCACCGATGGCTACTTTTGTTCTGATTGGTATCAACGTACTCAGCTGGGTATTTCTGCAAGGCCTGGGCTCTGCGGAAGCGCTTGGCTCTTCGGTATGCAACTTTGGACTCATCCCCGGCGACATTCTCGGCAACATTCCAGTGGGCACCGGCTTTCCGGAGAACAACGCGGGCTTCTGTCAAGTCGACGGCAACGGGAGCTACCTGACGGTACTGTCGAGCATGTTTATGCACGGCGGCTGGATGCACCTCATAGGCAACATGTGGTTTCTGTGGATCTTTGGCGACAACGTTGAGGATGCCATGGGGCCAGTTAGGTTTGTAATTTTCTATCTGCTATGTGGCCTGGGTGCAGCCGCAGCCCAGGCCGCAACTGATCCCACCAGTATCATTCCAATGGTCGGCGCATCCGGCGCGATTGGTGGAGTGATGGGTGCTTATGCACTACTGTTTCCACGAGCGCGCATTTTGTGCATCTTCATCTTTACCACTGTGTCGGTGCCCGCTTTTCTGATGCTAGGCTACTGGGTGCTCATTCAGTTCCTGGGTAGCATGCAAGATACAGGCGGTGGCGGAGTTGCGTTCTGGGCGCACATCGGTGGGTTTGTCGCTGGCGCCGTGCTCGTCTGGGTATTCAAACGCGGAGACTTTGTTCAGGAACACCTAAGCCAACCTCGACGCAAGACAGCACGACACAATATTCTATAGAACCGCACACAAACAAAATCAGAATGTCAGGACTTCGTTATGACCAAACCCGCACTTAGCCTCGCCGCCGTACCGGGGCGCCGCAAGAAAACCATTGAACTAGCCCAGGATATCGAGCGACGCGGCTTTAGCGGATTGTTTTGCCCTAGCTTCGGCGACGGACTGGGTTTGTGCCAGGCGCTGGCCATGGCAACCAACGAGATTGAGTTCGGCACCAGCATCACGCCAATTTATACCCGCCACCCCACAGATTTTGCGGCCCATATTTCAACCATTCATGAGCTCTCTGGCGGACGCTTTCGATTTGGCATCGGCGTAAGCCACGCGCCCGCTATGGATCGACTGGGCGTGACTCAAGGCAAACCCCTGGCAGACATCCGCGCCTTTGTTGACGACGTGCGCAATACCCCACGCGCCGGTGAGATGCCACCGATTACACTCGCCACCCTGCGCACAAAGATGATTAAGCTCTCCGAAGAGATTGGCCAGGGTATGGTCTTCGCCAACGGCGCGCGTAGCCATATGGCGCATTCTCTTTCTCACCTAAGCGATGATGCGCGAACCAATAAAGACTTCTTTATTGGCAACATGATTCCTACCTGCATAAGCGATGACAAGAAGGCAGCCATGACAGTGAACCGCAAAACCCTAACGGGCTATGCGTTCTTGCCCAACTACAGAAATTATTGGAAAGAAGCAGGCTTTGAAGAAGAGATGAATGCCGTTGAGGCCGCACTTGAGCGCAAGGATACCGACGCGGTGCCCGGCTGTTTGTCTGATGCGTGGCTCGCGGAAACGACCCTGTTCGGTAACGCCACTGAAGTCCGCGATGGCATCGAGGCCTGGTTCGACTCAGGCATAAAGACGCCCATCATCGTTCCTTCTTCAGCAAGCGGTGGCCAGTTCGAAGCCTTCGCGGAGTTTTTTGCGCTCTACGATTGATTCGGCACATAGCTCAACGAGCAATTCAGAATTGAAGTTCTTCTGGCTAGTACGCCACGCCCGCTCCTCTGACGCTGGATCCAGTGATTTCGAGCGCGAGCTAAGCTCTGACGGGCGCGCCGACGCAGAACTGGTGGCGCGGTATCTCAAAAAGAACACCAAGAATCCGCTGCACATACCCGGCTGGCTGGTGACCAGTGCCGCGACAAGAGCGAAGCAAACGAGCGCCTACGTCGCTACTGGATTTGGCATAACGCCAGAACATACTTGCGTTGAGCAATCACTTTATCTTGCCGATCCAGAAACCTTGCTTGCGACGCTCAAAGAAACACCCGAGGAAGAAAGCTGTGTGGCTCTGGTTGCGCACAATCCAGGACTCACCTGGCTAGTAAACGCGCTATCCGCTGACGACCAACAGCTCGACAACCTGCCCACCATGGGATGCGCACTATTTGAAAGTGACGCAGCACACTGGTCGGATGTTGTAGAAGTCAGTCGAGTGGCTTTGTTCACGCCCAAGAAGATTGGCCGCAAGCACAAGAGTTAAAGTGTCTTAGTCTTGCGTTTGGTAATCTTGGCGAGGAAAAATCCATCCCAAAGGTGATCCGGGAGCACCCGCCTCGCCTCCGCGCAATTGAGTGTCTTGGCCTTGCGCGCATTTTCGGCGCGACTTACTTCTGTCACCGCCGGAAAAAATCTGGCGCTCATATCCTGTGCAACTTCGATAGGGACAAGCTCGGCCTGTGATTCTCGACGCAAGAGACTGTCAACAATGCGCTCGTTTTCTTCCAGCGAGAACGAACAGGTACTGTAAACAAGCGTACCGCCGGGTTTGAGTGCCCGAAAAGCAGACTTCAAGAGCGACTTCTGTTTGCGCGCGCAATCTCGAACCTTGTGCAAACTCCAGTGGTGAGTGCTGGTTGGATCTGCACTGTGAAATCGTGCCTCCGAGGAACATGGGGCATCGAGCAATACCCGATCGAAACGCTCGGGCACCGCGGCTCCCACGCCACGACCATCACGTTGATAGTAGTCGGCTTGCAAAACGCCGCAGCGCTGCATGTTTGCCCGCAAGCGATGAAATCGCGCCTTTATCGGCTCAACCAGGGCGAGTCGTCCGGTGGATTCGCCATTCAAGCTCAACGCCGCGGCCAGCACCAGGCTTTTACCACCGGGTGCCGCCGCCAGATCCAGCACCTCTTCACCCGGTTGAACACCTAACGCTTTCGCCGCAAACAGACTGGAGGGATTCATCGGGTAGACCGATCCATCGCTTACAAGCGGGCTCCGCATTAGTCGCTCGCGATAGTCGCCGGCCACGCTATAGCATCCGGGCAGGGCGGTGGAAACGCGCTGAACATCCTCAATAGCCTCCGCCTGACAAAGCGCCTGCACAACCGAGAGACGAGGTTCTCGAGCACTGTTCTGTGCCTGGTCGCCACGCAAGGGGTTCTCCCACAAACCTACGGCCTTGGGTGACGTCATCGAAGCCAATATGTGGTCAGCTTGAATCTGACCCAGAGTTTGGCTGAGTCGTTCGGTAAATTCGGGGGGAAACATAGCGCCATTGTGCCATTCACCAAACCCAGGTGCGCAACAACGCTCTAAACAACGACAAGAGCAAGGCACATGACCGGTAAATGCCCTGCTTAAGGTAAACTGGCAACCCTTGGACAAATTCGCAGCCCGAACCGGGTTTAAGGAGACACTACATGCAAATCATCGCCACCCTCGGCATCCTCGCCGGCGTCTATTTCCTCTGGCGCATTTCCGAGCAATTACCCGATCTGGTGTTTCGCCTCAGCGAAATCCAGCGTGACATGGCAGATCTGCGTCGCGCCCGGGAGCAAGACAAAGGCTAGGCCAGCAAATTGCCATCGAGTGAACCCAATCGCGAGCGAAAAGGTCGCGACTGGCGTATTTACCTGGGTCTCGCGGTCAGTCTCGTTTGGCTGTTACTGGGGTTCTTGTATGTCGCCCAGGCCGTGGGCTGGTCTAACTTCGCGGATCTGCCCGCGGAGCAAATGGGCAGCTTTCTCGAAGGCGCCTTCGCACCGCTCGCCTTTTTCTGGCTGGTTATCGGATACTTTCTGCAACAAGAGGAGCTGCAGCAAAACACCGCCGCGTTGAACGCCCAGGCACGCGAGATTGAACGCTCCGCCGAACAAGCCTCAATACAATCTGAAAAGATGGCTGAAAGTGAACTGCACGCGCGCCAGGAAGCCTTTTTACGTATCGCGCAAAACGTGAAAGGCCAACTTGGGGCTATAGCGGGCTTACTGTTTATCTCAAGCCAGGGTGCTGCAAATGCAGACGGCAGCATTACTCGAGAAGAGCAGAGCGCACTCTTTACCCAACTCAACACGGTAGATACCGAAGTATTTTCCAGGCGCTTGCTCGAACTAAATCTGGCCACTGAAGATCTCGACGAGCGCTACCAGTACTTTTACGGCACTCCCGTCAGAGCGCGGCACTGCAACAATTTCATCTACGCCTACGATCGATTGATGCGTCGGGCAGAGAAAGTAGACACCGAAAACATGATCGCAGACGCACTAAGCGCATCAGGTCACGGGTTGATTTACCAGGTTATGCAGCGCCATCGGGAACGCGCACCGGAAGAACTGGCCGACATTAGCAAAACCGGCAGGGGCATCAATATCTGATGACGGCGGTTACTGATCCCCTCGAGAGATTTACGGCAGATCGCAAGGCTGCTCACGAACACAACGACGGCTGGGCAGCACTCTGCACTCTGGGCACGGTAAATGCGGAGGGTGATGCCGAACAGCGGACGCTGGTATTGCGCGACCATGAATCAAGGCTCGCGCTATTTTTTAGCGCAGCCGCGCCCAAATGGGCCGAGCTCAGGGCTCGCCCCACATGCAGCCTGCAGGTCTATCTGCCCAGCATTCAAGTGCAATACAGAATTCGAGCGGGCTGGGAAATCATCGAGCCCGAGCAAGTTTTCGCAAGCTGGGTATTGCGACCGGATGTGCCCAAGAAGCTCGACTGGCTGTATCAACAACACCCGCAGAGCAGCGCGATAGATCGTGGCGAACTGCTCAACCTTCTGGCCCAAGACAAGCCAGTACCCGAGCAAGCACCGGATACGGCGATGGGCGTATTTCTTAATCCCGTGCGTTACGAACGGCTGCAACTCTCAAGCGGAGTGCACGAGCGCGAATGCTGGGAACAGAACTCAGAACGCAGCTGGGTACACAAACACCTGGTGCCCTGATCAGCAGCACTCCTGATGTGCGCAGCCATTCATTCGTCAATGACACGCACAATTCCGTGCAGGTGCTCAAAGCTCGTTTCGCGAGCGGTCTCAAAGAAACCCTGCACGTAATTCGCCTGAGCTTGATCCGCACGTACCGCCGCATACAGCGTGGGCCATAGTCCTTCCTCACCCAACGACTTTGTCGCAACGTAGGACTTTTCCATGTACTCGTGCAGCGCCCAGTTTGGCAGACAGCAAACGCCGCGATCACTCGCCACCAGCTGGATCATCATGGTCGTTAGCTCGGCCGTGCGCACGCTGGCAGGCTCGATGCCCGCAGGGGTCAGAAAGTCGGTAAACACATTTTGTCGGTCACGATCGACCGGATAGGTGATTAGGGTTTCCGCGCTGAAATCGCCGGGCTCGAGCCACTCTTTTTCTGTTAGTGGATGATCGTTTGCGATGGCGAGCAGAGCCTCGTAGGAAAACAACGGTTCGTAGTAGTAGCTTTCGTCCTCAATTGGATCAGCCGTAATCACCAGATCCAGATCACCACGCGCAAGCGCTGGAAAGGCTGCAAAGTGAAAACCACTGCTGATATCGAGCTCTACGTCTGGCCAATCTTCGCGATAGCGGTTGAGCGCCGGCAGCAGCCACTCAAAACAGCTGTGGCATTCGATCGCCATGAACAGGCGGCCCGTCTCGCCGCCGGCCAGAGCGTGGATGTCCTGTTCTGCGGCATAGGTGGCTGGCAGTGCTTCATCTGCGAGAGCGAGCAGCCGATTGCCGGCGGCCGTGAAGCGGACCGGCCGGGTTTTGCGGATGAACAAAGCGCAGCCGAGGCGGTTCTCAAGGTCTTTGAGCTGGTGCGACAGGGCCGACTGGGTCAGGAAGACCCGCTCGGCGGCCTCTACCAGTGATCCAGAATCACGCAGGGCAACGAGGGTGCGCAGGTGCCGAAGCTCAATATGGGACATGAATGACTCTCATGAAAAGCAACTGAATCATGAACCATACTAATTCAAAGCCATCGGGTTCAAGTCCTACTCAGTTCACAGTTCAGCCGCCCCAAATTGTTGAGAACCTGTAAAACACGACACAGGGCACCACGGACTCCGACGCATCTCTGACACCTGGGGGCAGTTGTGCGTTCGCGCACACTTATGCCGCTAAGGATTGACTACAATTTTTGTATATCCAGGGAGTTGGATAAGAGAGAGCCATGTTTAATCCTCAGCGTCTGGTGACAGATGCCTTTGTAGACCACCTTGTAGGCCGCTTCAGGCAAGCATTTCCAGGCAACCACTCGCAACTTGAGGGTGTGCTTACGCTTGCCTGCCAAACGTCGCTTGAGAACCTGTCTAACTGCGACGCGGCCTAC
>CAZFIA010000187.1:0-6771 GCA_964519335.1 uncultured Pseudomonadales bacterium
GCATGGCGATTAAGATGGTAATGCAGAAGATGGGCGGTGGTGACGAAAGTGCTATCGGTAGCGCCCTCAGCGGATTACTTGGTGGTGGCAGTGATGGCGATCTCGACATCGGTGGCCTGGTAGGTAAGTTTGCAGGTGGTGATACCGGCAATGCTGTGCAGTCATGGCTTGGCGATGGCGACAACGAAGCGGTGTCAGGCGAGCAGGTAAGCAACGCTCTGGGTCAGGACAAGGTTGCGGCATTTGCGCAGCAGTTGGGTATTGGCCAGGAAGAAGCCGGTGGCGCTCTGTCAGATTTGCTCCCCAACCTGATTGACCAAAACTCCAGCGGTGGCGATTTGATGGGTAACCTTGCCGGACTGGCGGGCAAGCTTTTCAAGTAAGCCTAAGTTTCCCTCTTGTACTGGGGTTAACGTCAGAGCAAGCGCTGGTCCTCATACCAGCGCTGCGCATCGGCCACGGCGGACGCATTCGAATGTGTTATCAGGCTGTGGTCGCCTTGCGAATCTCTCGTATTCGTAAGAGGGTTCGCAAGAGCCTCAGCGAGCTTCCGGGTATCAAACCGGTGATTGGCTGAGAAAAATCCCAGACGATCTGTGCTGAGTAGTGGTTTAACACCAAACCATGCGCTGATTTTTTCCACATAACGCACCGCGAACCGAACTGGCGCCGCCGGTATGGATATCACGCGACCAGCGCCTCGATTGCTCTTCTCTTCAGCCTGCGCAATCAACTCGATGAGCTCTCGCAATGTGAGTGTCTCTGGATTGCCACATACATAGGTTTCGCCGATTGCCTGCCTCGCTTGTGCGGCAGCTACGAGCACGCGGGCCATGTCATCGACGTGAATGATCTGGTAGTAATTGTCTCCCGACCCAAGAATGGGTATTAGCCGTCGATTGGCCAGCCGGAAGAGTTTCAAAAGTCGTTTGTCCCCCGGACCCACAATAGCGCAAGGACGCAAAATGGTGAGTGGCAGATTGGATAGAGCCGCGATTTCTCGCAGCAATAGTTCGGCTTCCAGCTTGCTTTTTTCGTAGTCCGTTTGAGCGCGAAACGGCGAACTTTCGGTCGCCGGTTGGTCACCTGTATCGCCGTGTACGGCGGCTGTTGATACGTGGATAAATCGGGGAGGATTGGACGCTTGGGCGGCGCACTCGGCAAGCACCCGGGTTGCCTCTACATTGCTTGCATAGATCGCCGCTTTCGTGACTGAGCGGTTCTGTGCTGAACTCGCCTGCTGAGCGGCAACGTGAAAAATGTGGGTGACATCGGCGCAAGCGTTAAGCACTGTTGCTGGTGAACTGAGCTCCCCTGCGATTACCCTGGCGCCGTATTTATCTGCTAGCTCTTTCGCTTTAGTGTCGGAGCGGACGAACAGACGAATCTTGCAGGCGCGCTCGCTCAGAGTCTTAACCAGCGCTCCCCCCAGAAAACCTGTGGCGCCGGTTATGAGAACCGTCGCCGACGAGTCAATCTGCACTCTCGATGTCCGTTGTGAGGTCCATCGCGGGGTAGGCCGTATGGGCAGGCAAAGCGCTTGCGAGCCACTGGCAATGCTGTTCGGTGGGTTCGTCCAGAATTGCGAGATCAGTGCGTCTGTACAAAAAGTCACTGGCGGTCATCGTCATTTCATTTTCACAACTGGCCCGCAAGCGCTGCATAAATTGGCGCTCACTACTGAGTTGGGTGTGGCTTGGCTGATTCGGGTTGTGTTCCGGTAGAGGCAAGCGGACTTTGTGCGTGGAGCTTTGCACGAATACGTGGTTGGTTTTCCGCATCATGGTGTCTACTAGTTTCTTTGCGATCGCCCGCGCGGTGGTTAGCTTTACGCCGACCAAAGAATACAAGCCTTGTATGTTGTCGCGCTCGCCATGATCGACGACCTCACTGACCTTACGACGCCTGATGCCGTTCTCGTCCCGGGCGTCCTCCGTGGGCACACGTCCCCAATAGACGTGTTGTATGTCGGAGCGTTCGAGCCTGGCGTCGGGCATTGTGTCATTGAGTTCTTCGAGAAACTGGTCGAGGAATCCGGAGCGATTATTATTCGAGCTCTCTTCGTCGGTCCAGGGTTCTTGTATCGTGCCTATGACGCTCCGGCCTCGCCAAGGAATTGCGAAGTACATTCGGTTGGCATCAGCTACAGCTTTACCCTTGACCTTCTTGTTGCTGGGCAGTGCAACTGCGCGATCCGCGAATAGTTGGCGCCGCAGAACGATGTTCATGCTGTCATTGAGGGCAATAGGCATTGGCCCTATCTCTTCGCCGCAGGCCTTTTGCAAGAATGATTCTATCCAGGGGCCAGTGGTGTTGATGCAGGCTTTTGCACTGATATTCAATACGGCGCCGCTCAGGCGGTCTGTGCAAGTGGCTCCGAGTACCTTTCCGTTGTCGATGTGCAGTCGATCGGCCTGAACGTAGTTGGCGATGGCGGCGCCCGCGTCTGCTGCTGCCTGTGCACAACCTATCAGGAGCGCATTGGCGTCGAGCAGCTGCACCTCGCTCCAGATTGCGGTGCCGCTTAGGTCTGGGGCCACAACGCCTGGCGCAAGCTCGTTGTAAGTCGCTGCTCCTGACACTCGATTCATTGGTAGATGATCCAGTCCGTTGATATCGAGCGTAGTGGCGAGCCGCAGGGCCTGATGGCCCTGCATACCTGCAAGCATCACCGCGGGTCCGCGCATTCCTTGACCCGAGCATGGCATGACAAACGGCAATATCTGTGTGAGTCCTGGAGCGATTTTGCGCAGGATAGCCTGTTCGCGAATGGACTCTACGGTGCGACCAAGCTGTAGGTACTGCAGATATCGAATGCCTCCGTGCAGCGTGCGCAGCGAATTGCTGGAGGTTTCACCGCAAAGGTCTGCGCGGTCGATTAAGGCGACGCTTAGGCCTCTTAGCGCGGCATCGAGCGCTGCAAAAATTCCGTGTGCGCCAGCACCAATCACCAGTACGTCAAACTGATCCTGTTGCAATGCTTCGGTGTTGCGCTGCATGATTTATGGGGTCTTCCGAGATGAACTAAGCGGGCAAAGCATAGCAGTAACTGTGTTGTAGCTCGTGGTTGAAGTCCTCATTTGAGGCTATGCTTCAGCTAGTGAAATAGAAGGAAACACGATGCACGTCTACGACAATGTGCTGGATATGATTGGCCAAACGCCGATGTTGCGGCTAAACAATTATGACACTGGGCCATGTGAGCTCTACCTAAAACTCGAAAACACCAATCCGGGTGGTTCGATCAAGGATCGTATTGGCCTGACGATGATACGCAAGGCTGAGGCTCGGGGAGACATAAAGGCGGGCGACACGCTGATTGAGGCAACTGCGGGCAATACCGGACTTGGTCTTGCGCTTGCGGCTGGGCAGTTGGGATACCACTTGATGTTGGTTGTGCCCGACAAAATGAGCCCTGAGAAGATTTTTAACTTGAAAGCCATGGGAGTTGAGGTTGTTCTTACTCGCTCAGATGTACTTAAGGGTCACCCTCAGTATTATCAGGATCTTGCCGCGAGCATCGCGAAAGAACGCGGCGCCTATTACATCAATCAGTTTGCTAATCCCGACAACGCAGAAGCGCACGTGCAAACGACAGGCCCTGAAATTTGGCAACAACTTGATGGTGCCGTTGATGCGGTGGTTGTAGGCGTTGGTTCCAGCGGCACTGTAAGTGGGCTAAGTAAGTACTTTCGATCTACCGGTCGAGATGTCGAACTGGTGCTTGCCGACCCAAAGGGATCCATTCTTGCGGAATATATTGCCAGTGGAAAACTCACCGAAGGCGGGTCCTGGCTGGTTGAGGGTATTGGGGAAGACTTCATTCCCGAGATCTGTGATTTTTCCAGTACCAAGAATGCTTACACCATCGATGATGCTGAATCCTTTGCAACAGCACGCGAGCTGCTTGCTAAAACTGGTGTTCTAGGTGGCTCCTCAACCGGTACATTACTTGCTGCTGCACTACGGTACTGCAAGGATCAAACTGAGCCCAAGAAAGTAGTGGCGTTTGTTTGCGATACCGGCAACAAGTATTTGTCGAAACAGTACAATGATTTTTGGATGGAAGATCAGGGGTTTATCACCCGTGAGCCTCATGGTGATTTGCGAGATTTGATTGGTCGCCCGCACGATGAGTTGGCTACTGTTACCGTTGGCATTGCCGATCATCTTGCGACCGCCCATAACCGATTGCGCAATGCCGGGTTTTCTCAACTCCCGGTGATTGAAGATGGCGTCCTGGTGGGGATACTCACAGAAGACGACATCATGCGCTATGCGTTTCAGCGGCCCGAGAGTTTCTCCGACTCTGTTGAAGGAGTCATGCGGCGAACCTTCTTGCGAGTGGCTTGCGATACTACAGTGAATAACCTTGTGTCGATGCTTGAGGTGCGGCCCTATGCTGCAGTAATGGATGACGAGAATTTCCTGGGCCTCATCACCCGGTCGGACGTTCTGAACTATCTACGCCGGCAGCATCAGAGTGCGCCTGCACGCGCAACATCCTAGTCCACACCACCCTCTACACGACCCTCCAGCTGACCAAAGGTGTGCAAGTCGAGCCGGGTTACGCTGACGTGCCCGCGAGTCAGAATATTGTTGTCCGCCTGGCTATTGGTATCGCGGTCGAAGGGTTGCATACGGTGGGTATATACATTGTCAGTCTTGCTAACGAAGCACTGGCCGTACCACGAATGTCCCAGATAGCTTTGCTCGAGTAAGGGCTCTGAGAGTTCGAATGGCAGATTTACGTTGTGGGTTATCGCAGTCGCTCGGTTACCCTGTTGTTGGGTCAGCGGTGCTGAGGTGTCTGCGGTGATATGGTCCCAGATAGCTGGCATAACGAGCTGGGTGTTGTTCTTCAGACGCGCGAATATCTCGTCTTCAAACTGGCGGTGCCTATCCCAATGCCCGTAGGTCTCCGGACTAAGTTGCTGCGATAACGCAAGTCCCGGGATGCCGGCAATGTTGCCTTCAAGACAAGCGCCGACCGTACCGGATGCCCAGACCAGCGATAAGCCCGCGTTGAGCCCGACGTTAATGCCGCTCACCACCAGATCAGGTTTGCGGTCGAGCAGGTTGTATAACGCGATATTCACGCAGTCTGCCGGTGTACCCTCAACTGTGTAACCGGAGTGCCCGGCGATCTGGGTTTCCACCACGCTGATATCGCCATGCCGGGTCATCGATTTACCTTTCCAGCTTTGTTCTCGAGCGGGCACGGCAATGGATAGCTCGGCGTATTCGGCCATGGTCTCGACAAGCAGCTCAAACAGGGGCGAGTCTGCCCCATCGTCGTTGGTAAGTAGCAGATGGGGGCGGGCTTGCGGCATTCGTTAAGTGTTCCTTCTAGTGGAGGTGCATCTGGTAAAAACTAACAAATGTTAAGTTTGGCTTAGGTGTGGATAAGGCAGCTCTCAGTAATGAAATGGCTGGTTTTTGAGCCTCCCCGATTATTCCCTATGGACATAAGGCCTTGGTTGAATCCGTTTGTAAACGTCCTATACTCGGAAATTCGAGTTTCTTGTGGGCCAGAAAGTGGTGCGCTGGACTCGCACGCACATTTTGCTCGTTAGCGTACGGGCGCGGAGAATCGGAACGGGCACGGAGAAACTATGAAGATTTACGTGGGCAACCTCCCTTGGAGCACTACGGACCAAGAGCTTTCAGAGATGTTTGGTGAGATCGGGGCTGTAGGCTCAGCAACTGTAATCACTGATCGTGAAACCGGGCGCTCTCGAGGATTCGGATTTGTCGAAATGGATAGTGACGAAGACGCGAAGAAGGCTATCGAAGACTTCAACGGCAAAGACGTGGGCGGTCGCCCATTGCGCGTTAACGAAGCTAACGAGCGCAAACGCCCCAATCGGTGGTAGCCAAATCGTTGGTAAAAGTGAGTAACGGTCTCTTTCGTAAGGGACCGTAAGAGGCTCGCCTCGCCTTATAACGCATCCGGTATACACTAGTGTCTTGATCTGGTTCTGATTCTTAGTGCGCTTCTGGAGACGTCGTATGACATTCACTCGCCTTTTTTCTGCTTTCTTTCTTCTTTGCATTGCCACTTCGGCCACGGCCGCAGCTCCTACGGTAGATAGCTGGAGCCTTGATAGCGCTGGGTCCGTCATCAGCTTTGTTTCGGTCAAGGCGGGCGACATCGCTGAAGCACACTCCCTGAGTGAACTTTCCGGCGCCGTGAAATTTGACGGCGATAGCGGTGAGGTGAACCTGAGCGTCGATCTTGCCAGCGTAGAAACCAACATCCCAATTCGCAATGAGCGGGTACTCGAATTTTTGTTCGAGGTTGCACGCTTTCCGCTGGCAAAAATTCATGGGCACATCGACGCAGACGATTTTTTGGGTCTCGCCGTCGGCAGTTCCACAACGTCTAGCTTGCGCTTGATGCTGGATTTGCACGGAGAACGGATTCCCATTACCGCGGAAATACTGGCACTGCGTGTTGCAGAGGGCCAGCTTGTGGTGACGAGCACCGAGCCGATCATCATTAACGCAGCAAGCGTCGGATTAGTTGCCGGCATCGACAAGCTCCAACAGCTTGCGAGCTTGCCGAGCATTAGCAAGACCGTGCCAGTTTCTTTTATGCTCAACTTTGTACACTAGGAATAAACTCAATAGCACTAGGGGTCACAGTCGATGAATCTAGATAGTAGCTACCTGGTGACCTCTAAAGAGCAGTTGCGCGAGGTTATAGGGCAACCGCCGGAAATGTTGCGGCTGAAAGTCTTTGGTGAGCTCATAGATGATGCACGAGAA
>CAZFIA010000188.1:0-6700 GCA_964519335.1 uncultured Pseudomonadales bacterium
ATTCTAATCACGGTCTCTCGTCGCCCAAGTATGCGGGTTGAGCGTGGCGCTGGGAATACGCACACCAAACGTTCAAAATGAAGCTTAGCTACCAAGAGCGCAGAGCAGAGTACAAGCCAATGAAAATAGGGGTTTCACTACCGGTTCGAGAACTGAAAAACGATCTGGGTGCCATTCGCGAGTTTGCGCAAGCGGCAGAAGAGCTTGGGCTCAATCACCTGAGGATACCGGAGCAGGTGATTCGACCAGGCAGCAAACACCTGCACGAACCCCTCACGATGCTTGCCTGGCTCGCTGGCTGCACCCAAAAAATCGAACTGGTGCCCTCCGTGTTGATTTTGCCCGTTCGCCAGACTGCGCTGGTGGCAAAACAAACGGCCGAGATAGATGTGTTGTCTGGCGGCCGCCTGCGATTGGGGATAGGCGTCGGCGGCAGCGCAGCAGAATACCAGGCGATGGGCGTCGACTTTCATACCAGGGGTGCTCGATGCAGCGAGCAGATGCAACTACTGCGTCGGCTCTGGCGCGAACAAGAAATCACCTACCGCGGCAAATTCCATACGATCATCGAATCTGGCATCAATCCCCTGCCACTGAATCGGCACATCGATATGTGGATCGGCGCCAGTAGCGTGCCGGGCAACGCAGTCGTTAAGCGCATTGGCGAGCTGTCGGATGGCTGGTTCGTACTGGCAAGCCCAGAGGAATATCCCGAGCTGCGGGCTCGTATTGACTCCGCTGCGGCGACTGCTGGACGCGACCCGAATAGCATCGGCACTGAGGCAGGCGTTGCCGTTGTTGGTCCAAGAGAGGCCGAATGGAAGACTCGGGTTAGCAACTGGCACAAAACCGGGCTTACACATCTTTGTTTAAGAACGTTGGGTGGCGACCTGCAGGGTGGGACCGCTCACATTGCTCGCCTGCGTGGCGTTGCGGATCAAGCGTTCGCACTAACGGCCTGATTTAACCTATTCGGTTGTTAGCTAATAGCCAAACAGCTTTAGCATTTACATTAAGGCCATCATTTTTCATCGGAATTTTCATACAAGTCGGTAGACTTCTCGCTTCGAAACTTCCAGTTAATTTTAGTCTAAGGAATGTGACTTTATGGGCGCGTTTAAAGAACCACATGGCGGTGAACTTAAGGACCTGTATCTAAACGAATCTGCAGCAGAAGAAGAGCAAAAACGAGCGGGCGAATACCCCTCTTGGGATTTAACAGCACGTCAGCTCTGCGACCTCGACCTGCTGAACTGCGGCGCATTTTCGCCGCTCGACGGGTTCAATACCCAGGCTGAGTTCGAGTCTATCTGCAAAGACATGCGCCTGCCCTCTGGTGTGCTTTGGCCCATGCCAATAACCCTCGACGTTTCTGAAGAGTTCGCCGAGACACTGAAAACCGGCGGACGCATCGCACTGCGCGATCCAGAAGGTGTCTTGCTCGCTACTATGGATGTCGAAGACATCTACCATCCCGACAAAGCGATGGAAGCCACATCAGTTTACGGCACCACCGATGACACTCACCCTGCCGTTGCCTACCTGAACGACACCGCTGGCTCTGTTTACGTAGGCGGCAAGATTCATGGCATCGAGCCTCAAACGCACTACGATTTTAAGATGCTTCGCGATACCCCAGCAGAAGCACGCGGCCGATTCCGAAAGCTGGGCTGGCGCAAGATCGTTGCCTTTCAAACACGCAACCCTTTGCATCGCGCGCATCAAGAGCTGACCTTCAGGGCCGCAAAAGAAGTTCAAGCCAACCTACTTATTCAGCCTGTTGTCGGTCTAACCAAACCTGGAGACATCAATCACTTCACCAGGGTGCGCTGTTACGAGCACGTGCTTGACGAATACCCAGACCAAACCACATCACTTAGCCTACTTAACCTCGCTATGCGCATGGCCGGACCCCGAGAGGCGATCTGGCACGCAATCATTCGCAAGAACTACGGCTGCACACACTTCATCGTAGGCCGCGACCATGCGGGTCCGGGCGATGACAAAGACGGCAACCCATTTTATGGCCCATACGATGCCCAGGAGCTCTTCGCCAAACACGAAGAGGAACTCGACATAGCCATGGTGCCGTTCAAGATGATGGTTTATGTGGAGAACAGAGCCCAATACGTTCCAGCTGACGAGACCGAAAAAGACGACAAGGTGCTAAATATTTCAGGCACCGAGTTCCGCCGTCGCCTGCGCGAAGGCCTGGACATCCCGGAGTGGTTTTCGTACCCCAAGGTGGTGGAGGAACTGCGACGGGCACACCCAGCAAAGAACAAACAGGGGTTCACCGTGTTTTTTACCGGTTTGTCGGGCTCTGGCAAGTCAACCATCGCAAACGCACTAATGGTAAAGCTCCTGGAAGATGGCAGACGTCCGGTAACACTGCTCGATGGCGATGTGGTCAGAAAGAACCTCTCAAGTGAACTGAGTTTCTCTAAGGAACATAGGGACCTCAACATTCAGCGCATCGGTTATGTTGCTAGCGAAATCACCAAGAACGGCGGCATCGCAATCTGTGCGCCTATCGCTCCCTACACCGCAACCCGGCGTTACGTCCGCAATCTGATTGAACCCCTCGGCGGCTTCATGGAAATTCATGTTGCGACTAGCCTCGAGGAGTGCGAGCGCCGGGACCGCAAAGGGCTTTATAAACTTGCGCGCGAAGGCAAGATCAAAGAGTTCACCGGAATTTCAGATCCATATGAGATCCCTGAGAACGCCGAGCTGGTTATTCAAACTGAAGAGCTAAGCCCAGACCTAGCGGCACACCGGGTTGTGCTCGCGCTCGAGAGCATGGGCTATATCAGCTAGCGCATCAGCGGCCCTAGTTGATACCGCGTGCTTGGATCAGCAAATCGTCCTGGAACAGAAGCGTGCGGTGAACAAATCGACTACTCCAGTAAATCCAACGCTCATCATCAAGTGACGGTGTCTTGTGTCGCGGCGGATAACCGCGGGTCATAAGCACCTGCTCGCGAGTCATTCCTAGCCGCAAATTGCCCTGACTTACTGCTTTAGACAGATCTTCACCCAGACGATCGATAGGAATTTCTTGTTCACCCAACAATTCTGATGCGATTTCGTTGAGCGATCGCAAGCTGGTTTTTTGAGCCAGCGCAAGGGTTACAGAATCTCCCGTTTCAAGCGTCAGCACCATTTTCTTGGCACCAATCGACGTAAGCGTAACCTTGCTGTTAATCGGCAACATCTTGCCGCGCGAATAATTTGTGGTTGAGTGTCTGCCACGCTCGTACCAAAAATTGTACCGGGTAAAATACTGCTGACCTATAGTCGGCTCAATCGCTGCCGGCAGCACCTCACGACGAACGGACTTTAACGGCCGAACGGCCACAGGAGCTGGGGCTGGGGCAGCCGTAGATCCCCCTGACTGCCTGCCAATCATGGTTTGAACCACAGAATCGGGTACACCCGCACTCGCAAGCGCGGAAAGCCCATCGGCTGATGTATCAAAGTTGGTGTCAGCGGCAGAGCGAATACTCAAACTGATGGTGTCGCTAGCTAACCCCGCCTCAACAAGCTTAACAACGTCACTGTTAGTGAGCGTTTCGGCACCAGCGGTTGGCGAGCCCGCAGACACAAAAAGCGCAAGCGCTATGAGAAGTGTGCTGGCAAACGACAATCCTTTCTCGCGAGCACCGCTTACCGCCGTCCTATTAAGCTGTTTAAGTTCTTGTTTCCGTTCTTGTTTCCGTTCTTGTTTACGCATCGCGCTGCTACTCCCCAAAACATGCCCTGAGTGTAAGTTCTATTGTAGGCTGAAGCTTTTGATCAACCTCTCCTGAAATTCGAGCCCCATAAAGAATGCATCTACTCCGATCCGCTCATCGCGACCGTGGGCCCGCACATCGTCCATGTCGCTGAAAATACCTGATACGCCATAAACCGGAATACCGGCGTTGCGAAAAAACAGGCCATCAGTTGCACCTGTACTCATAATAGGCACTACCGGCGTGCCGGGCCAGAGCTCTTGTGTGATCTGCATGATGGGGTCCAACACTTCCTCGCTCAACGGAGAGGCATCACTCGGTGTGGGCGGGCGCATGGGTGTCACCGAAATATCCGGATCGGCAATCAGCCGTATCAACTCTGCCTGAACGTCTGCTGGCGGGACGCCCGGCAAGATCCGACAATTCACCGTGGCACTAGCCCGCTGCGGCAGCGCGTTCTCTGCGTGCCCGGCATCAAGTTGAGTGGCAACACAGGTGGTGCGCAAACGAGAGTTAACAGAAGGCACCTCGGCGAATTTCCCGGCTGCTTCTTCATCGGCAGGATTCTTCAGCAATCGCTCCATCGCCCCGCGGTCTTCTTTCGACATCGTGAGCGAAGTGGCTTTGAAGTACGCCCGGGTCACTTCATTAAAGCTCACTGGAAAGCTGTGGTTTTGAATCGCGCCAAGGGCGCTTGCCAGCGAGTAGATCGCGTTGTCTTTTCGCGGCAACGAGCTGTGACCACCTCGGTTAGTCGTTTCGAGTGTGTAAGATTGATACACTTTTTCTGCCGCTTGAACTGAGTTACCTACAGGCTTGCCTTTCCGCAACCCGCCGCCACCCCCTTCGTTTATCACAAAGGCTGCATCGACTAAATCGCGGTGATTTTCGAGCAGATAAATCACTCCGTTTTCTTCACCACCTTCTTCATCGGCGGTTAACGCAATGATGATATCGCGAGTAGGAACAAAACCCTGTTCTTTTAGAGTAATGAAATTGGCCACCGCGATAGCCGCTTCGTCTTTGTCATCGATCGTACCGCGTCCGTAGTAGTAGCCGTCTTTTTCAATGAACTCAAACGGCGGTAAATTCCAGTCTTCCGGGTTGGCCTCGACCACATCGATATGAGCAAGAAATAGAATTGGTTTCTTTGTGGGTGCCGGACTGCGATAGCGCGCAACCAAATTACCTTTGCGCGGGGCGTTATTTATTACGCGAACGTCTTTCTCAGCAAAACCAGCATCAAGCAAGTGCTTTGCCATGCGCTCCGCAGCAATCAACGTATCGCCCGTTGAATGTGTCGTGTCTGTTTCAACTAGCTCCTTAAAAATCGCCTTGGCTCGTTGTTGCTCGACACTCAATTCCGCAGCCCTTGTATGCTGCGCCAGAAATAGCAGGCCCACAGCAAGGGCACCAATGAGTAGCAAGTGCTTGCCCGTTTTCGAGTTCACCGGCCGCCCGAGGTCTTCCTTAATCATCGAACCCGCCCCGCGCGCCAGGCTTCAATAAGCTGGTCATAAGGTACTGTCTTGCCCGGCGGTTTCTCGTTCGCCAATTTTGGTTTTGGCGCGCCTGGTCGAGCAAGCCAAGCTTCCGCAGACTCTTCAGGGTTGAGTTTTGGTCCACAGTCACCTTGCACACCATGACGTTCCAGTCGTTCTAATACCCGATCTTGTTGCCGCGCAAGGTCATCCAGTGCCGCCTGCGGCGACTTCTCTCCGCTCACCGCATTCGCGACGTTCTCCCACCACAGTTGAGCAAGTTTTGGGTAGTCGGGCACGTTGGTACCTGTGGGTGTCCAGGCAACTCGCGCAGGACTACGATAAAACTCAACAAGCCCTCCTAGCTTGGGTGCTGCATCGCTCATAGCCTGAGACTGCAAATCAGAATTTCGAATGGGTGTCAGGCCATGCAGCGTCTTTTTGAGCGATACGGTTTTTGAAACCACAAACTGCGCGTACAGCCAGGCGGCCTTCCGTCGTTCGAGCGGCGTACTTGAAAGCAGAGTCCAAGAGCCAGTGTCCTGGTAACCAAGCTTCATGCCATCTTTCCAATAAGGCCCATGCGGCGACGGAGCCATGCGCCACTTTGGTGTGTCATCGTCATTCATTACGGCAAGACCAGGCTGAATCATGTCGGCCGTAAAGGTGGTGTACCAGAATACCTGTTGCGCTATTTGGCCCTGCGCAGGAACAGGACCTGCCTCCGAAAAAGTCATGCCGGCAGCCTCTGGCGGCGCAAAGCGTTTAAGCCAATCCATGTACTTGGACAATGCATACACTGCAGCCGGGCTGTTGGTTGCACCCCCTCGACTAACCGAAGAACCTGCCGGCCGACACGCCTCAACCCGTATGCCCCACTCATCTACCGGCAACCCATTAGGCAATCCTGCATCACCCGCGCCTGCCATCGATAGCCAGGCATCGGTAAAACGCCACCCCAGGCTAGGATCTTTCTTACCGTAGTCCATATGCCCGTATACAGGCTTGCCATCGAGCTCACCTACGTGCTCAGAGAAGAATTCAGCAATGTCTTCGTAGGCCGACCAGTTTTCGGGTACGCCAAGCGGATAACCATAAATAGATTGAAACTGTTGCTGCAATTCTGGCCGCGCAAACCAGTCATAGCGAAACCAATAGAGGTTAGCGAACTGTTGATCGGGCAACTGATAGAGCTTGCCATCGGGACCGGTAGTGAAACTCAGACCAATGAAGTCTTCCAGATCGAGGGTGGGCAGAGTGACGTCTTTTCCAGCCCCCGCCATAAAGTCTGACAGCGGCACGACATGTCCGTAACGCGCGTGAGTACCAATGAGATCAGAGTCATTCACATAGGCGTCATAAATATTTTCGCCAGACTGCATTTGTGTTTGCAGCCGCTCAATCACATCGCCTTCCTGAATGAGGTCGTGGGTTACTTCTATTCCTGTTACCTCAAAAAAGGCTTTGGTCAGCACCTCACTC
>CAZFIA010000189.1:0-6594 GCA_964519335.1 uncultured Pseudomonadales bacterium
GTCCACTACCGCATCGGGTAAGTTTGATTCGCAATCGTGGGCAGCGTTTTCTCCGGGCGCGCTAGTCGGGGACAGTGCACTTTTTCGTTGCACGCACAGCGCACAGCGGCGCGCGACTCTCACTTCTCGAGCAATCGCCAATCGATCTTCGGCATCAAACCAGTTACCCGGTTGACTAAGCTGCTTCCAGACCGCCCGATACGCCTCAGCTAAATCAGTCCGAATCGGCGGTCTAACCTCAGAATAGTCAAAGACGGAAGAATCAGAATTAGCTGCGGACTGCGACACTGTTGTTACCTCGTTATTGCGCTGTTGGTTGCCAACGCGTAGCAGCAAAGGCATTAAGTTGGTTAGCTTGATCACTTAATAAGGCGAGCTTCGGCAGATTACTCTTTGCAAGAATTTCCGGCGCGACTATTTTTACCTGATCGTATGCAATAACTGCATTTACGTCGGCAAGGCAAGGTGAATCACCTCCAAAGTAACTGTCGTTTGCGCGGCTGTTGAGTTCTACAAGGCCTGCTATGGCTTGGCCTTGCAGCCTCTCAAGATAGGGATCATATACATACTCCTTCGGACGCATGCGTACCTCATAAGCCGCCGCGACGGCCTTCTCCATAACGCCTGTTGCTACAGCACTCAGGTAGAGCACCTGTTGGCGTTGCACGCCTCCAGAAGCAAGGAGTGCTGACCTATTGGCCGAAACTTCAAGCGCGTAGTCGATAATCGCCGCACTGTCGATAATCACATCGTTTGGGACCCCGACGTCAGTTGCGTCGATGATGCCTTCAGCGCGCGAGTCGAGCAGCAGTGCGGGCACACGGCCAAGGGGATTGTGTTTGCGAATGTAATCACCGTCCTCCTCGGTTGCCGCACTCTTTTGCTCGTAGGGTAGCTCCAGCAAGTTAAACACCGTCGCGCAACGACGAACAAAAGGCGACAAATTACGACCAATCAATAACATGTGTTCTCCGTTAGACTGGCAATCGATACCGGGGTAACACGGCGATATCGATGGCAAGCAGGGATTAACTTTGGAACTCAGTGTACAACAACAGCTACTGCCTGCCGTTGTGATTCTGTCAATGATCACCGTGGGCATGGAACTGCGGCTAGGACAGTTTAACGCACTGCTCGCCGAGCCTCGCAGTGCCATTCTTGGCACCCTCATTCACACGTTCAGTTTTCCAGCCGTTGCCGTAATTCTGGTACTGCTGATCACAGGTTTAGAGCTACAGGTCGCCGAAGCGACACTCGCAGGCATACTTTTGATTGCAGCCTGCCCAAGCGGTGGATTCTCAAACGTCCTGGTGCTCATGGCAAGGGCTAACCTACCTCTGTCGATCGTGTTAACTATCGTGTCTTCGGTACTCGCTTTTGTAACCGTGCCGCTACTCATAGCGGCATTTGCATTTATTCTTAACGACCTGGATAGGCCGATAGAACTGCCGGTCGCAGCTACGCTTGCTCAGCTCGTTATGTTGATTCTGTTACCTATCGCGTTCGGTATGGGTTTGAGGCACCGTTGGCCGGTGTGGATCGATCAACACCTGAGG
Organism: uncultured Pseudomonadales bacterium; assembly: GCA_964519335.1. Classification (GTDB taxonomy): domain Bacteria; phylum Pseudomonadota; class Gammaproteobacteria; order Pseudomonadales; family Azotimanducaceae; genus JALZVT01. Next base: position 1,557 of record CAZFIA010000189.1, read on the forward strand.
CGGCTGCAGAACATAGGACAGCTGTGCCTTTACGCCGCAGTCTGCCTCTTGATAATAGAGAATTTCGGCGTGGTTACTCGCTACGCTTACGACGCACTCCCCTGGTCAATCGCGCTATGCGCGGTCAACATGTTGGTGTGCTATCAGGCTGCGCGCCTTTTCGGGCTAGATATTGAAGACCGCGTGACCATCGCACTCGAAGGATCAATTAGAAATCTGGCGATCGCCTTGCTAATCGCCGTGAACGTTCTCGAACGCATGGACATCGCAGTATTGCCAACCGTTTACTTCATCTCGGTGTTGGTTCTCGCCATCAGCTTTGCCAAGCTTTGGCGGGTACTTTTACCGGTTTCTAGCGCAAGTTAACCAAGCGCTCGAACTTTAGGTAAAACCTCTTCTGCGTAGAGTTGAAGCGAAGACATCACCCGCGAAAATGGTTGGCCACCGTAGTCGCCTTGATACACAAAGCGATCACAACCCGAGAGTTCGCAGAGCACAGAGACTTTATCGAGCACGAGTTGCGGACTGCCCACGGCGATCACACATTCAGGGCTGCAGAGATTTGTTATCCGCGAAGGTAACTGTACGTCCTCTGCTGCTACACCAAAACGCTTGGCAAACACCCAGCGCTGAAAATCGAATTGATACTTCTTGAGGTGGTTAACTGCATCTTGTGCGTCTGTCGCTACGTGGCAATGCGCCAACAGCGTAATTCGGGGTTCGTGGGCGTGACCGGCCTTGTCCCACTCCTCTCTATACCGCTCACACATCGGGCGAAGCTGATCAAGATCAAACGCGAGCCCAGTAGTCACCAGGCCCAATCCAAGACGAGCCGGTACAACCGCTGACTCAGGGCTACCACAAGAAACATAAACCGGTGGATGCGGGCGCTGGACGGGTCTGGGTTCCAGCGTAACGCCCTGCAACGGTTCCCTGAACTTACCTTGCCAGTCCAGGTTCGACTCCGTCCAAAGTCTAAGCAGCAACTCGAGACCTTCTTGCTGTCTGTCTACTGCTTCTTCAGAAGCTTGCCCAAAGTGTTTATATACGCTTGGCTCTACGCCTTTGCCCACCCACATTTCTGCGCGGCCTGCAGACAGCACATCTAGCGTTGCAAAGTCTTCAGCAAGCCTTACCGGATCATGATGCGGCAGAAGCGTAACCCCACTGGCCAAGCGAACTCGATGGGTTGAGCCTGCAAGGTGAGCCAGGAACATCTGCGGCACTGACATAATGAAATCACTGAAGTGATGTTCTCCCGCAACGATCGCATCAAAACCGAGCGTCTCGGCCGCACCAAGATACTCCAGAATATTCGCGTGCCGTTCAGCCTGACTACTGCGTACACCGGTTGTCGGATCTGCCACATGATCGCCTAGGGAGCACAAGCCCTGCTCAATCATTTCAGATACTTCCAGTAAGTGTCCTTTCTGGAGATTCGGCCTTCCGTCACTGGGTAGAGATCAACGGCCCTGGCATGAAACGCAACTCCATCCTCGAGACCGCTAACAACGAACGTCTGCACCAGCAAATCGCCAGCCGAACGCTCCTGCAGGTTTTCATAGCGAACTTCGCGCCAGTGCTCCTGGCGCCAGCCAACTTCAGTTAGAAGCTCATCAACGCCGTGCAGTATTCGCCCCGTAGGCTGATCAGAACTATCACGGCCAACGTGTTGATGCCACTGAAAGTCTTCGGTGGTGACCGCAAGCAGGCCGTCGCGATCACCTCTTGAATAAGCCTTTCGAAAACTGGTCATTAGCTCGAGTAGTTGTTGCTCGGAGCCCTGATTTTCTGGCATAGCACTATCTCCTTAGGAGACATAGCATGCCAGAAGTTACCTAGGATCGCGCCGGACGGGCCTCGAGGCCCAGCCGTACAATCCGTCGACCGACTATTCGTCCAGAGGCACCAGCTCGAATTCTACTCGGCGATTCTCTCGACGGCCCTCTTCAGTCAGGTTCGACGCAATCGGCTGCAGCTCGCCGAAGCCAGCAGCACTGACCCGGTCAATCGTGAGGCCTTTTTCGAGCAGATAATCGCGGCAAGCCTCAGCTCGCGCATAAGACAGACGTGCGTTTCTATCAGCTTCGCCCTGAGAGTCGGTGTGACCAACAATGCGCAGTTTGGCATCCGGTCGTGATTCTACCAGTGCATAAACGTCATCCAGAATTGCCCGCGAAGGTTCGGTTAATACCGCGCTCGCTGTAACAAAACGAACGTTAGTTGCAGCACGCTGAAAGAGCTCTGCTTCAGTCTCGACAGGAACTTCTTCGACTACAGGTTCCTCGACAGGCACTACCTCTACAACCTCTTCAACAACCGGTTCTTCAACAACAGGAGGGGCCACTTCGCGGAATATTTCAGGTTCTACGACTGCTTCCACTGGCTCCGGAACAACGGACACAACTTCTTCAACCACGGCAACGGGTTCTGGAACAGGCTCTGCCTGGACGGCGGGTTGAACTGCAGCGGCAGCAACTGGCTCTCTAACTCGCTCTCGTCGTCGCGGAGTTTCTGCAACCGTTTCAGCTCTTTCAAACCGGTAATCAACTGGTTCGCTCTGAACGCCCGCTAAAGTCGGCGCAGCAACTCCTTCGGGTTGCATCAACCACCAACCTAACGCGCCAAAAAACAAAAGAACACCAAACGCTATTGCATACTCTGAACGCTCGCTCAGGTCGCCATCACCGCTTCCGAACGCAGGGGCTCTGGCAGAATCCGCTAGGTATGCATCGCTCATCGTGTCATCCAATCAACTGGTTTTACTCACTAAAAATAACATTAGATCGGCAGTCACCATTGTATATTTGAAGTAAATTCGCCATTTAAAATTCGCGAAATGCGCAGCGGCTTGTTACTAATCGTACTTGTAGGACCGGCCCTGCGCATTGAGTCAGGGGCCTGTGTATACAACGGCGACAAGCCATAACGAACGGGACCAAAAAAATGCAAGGCATAACTGATTCAATAAATGGATTCTTCGGAGGTAGCGTTCCTGCTGGCCTCATTAACGCGTTGATCGGACTTGGAATACTAATAATCGGTCTGATTATTGTGCGTTTCATAACCGCGATATTCAGGCGAATCCTTTCCGGAGCGAGCTTTCTGAGTCGCACAAACGCAGATGGATCGGTAACCAGCTTTGTGGGGCCAATCGTATCGCTCGTCAAAGCTATACTCACCATCTTCGTGTTAATGGCTGTGTTGCAGCACTTTGGTTTAACCGATGTTCTGGATCCGCTTAAAGATCTTGCCAACAAATTCCTTAGCGCTATTCCAAACATGATTGGTGCCGGTGTTATTGGTTACGCTGGTTGGATCATTGCCAAAATCGTCTCCGAATTAGTAGGCGCAGGACTAGGCGGCGTTGACCGTCAGATCGCAGAACGCACGGGCAGCTCCGAAATCAAGGTCTCTGGCTTTGGAAGCGCGCTGGTTTTCGGCGCGATTCTTCTCCCCATAGTCGTCGCGGCGCTGGGCGTGCTCAATATTCCAGCGATTTCCGAGCCAGCATCAGCAATGATCAACAAGCTTATGGCTGCAGTACCAAACATAATTGGTGCAGCGATCATTATCCTGGTCGCCTACTTCGTAACGAAGTTTGTGGTATTCATGCTCACCGGACTGCTCGACGGCATGAACTTCAACTCCTTCCCACAGAAGATTGGCGCTCAGTCGTTGTTCTCAGGAGACTTTACGGCCACCAAATTGGTTGGCGGCGGCGTGATGTTCTTCTCTATGCTCACAGCCACAACCGCAGCGGTTGATACGCTCGGCATCGACATAATCTCAACTATCTTTGCCAAGGTACTGCAATTCGGCGGCGGTATTCTGATGGGTGCTGTGATTCTGTTGATCGGTAACTTCCTCAGCCAGTTGGCCTACAACAAACTGAGTGCTACAGGCAGCGCTGGGTTTGCGAACATTGCACGCTTCGCAATCATCGGCCTCGTAGTCGCTATGGGCTTGAAGGCCATGGGTCTGGCCGACAACATAGTCAACCTTGCGTTCGGCCTTACTTTGGGCAGCATCGCGGTCGCCGGCGCATTGGCCTTCGGACTCGGTGGCAAAGATGCGGCCAAGACGGTTGCTGATGCCTGGGCTCGACGCATGAGCTAGGGCTCAGCCCTTCTCTTAGAAGTGCATTCTCTAAGAGTGCAGGGGGTTGGCCATACGCTTGGCCAACCCCGGTCGAAGCGACGCGCGGGCGTCGCTGTTAGACTGGTCGCAAATCAGCGCCAGTCAACGGACCAAAACAATGAGCAAATCTGGACCAGGTTTCGCCAAGCACCCCAATCACACTATTGTTATAGAACCTGCCGAGCGCAGGGTTCTGGTCAGCTTCGCTGATCAGGTAATTGCTACCACCACAAACGCCCTGCTATTGCGCGAATCACGCTACGATCCAGTGATCTATGTTCCATTCGACGATTGTCAGAAAAAACTCTATGTTCCAAGCGACACCGAGACCTACTGTCCGTTCAAAGGAACCGCGTCATACTGGTCACTGCAGGTGGGTGAGAGTGGCAACTGCGTTGACCAGAGCACTGCAGTTGACGCAGTTTGGCAATACCGAGACCCTTACGCCGAAGTAGGCTCAATCAAGAATTTTGTTGCCTTCTACGAAAGCAAATTCGATATTGAGATTACCCTGAGTTAACCAAACAGTACTAAGACGGTTCGATTTCTTTTTCTTTTTCGCTTTCTTTTTCGCTTTCTTCGCGCACTTCAACACAAGCGGATTGACCCGCCGTGGCGCGCTTGGCCAAACCTTCAGCAACAATAGAAGCACCACCGGTGGATATCGCGGCGCCGATGGCCAGTCCGCTCTTTAGCAACCCAGCAGCATCCGCTGCCGGCCGCGGCGAACTAAGCGTGCCGCCGAGCTTAAGAAACTTAACCAGGCTACCCACATTCAGGCCAATGCCAGACTTCGCATTCGGGGTAATGGTAATGCTGAGTTTCTCATCATTTAGGTCAACACTACCGCTACCCACTATCTCCATTTTGCTGGTTTCCATAACCAGCTGGTTTTTGG
>CAZFIA010000190.1:0-6589 GCA_964519335.1 uncultured Pseudomonadales bacterium
CTGAATCCTCCAGCTGCAGAGTTTTCAGTTCATCGTCGCTGATTGGGACGGAGCCTCGTAGCGCCGCCGTCGAATCGAGAAGCCCTACCTTGGCGTAATAATCTGAATCAACATAAGAACCGGCACCCGTATGGCTATCTGACGATCCGATAAAACCGTAGTGAAAAGGATTGCCCAGCCCTTCTGCGGCAAGCGACAGTCCTTCCTTCAAGGCATCACGAACATAACCACCTTTCTGTTTAGCAATTCTTAATTTGCCACCCCCGGCGATATAAGGGTCGATTTCAAAATCCGCCCACTCATCCGTTAACGATAGCGCTGGATGAGTCTCTGAGGTGCCTTTGACCTGAGTAATTTCAACCAGAGGTTCATTGCGTGCACGTTTTTGATTGTGGGTAAGTGTCATCGGATCGCCCGCCCAGGTAGCCAGTTGAAACATTTGACCATTAGACTTGTTGGAATTGTGCGGGATAGCGAGGCTCTCAACCCCTTTGCCTCTTAGGTCATCCATCCAGTTCCATAGATCTTCTGGATCGAGTGACAAGGCACGATGGAAGGGCATCGCCGGCAGCTTTTGTGTGCCGCGAAAAATCACATTCCGATGCATGCTGCCGCCGTCTTGCCTGGTAGTTGAGAACTCATAGGCGGCGAAGGTTGTGAACTTGCCCGGCTCATAGTGACGATCAGCCGCGCGCACTTCATCAGCCCATGTCGTACGCATAATCTCTTCCACCTCCGCTCTTAACTCATCAGAGGAAGGTTCTGAGCCTCGTATTGCTCCGGTGAAATCTCTGATCCAGGCGCGAAAGTTTCGCCCGGGAATGCTCTCTATATTGAGGTTATCCGGGGCATTGAGGTTATGGATCGCCTGCATTGCCGGGAATTTGGAAATGTTGGTCGAGGTGTCGGCTCCCGCGCGAACCACGCCAAGATAAAACCCGTGATCGGTCACTGCGTAAAAATCCAGTGGCTCCTCGAGCTGCATGTCGAAACCAGCCGGGTGTTTGATAGCCTGTCCCTGAGCGTATCGGTACGCGTCATCCGGCGTCGCCAGGGTGCCAAAGTTGAAGGCATCCATCGAATAGGTGGTGTGAACGTGAAGATCACCGAAGTAGGCATGCCGTTCATGGTTCGGTACAGATCGCTCAGTCTCAGGCTGCGGTATTACCGCGGCAGACCCCACTGACTCCGCAGGCTCAGTATCCGTACTTGGGTTGGACAGGTTGTCGCTGGAAGAGCAGGCAATGAGGGTAGCTATTAGCGCCGTAACCAGTACTGCGTCAGCCCGTACTCTGAAAGTACGCTTCTTTAGGGCAAATATTGAATGGGAGAAGACCATACGCGTTCCTCTAAAGTAGCGGCTAAGGATTCACAAATTCGAGCACCTGCTGTTGAAACTGTACCAGTGGTGTTTCAGCACCATCGCCGGCGGCAAGCGGACCCACTTCATACCTGGGCGAATGCAAATTTCGCTGCACCTTTTCAACGATCCACATGTCTTCGAGCTGAAAGTTACCACTTTCCAGGGGGTGCTGGTCGAGTTCGATCAGCCGTATCGGTTTGGCAGTATCACCAGAAACATCGAAACGACCACCGTCTCCGTCTGGCGTCCAAGACAAAGTCCGCATGTAAGTCAGCTCCGGTCCTTTCGGTTCGAGAATAGACACATAAAACCCCCAGGCGCTGGGTGACAGAATGGTTAATGGAAATAGCATGACCACTCCCGGGTAATTGGCTTCGTTGTCGCCGTGCAACCGCTTCGAACCAAAACTGTCTGCAAGCTCAGCAGACAGAACGGTGCTGGCGTTGCGCTTACCATCGCGCTCGGTGGAGTACCAGACATGGTTACGGCCAACCTGATCCCAGACATTTTGGTCGGGATAAGCCTTGCCCAATGTCTGATCATGCAGATACCCCAGGTGGTAGCCATCGATCGCATTTTCGTAAAACACTTTCCAGTTGCAGTGCATTTCGTAGACGATCTGGCCAGCGTAGGTCATGGAGCCATCGTCGAAACGATGCGGCCACGAGTGATCATCCATATTGGCGATCCAATCACTGAAACTATCTCGCGGATTTGGGCTGGGGTTAACAAACACCGAACCCCGGTATTCGCCAACACTGGCCGGATGCAGACTCAGCGAGCTGCGATCAACGTCCGGAAAACAGGAGGCTTCATCGGTAATCCCACGCAAACTGCCATCAAGCGAGTAGGTCCAGCGATGGTAAGGACAAACAATGCTGCTGCCTGTGTTACCGATGCCTTCCAGAACTTCGCTGCAGCGGTGCCTACAGATGTTGTGAAATGCTTGCAGATGACCTTCTTTAGCGCGAACCACGAACAGCGAGTGATCCATAAATCTGACGGTGACAAAATCGCCCGGATTGGTTAGCTCGTTAGTGGTCGAGGCAAACACCCACGACTGATCGAAGAGCTCTCGCTGCTCGCGTTCGAACCACGCGGCCTCAGTGTAAGTCTCACGGGGAAGCTGTTGAGTATGTTCACTTGTCATAGTTTGTTCCTAAAGTGCTTAAACTTTTCAGTGCCTGCAGATTTTCTAGGTGTGTCTTTCTGTTGAGGCTGAAAAACAAAAGTGCAACGATCGCCAAACCATAGAGTATTGCCAGAGTCGGTCCGTACAGCCAGCCAAGATGTGTGATAACTTCAGTCGGCACGTCGGCAGACAGCGCATCGGTTGGAAAATTGATCAACGCGAGCATTACGCCCCCTATCCAGACACCAACACCAGTTGCCGCTTTGTTGATGAACGACAGCACAGAGTAGAGCAAGCCTTCTTCACGGCGACCTGTGACGAGCGCTCTGCTTTCTACCAGGTCTGCGATTATGGAGGCCGTCACAACGCCGGACATCACAATCAGCATAACCTGTACCACGCCGCTGAATAGGAGTAGTTCATGAGCGTGGTGCGCTGATCGTAGTCTGAGGTGATTTCAGGAAGCAGCGCATTGAAGGGCACCGAGTGCATCGTAATCGCCAGACGCAAAAGAACGGAAACTGCCAGCAGATAGGCGAAGAGTCCAAACTGTGACAACGCGGGTGGATCCCAAATCAGGTAGTAGGCCAGCGCAATGGGCACAATAGACGCAAACAGAAAAGGATGGCGTCTGCCAAGGCGGTGCCTCAGTCGGTCTGACCAGCGCCCAACCAGAGGATCGGACACGGCGTCGAATATCAACGAGATCATCATCGCCAGACCAGCAAGAGCGGGATCAAGGCCAAGCACCTGACTGTAATAGAGCAGCAGGAAGTAAGACAAGCCATTGCCAATCAGGCCACTGGCCGTGCCCGAGGCAGCGAAGCTCAACTTAGTTGTGGCACCCGTAGACATTGATATCCGGTTAAGACCCCTCTGCATCAATCAGTCCGCTTAGAGTCTTTTCTTCACCCTTTAATCCCAGCTTTTCGTCGAGTTGTTGCACTTTGATTGCAATCTTCTCTGATGCACCGCTGTTGATTCGACGTTTCAGCCCGTGGGCTAACGCAACACCCACAGTAGCCACTATCGCCAGAGTGATAAACATATACTGATAGCCTGCCGCACCTTGATTGTTGTCGAGCATCCACCCCCAAAGAAGATAAGCAAAGGATGACGGCAGATAGATGAGAAATGCTGCAACGGCAATCACCGATCCGCTGAAGCGCTGGGGTAAACCCATTTCTCCGAAAGGCGCAAAGTAGAGCGCACGCATAAAGAACACCAGGAAGGCCAATACCACCATGCTGCCCATCGACAGAACCGTAAAATCTTCATTGGCAGGCAGAAGCGCCACGACAAGTGCGAATCCGATGACCAACAGCAGGCCTAAACGCAGACCTCCACTCGCTCCACCAAGGAAGCGTTCTGCGATAAAGCCCGCGGGCAGCGCCATACCAATTCGACCGCCGGAGGTGGTAAGAATGCCAAAGGTTGCAATGGCGAGTGCCGAGAGCGCATGAAGATCATTTAGGTAGGTAAGGAAAAAGGGAACTGAGGTGTACACAAAATAGACGCAGAACCCTACCAGTCCGGCGAGCCACACCTCCGGTAAACGGAAGGTTGTTCGCATGCCTGCAGCCACCTCGCGGCGCGCCGAATTCGAGTCGGTTCCCGATTTGAGCAGAGTTTCTTTTGGCAGATAAAACCAGGCCACAACACCAAGCACCACCATGATGAAGGCATTCACCTTAAATGCGAGTTCTAGTCCGAGCAGACTGTAGCCCAGCGCTGTATAGAGGCCTACCGTGAGTAGGTTCTGCAGCAACTCGATAATGCCGCGCCCGCCCTCCAGCAGGCCAAAGATTTTGCCTTGATTCGCGTCGGTGGTTGATTTGCGTACGGCGGCGAGGATGGCCGGCCAAAACGCGCCTTCGCACCACAGAGACAGCATGACAAACAAGAAGCAGAGCGTGGCAAAATCAGTGGTTGTACCAAGGAAGAAGGTAGTGATTCCGCCAAACACCATGTTCACCGGAATCAACACGCGGGGCGAAAACCTGTCTTGCGCCCAGGACAACACCACATAAAAAATGTTGTGGACGACACCGTAGATCGACATCAGAAAACCGAACTGAGTTTTGGAAATCTGCCATAGCTCCAGCATCTGGGGCAGCAGAGCGCCCCTCATCGCTAGAACAGAAAAGGCGAATTGCGAACACAACACCAGCAACAGGAAGTTCCAGAACACCCTCTGGGAGGAAAATAGCGGTTCGCCGTTTCTATCTTGAAATACAGACATGTCGCCAGTATGGACGCAATGACTGCGTCCCGCAGCTCGCCGCTGGATAGTTGATTTCTTGTTGCCTATGCTGCGGGAATGAATGCGGACTTGTTTACTAGCGATTTTGAGCCGGCGTCCTACTGGGCGCAGCAGGCCCCGAGCGCCGATGACGCTCCAGGCGAGTTGCCGCCTGAGGTAGATGTGGTCGTAGTGGGCGCGGGCTACACCGGATTACACGCGGCACTGCAAACGGCCCGGTCCGGGTTGGGCACGCTAGTGCTGGATGCAGAAGCATTGGGCGGCGGCTGTAGCAGCCGCAACGGTGGACAGGTATCCGGAAGGGTGAAAGGCAGCTTTAACCAGCTTGAGAAGAAACATGGGTATGAGACTGCGCTTGAACTCTATCGGGAAGGACCCCGGGCGCTGAAATTTCTTAATGATTTCATCTCGGAAGAAGGATTGAACTGCGACTGGCAGCGCTGTGGTCATTTCTCCGGCGCACACAATCCGGCAGCGTACACAAAGATCGCAAACACGCTCAGCGCACTACCGAAGGAAGCGGGCCTTGACTGGCACATGGTAAGCAAAGCAGAGCAACGCTCAGAAATCGGTTCGGATCGTTACCACGGTGGCGTGGTTTATCCGGAGGACTGTGCGTTGGACCCCGGACGTTATTGTCTCGAACTACTTAAGAAAGTGCAGGCGGCTTCCGCGCAGACTATTGGACACTGCGCGGTTGAGAAGATTAGCCGGGTTGGAAGCGGATTGGAGGTAACCACATCCCGAGGCGTTGTGCGTGCAGGCAAAGTTGCGGTGGCTACCAACGGTTACACAGGCTCTGCAACACCCTGGTTGCAACGCCGCGTCATTCCCATCGGTAGCTACATCATCGCCACCGAGCCTTTGGATGAAGCCCTGGCAAACGAGCTTGCTCCGAACAACCGCACGATGACCGATACGCGCAAGCTTGTGTTTTATTATCGTTTGTCTCCAGATCGGCGGCGCCTGTTGTTCGGCGGCAGAGTGGCGCTGGCGGAAACCAATCCCAGGGCCAGCGCACCTGCATTGCATGCCGCGATGAGCGAGATCTTCCCGCAACTAGCGACAGCGCAGGTCAGCCACTCCTGGTATGGGTTTGTAGGGTACACGTTCGATTCTTTACCACACATTGGTGAGCACGAGGGATTGCACTACGCCATGGGGTATTGTGGTTCGGGTATCTCGATGTCGAGTTACCTGGGATCTTTAATGGGCCAGCGCATGAGCGGACAACAGCAGCGCAACGTGTTGACCGATGTCGGATTTCCGACTCGACCGCTGTATTCGGGACGCCCCTGGTTTTTGAAACCGTCCATTGCTTACTACAAACTGCGCGATCGACTGTCTATTTAGGAGAATACCCATTGTCAGAACCTCTACTAGTAACACGCGATGACGCCATCACCATCATTTCGATCAACGATGCCCCTTATAACCGGATGTCGCTGGAATTCATGGACGAACTGGAAGTTCTAGTGAACGAAATTGCTGAGGATGACAGTATCCGCGCGGTTGTGATCACTGGTGAAGGGACTGATAATTTTTCGGTTGGCATGAACCTAAAGCAGTTACCCCAAGGCATCAAACGCAAAGGCAGTGCAGATGCCGTATTCGATCAACGCCTGAAGGTGATCGCGAAGATTGAGAATATGGGTAAGCCGTGGATAGCGACGCTGTTCGGTTACTGCCTGGGGGGTGGGCTTGAGTTACCTTTGGGCTGCCACTTCAGACTGGCGGCCGAAGAAAATGCTCAACTTGGGTTGCCAGAGATGGATCTGGGTGCGGTTCCTGCCTGGGGTGGCAGTGCGCGACTCTCAAAATGTGTGGGAAG
>CAZFIA010000191.1:0-6573 GCA_964519335.1 uncultured Pseudomonadales bacterium
ACTCACGGCAGATAAAATACATGGCAGTAAACTTAGCTTGTGGCGGAAAAAAACGGCCCATCTGCCCTACAGTTTAGTATTTTTTCACTCGAATATGGTTATACACATTATTTATTTCTACCGAAGTGACCTATGACCTAATATCTCCCCGTACCCATGGAGCTGGTTGCCCCTATGACCGATTTTGACGCTATCGACAAGATGCTCCTGCGCTCCCTGCAGGAAGACGCCTCAAGGCCCGTCGCTGAGCTCGCTGAATTAGTCAATCTGTCCGTGAACGCCTGCTGGCGCCGCATTAAGCGCTTCGAGGAACAGGGAATAATTCGCGCCCGCGTCGCCCTGCTTGATCCAGAGCAGCTGGGCCTGCGGCTCACCGCCTTTGTATCGGTGAAAACCAATCAGCACAATCCCCAATGGCTTGATGAGTTCGCCCAGGGCGTTGCAGCCATTCCTGAGGTGGTTGAGTTCTACCGCTTGAGCGGCGATATCGACTACCTGCTGAAAATTCGGCTGCGCGACATCAATGACTACGATCGGGTCTATAAAGCGCTGATCGGCACGGCCTCCATCGCCGACGTCAGCTCCTCGTTTACGATGGAAGAGATGAAATACACCACAGCCATCCCCGTGAATTAGGGCGTGGGAATCGCCCACAGAATTCTGACAAATATCACACAAGTAGCGTGAACTAGCACTAATATTTCGTATCTCTGCAATATTCTAGGGAATATTTCCCAATATTTGGTCAATTCACGCTCAAATTAGAGAATTATTCACAACCAAGGCCGGGTACATTAGACCTCTATTAATCGGCGCGCCCAGCGCTCCGAACCCACAGCAAGAAGGAATAGCTAGAGAACGAATAGCTAGGCAAGAGGTAGTAACAAATGGCCGAATTCGCTCCCCGCTCCGTCACTGAGAGCTCAGCAGACCACCGCTGTTCTGGTCTGATCCAGCGCCTGTTCACCGATCACCCTAAAGCGGTCAACGAAACCTACTTCCAGCACCTGCGTGCTGCCAGCTCCTTTGCCGGCGGCCTGGTGGTCTGCGCGTTTTGCTGTTTTGTGCACGCCCTTGTGCCGGGCTTCTTTACCACTAGCGCGAGCGCGCGAGTGGAGCGCATGCACGAGCGCATGCACAGCAGAAGCTAAGCCGAACTGCCCTTATAGTTACCTGCGCGCTTTTCAAAGAAGGCGGTAACCGCTTCCGCATGGTCGGGCTCGGCGTGACACAACGCCTGATAGGCGGCCGACATCTCAAGCAGCTCATCCATACTCGAGTCCTGGCTCGCCTTCAGAAGCTGTTTGGTTAACCGGATCGCATGAGGCGGGTTGCTGGCGATACGCTGGGCAAGCTCAAGGCAAGATTCGATTAGCGCATCGGGCTCAACCACTTCGGAGACCAGCCCCATCGACAACGCGTCGTCCGCTGAGATCATATCGCCGGTAAACGCCATCTTGCAGGCGTTGGAGTAACCCACCGCGCGTGGCAAGAACCACGCCCCGCCATCGCCCGGAATAATGCCGAGCTTAATGAAGCTCTCGGCAAATCTGGCTTTACTACTTGCGATCAAAATATCGCACATGGTGGCCAGATCGCAGCCCGCACCAACGGCAGGACCATTCACTGCAGCGATGATAGGTACATCCACGCTCGCCATGGCCCGTGGAATACGTTGAATACCATTGCGATAGCTATTGGCCTGGGCAAAGGGCGCACCGGAAAACAGCCCCTTGCGATCCCGCATGTCTTTGACGTTACCTCCCGCGCAGAACGCGGAGCCGTCGCCGGTGAGAATGACGGCACGAATATCTTCATCGGCATTCACTTCGGCACACATCGCTTCAATGTCGCCGAACTGTTCTGGACCGGTAAGCGCGTTGCGCGTGTCGGCGCTGTCCATCGTGCACAGCAGCACATGGCCGTGGCGTTCACGTTTAAGAAAACTCATAACTCGTTCCTGTACTCAATGTAAATTTCTGCCTCTGATCCGATGCGACTCAGCTAAACTCCGCTCACTTTCACGCGAGCGAGAACGTTTGTCTGTATAAATAAGCGTGTAGCCTGAGCTTAGCACGCGCCAACGGATAGCCGGCCGAGATGCTCTATGAGAGGCCCGATAAACACGCATGGAGAGCAACCCAGTGTGAAACCCATTACCCTTCCAAGAACGGCTGCGCTGCTGCTCATCAGCATACTCGCGGGCCTTACCGAAGCTGGGGGGCCCAATCGCCTGTGGATCAGCGGCATCATTCTGTTCGTGTGGATCCCACTTACGCTCTGGCGCGACTTCAAACCTGGCAAACCCGACGAGGACTGGTACGAAATCCTCGGTAACCTGGTGCTGATCACGGTGCTGGTAAATTTTGCACCTAAGGTGTGGCCCGTTTCGGTGGTTATTGGCGCGATGATCGTACAGGGACCGGCGACGGTCGCCGGACCCAGGAGCCTAAAAATCTACGCCCTTATTGCGGCCGTCTTTTTGTTTGGCATGGGCATCACCGGCTACATCCACAACGCGCCTCTCTGGAAACCTACGCTTGCATGCATGCTGTGCCTTTATCCCCTTGTTTTGTTATTCGCCAGCGCACAAGCAACCAAACACCTGGAGCTGGAAGCAAGGGCAAAAAGTTTCGACCGATTTCGCCTCATGGCAGGCGGTGTCGCACACGATTTCAATAACTACCTGACAAGCATTTTAGGCAATGCAGCGCTCGCTCGCGCGGAACTATCAGAGGACCCCAACAATCCCTCTGCGGGTCTTGCAGATAGCGCACTCGAAAACGTACAGCAGGGTGCAGACAAGGCAAGGGATCTCGCGCGTCAGCTTCTGTCCTTTAGCAATGCAGATTCCACCAACAATACCCGGGTGAACCTTGGCCAAGAATTGGAATCGCTCATAGATTTGCTGCGCGGCGCAATACCTGCTCATTGCGAGATTAGTTTTACCAATAAAGATCCGCGACCCTTATCACTGGTGCTGGGTAGCGAGGTACTGCTGCAGCAGTTATTTATGAATTTGATTATCAACGCCGCCGAATCAGGCGAAAAAGGCCAGCGCGAAATCATTCATGTAGAGGTCACTATCGACCGCTCACAACACGGCGCACAGAGTTGGCTTAATGTGTACGTGAGCGACAATGGCCTCGGAATTCCAGTCGAACTGCGCGAGGAAATGTTTGAGCCCTTCGTCAGTACAAAAACTGAAGGCAGTGGCCTAGGTCTTGCCGCCGCGCGCGAGATAGTCCGCCACCATGGCGGAGAAATACGGATTGATAGCGAAGAGGGTCGAGGAACAAAAGTGTCGGTGGGCCTGCCCGGCACCGCTTAAGAATCAGTCCAGCTACAACTCAGTCTCTAAACTCATTATCAAGACCGGGGTCTGGCATTTCGTCATCGATATCCTTCATGGCCGAACCGGACGCAGACGGCGGTGAATCATCCGTGCCGGTGGTAAACGCGGGAGCCCCTTCAAGCTCATCCCGCCAATCTTCGGCGAGCCGTTCGGCCACCCCGTCGTCTTGTACGCTAAAACTTGCTTCAAACATTTCCCACACAGTAATGAACAACGCAGCAATCAACGGTCCAATAACCATGCCAGACACCCCATAGGTGCCAAGGCCACCCAGCGTGGCAAGTAAGATCAGGTAGTCGGGCATGCGGGTATCGCGACCCACAAGTAAAGGCCGCAGCAAGTTATCGGCGAGACCAATCACCAACACACCTACGGCAACGAGTATGCCACCACTCAAGAATTCTTCTCTGACGAACAACATGATAGCTGCAGGTACCCAAACCAGTGCTGCACCAACGGCCGGAAGAAGTGACAGAAAGGCCATCAATACACCCCACAGCACAGCACCTTGGATACCAAGCAACGCAAACGTAACGCCTCCGATAAGCCCCTGTACTGCACCAATGATGAAGGTACCCTTCACGGTTGCACGCACAACCTGCGCAAAGCGTGCGAACAGCGCTCGCTCTCTCGTATCGCCCAACGGCAGCACCTGCACAAGCCGATCGATAATCGCGGTGCCGTCGCGCAGGAAGAAATACAGCAGATAGGTCATGAGAAAGAGACTAAGCGTAAAGTTGAGCGTGCCTGTGCCGGCACGGACGGCGTTGGAGGCTATCCATTGACCAGAGGTCATGGCGGCACTCGATAGCGTATCGCGGATACTCCCATTTTCCAGCCCAACTTTTGCGGCCAGGTCTTGGCCTATGGGCAGATACTGCTTAACTCGCGCTTCAATATCTGCAAAAAAGTCTAAGTCGCCGTCCTGGAACGCCGCGATCATACGCGCGGCTTCTCCGGCAACAGCGAAGCCTAAGAATATGAGCGGAATAACTACCGCCAACATGACAACAAGCACAGTCGCTACCGAGACTAAAGAATCACGCGGACCTATCACACCCCTGACCCTCTCAGCGAGTGGCGCAAACAAAATCGCAAAGGCGACTGCCCAAAATAGCGCAACCAGAAAGCCTTTCAACAGACTGACAAAGGCTATGCTAACCAACGCCAGCAAGATGAAGAACGAAAATCGCTCAATATTCTTTTGTGTCATCGTGTGAGTGTACCCGGTTAGCGCAAAGCTCGTGGATCATTAGCCCTTTTCAGCAAGCTCGCTCACCCAGGCGGGTTTGCGCTTCTCGCGAAAAGCAGCCATACCCTCTTGCCCTTCGGGGCCCTGAAACAACGACGCACTCCAGGGGCCGGTTTTGTCGAAGGCATCACGAGTCGACATTCCCGGAACCTCACGGACCAGCTTCTTGCATTCGATAAGCGCCGTTGGGCCACCCAGGTTGATCATATCGATCACGTTTTGCACCGCATTCAACAAGTCGGTCTTAGGAACCGCCTGATGAGCAAACCCCATGGTCACAGCATCAGCACCGCTGAAGCGCTCGCCGGTTAGGAACAGTTTCATGCCGTGGTGTCGGCCCAGCTTCGGCAAACACACCACAGAGATTACAGCCGGAATAACACCAATGCGGACCTCGCTGAAACTGAACTGCACGTCTTGTGCGGTAACCACAATGTCAGCAGCGCCCACCAATCCCAGGCCGCCAGCGAAGGCCGCACCGTTCA
This sequence comes from uncultured Pseudomonadales bacterium, assembly GCA_964519335.1. Lineage (GTDB taxonomy): Bacteria > Pseudomonadota > Gammaproteobacteria > Pseudomonadales > Azotimanducaceae > JALZVT01. The sequence continues at coordinate 5,093 of CAZFIA010000191.1, forward strand.
CGGCAGCAATCACGGGCTTGGGGCTTTCGAGTATGCGATTGAGCACATCGGCATAGTTAACCGTCCGGCCATCGACAATTTCACCGGGTGGAGATTTCAGATCAGCGCCCGCACAAAACGCGGGGTCAGCACCGGTGATCACTATGCAACGCACCTCAGGTGCATCATTGGCTGCCTGTAGGTGATCATAAAGCTCGCTAACCAACACGCTCGACAGGGCGTTACGCGCCTCCGGCCGATTGAGCGTAATCCACGCCGCACCCTTACGTACCTCATAAAGTGTCGCTTCCTGATTCATACACCGCTCCCCGGAGAAATTGTTATGCGGGCCATTGCAGCGCCAGAAGCGCGCAGATGCAAGCCCAAAGACGCAGTGCCCAAAGACGCAGTGCCCAAAGACGCAGTGCCTAAAGACGCTGGGCCCGCGACACTGGCGAGCACAGTTGCTATCCTGAAAATCGGCACCCAAACAGGCAGCAGCACGCATTGGTCAGTATTAGTCGAGTTGATCAGGCCGACCTAACTCAAGAAGAAATTGCTGAGGTGCTCGCCAGTCGTATAAGCGCCGTACTCAGCTTCGTCGATAAGGACGGCTACCCCAGGCTTCTGCCCTGCTGGTTTATGTGGGACGGCGAAGCTTTTTGCACCACTAGTGAGGCCTCCAAGTTTCACGTGAAGTGTCTGCGTCGCGATCCTCGCTCGGCCATGTGCGTTGAACTGGCTGACGGGGAGTTACCCCCCAAGCCCGGTACGGCGCGGCGCAACTGGCAAGTAAAAGGTTTTGGCGATATGGAAATTATCGAGGACGATGACGGCCGCGTTGGGCGCGCCATTCGCGCACGCTACTTGAGCCATCCGCCACAAGACGAAAACGAAAACTTAAACGAATTAGAAAATACATTGCCCGGCGTGGAACGCCTGGTGTTGCGACTAAAACCCAAACGACTGTCGGCGCACGGCGGGAGAATGTACTTTGGCGACTGATGCACTAAGTGATTTTCGTAACGAGACCAGAGACTGGCTTGCCACGAATTGTCCAAAAGGCGCTCGCGGCGAAGGCTACATACCACTGGGTAGCACCAAGGTAGATCTGCAGGACGACACTCGCACCTGGCTTAACAACATGGCCGAGCGCGGCTGGACCGTTCCCACCTGGCCCAAAGAATACGGCGGCGCCGAATTGGAACTGGATGAGTACAACGTACTCATCGACGAGCTAAAACGCATTAACGCGCGCCCCCCACTTACCGGTCGCGGTGTTAACTACATTGGCCCAACTATTCTAGAGCTAGGGAGCGACGACCAAAAGAAGCGTTGGCTGCCCGGCATCGCTCGCGGCGAAGGCGCCTGGGCAATGGGCTACTCCGAACCCGGCGCCGGCTCGGATCTAGCGAGCCTGTCGTTAAAAGCTGTTTTAAACGGCGACAACTACGAGCTCAACGGCCGCAAAACCTGGACGTCAGATGCCATGATTTGCGATT
>CAZFIA010000192.1:0-6510 GCA_964519335.1 uncultured Pseudomonadales bacterium
GTATCGTCGGCGGCGATCGCCTGGGCAAAGATGATCCGCGCATCGATTGTATTGGCTGTGTTGATGAGCTGAATTGTTTTGTCGGCCAGGCGCTTGCCGAAACCACGTTGCTTGAACACGCAGGTGCCTCAGAGCTTGGCAACCGACTGCTCGCCATCCAGCACGATCTGTTTGATCTGGGTGGAGAGCTTGCGATGCCGCCGGAGCAAATACTCAAAAGCGATCATCACAATCGTCTTACACGCTGGCAGGAAGAAATGAATACAGCGCTCGAACCCCTGGCAAATTTCATATTGCCTGGCGGCAACAGATCGCTCGCGGCGATCCACATAGCGCGCAGCACCGCCCGTCGGGCTGAACGGCGGTTGGTTCAGCTGTCGCGCGGCGAGCCGATCAATGGGGAGAGCCTGATTTATCTGAATCGACTGAGTGACTTCCTGTTTGTTGCTGCTCGCTGGCTTGCCAAGACTACGAGTACCGCTGAGCAGCTCTGGCAACAGAACATTCATAGGGACTGAGCTACACGCCCAGGTGATCTTTTGTTGTTGTTCGCGCAGTCCTTCCCTATAGTGCAGCCCTCGCGATCTGGTGCTCAGCGTTCTGCGTTGAGGTAAACGGGAAGCAGGTGACATAGTCGCAAAACTAGTGCGGCTTTCTATTCCTGCACTGCCCCCGCAACGGTGATGCAAGGCGACAAATTTGCGCGTTTTGCTAAGTCCGATACCGGCCCGGTCACACTGAAACTACCCATCCAGCGGAGGGCTTTTGGATGATCAGAGAATACTTGCGCCTGTACGGCGCGGTTGCGTTTAGTCTTTGTGCATTGGCGATTGCCTATCCGGCGTTTAGCCAAAGTCCAGAACGAGCAACAGAGGAATCAGTAGCCTCACCCATTCTCGAAGAGCTTCGAGTCACAGCATCACGGCTGCCAAAACCACCAGCCTCTCTCGACGTTCGCCAATTGGATGCGAGTGCCCCGGCTTTTGTCAGTCAAAATTCTTTGGGACCGGCGTTGCAGGGTCAGCACGGCATTACCTTCACCAACACCGGTGGCCCGGGCAAAGTAAGTACGCTCCGGATCAGAGGTGAAGAGGGCAATCGAACAACGGTTCTGATTGATGGCATTGAACTCTCGGATGTGAGTACCCCTCAGGCCACCACCAACATCCATCATCTGGTCGTTGCCCCCCACATTACCAATGTGGACGTTCTGGCAGGTCCGCAGGCGTTTTTTCTAGGTGGCGACGCGGGTGGGGTGGTCAATATTCGAACTTCTGCGCCACCGATCGGCAACAGAGTGAGCGTGGCCGCAGAGGGCGGTAGTGACTCTCAGATGTTGCTGTCGGCGCTAGGCTCGGTGGGCTTAGAAAAGGGCGGCTTAGTCGTTAGTGGGCAGAAATGGCGCACGGCTGGATTTAACTCCCGGGAAGATGATGTGGTTTTGGCTGATCGTGATGGTTACGACAATGTCACCCTGCACGGACGAGGCCACTATCGACCCACGGATAACTCGGTAATCGACATCGTTATACGGCATGTCGACGCAGAAACAGACTTCGATAACTGTGGTTTCCCCCGATCAGACGATTGTGTGGAAGACTATGAACAGTTCAGCGCCAGGGTTGGGGCGGTCATCGAAGGCGAGCAGCTAAATCATCGATTGTCAGCCAGCCTCAATCAGGTCGATCGTGATAACTTTGCCGCCGATCAGTTTTCGTTCGGCGCCGAAGGCGATCTAAACAAGTACGAATACAGTGTCAGCGGTAGTACCGAAGCCATTGATTTTGCCGGCGGTGTCGAGTTACGTCAGGAAGACATCAATGACGAAGAACGCGATCAGTGGGGTGTCTTTGGCGAGGCGGGAGTGGTGCTTGCGAACGGTTTTGCCGCTGGCCTGGGTCTGAGGTTGGACGACAACGACGACTTTGGTACCCATCTGACGGGGCGTGCTCACGCGTCTTGGGTAACCCCGCTTACGCCTTCGCAAAACCTGCGACTGCGCGCAAGCTACGGCACGGGTTTTAGAGCACCCAGCCTGTCAGAGGAAGCATTCAATGCCGGACCCTTCGCGTTTCCTCCATCATCAACGGGGGAGTTACGTGAGGAGCGCAGCCGTGGCCTCGATGTTGGGGTGTCGCTTAATAGCGCGCAATACAGCGCGGCGCTTACCTACTTCAACCAAAGAATTGAAGATGCGATCTTCTTTGACCTGGCCACCTTCTCAGGCTTTCTGCAGTCAGACGGAACCAGCCGATCGACCGGCTTTACGGCGCGAGCAAGCTACTCCATCACGCCCGAACTGCAGATTAGTGGCGACTACCTGTTTAATCGCGCCCGCCAGGAAGATGGTGAGCGACGACTGCGCCGGCCGCGCAACAGCGGCAGGCTAAGTCTCATTTACTCAAGCGACAGATTCAGCGCAGGAGCGACCTTGCGCTACGTCGGTGACGTAGAGGACGAAGTTTTTCTTGTCGGCCGCGAAACGCTCGATGACTACGCGTTAGTAGATCTGACAGGCAGTTATCGAATTGCACGGCACTTTGAGTTGATTGGGCGTGTAACTAATCTATTCAGCGCTGAGGCTCAGGATGTGGTTGGCTTCAACTCCGCGGGCACCGGTGTGTTTGCCGGCGTTCGTTTTAGTTTGTCGGATGGTTAAGACGCGAGCAGTAGTAAACCCATCGCGCGCTCGGCGAGTGCCGTGATGGTTAGCGATGGGTTAACACCGAGAGATGAAGGCACCACCGAGCCATCGAGAACATGCAGTCCGGGATGCGTATCACCGGTATCCGTAAACACTCGACCGCAGTTGTCTACCACGCCAACATCTGCCGAGTCGCCCATGTTGCAGCCGCCCAGCGGATGCACCGAGACAAGATTGCGTCCCAGCGCCTCACTCCAAATAGGATTAGCAATATAGGTGCCTCCAGTGGCGGCAGTGGCGCGCTCGAGGATTTGGCTGATGTGCTCAAAGACTGGGTCTTTTCCGGCGTCAGGCCAGTGAATAGTCAGCTCGTCGTCCACAAGCCGCAACTCGCCTCGACTTGCCTCGTGGGCCATGACCAGGAAAGTCTGGGTGTTGGCCACAGCGCCCTTATAGGCTCCTGTCGCGAGACTTTTTAGCGTTCGAAGCGCTTCTTCCACACTGTCGCCAAGATCTGTATCCACGCCAAACATTGGGGAGGCGCTGCCGAGCATGGCGGGCAACAGCGGCGCCAAGGGGCTAGGTAACGCGCCTTCTTGGATCACGATGTTGTTCTTTGGCGTACCGGTGTTGCGTAGATCGATGAGTCCCGCGATTACTGGGCCAACGGGTTCTGTTTTTTCTCGCGGCGGATGGCCGATTCCTATGCCGTTAACCGGCATGTCGTTGTTGTAACCAAAAGCAAGCACATCGCCATTGCCAGAAAACCCTTTGCCAAGTTGTGATGACAATGCGAGCCCATGGTGCTGGCTGCGCAACAAGATCTCGGTAGAGCCCAGCGTTCCGGCGCCGAGGAAGAGTTCATTGCATGTGAGGCTGGCGAGCTCATTTTCGTCTTTGCCCGTTCTGCACTTGAAGTGGACTTTCCAACCGCTGGACGTTGACTCGACCCATTGCACTTCAGCACCGGTGAACAGTTCGGCGCCGGCCTCTTTGGCGTCTGCCAGATAGTTCATTGCCGTTGTGTTTTTTGCGCCCACATTGCACCCGGAGCAGCAGTCGCCGCATAAGGTACATTCCGGCTGAATCGCGCCGACGCTTGCTTCGCGCGTTGCAAAGGTGACGTTGATGGGTGGCAAAGTCATTTCCCCGTCCACACCCTTGGCCTGTTGTTCGAACACCTTTAGTTTTTGCAACGGGACGTCGTTGGGGTAAGGCACAGATTCGAGCATGCTCAGCGCCCGTTCGTAGGCGTCTGTAAGCAGGCTGTCGGTATCTTCACGCAGGCTGCTTGGCCAGTCGGCGGCTTGCAACACGTCTGCCTCTGGTTTCAGCATCACGTTGCCGTTGATTAGAGAGGTGCCGCCCAGGCCGCACCCCAATAATACCGACACGTCTTCATGAACGCGCATATCAAACAGACCTGTACGACGGCCGACATGCTTAGCCCTACGTGTTATCTGAAATTCGCGGGCGGCATCCAGTAACGAATCAGGAAACTCACCGGGTATGCGCTCAGTGCCGCGCTCGATGAGAGCCACTTGTTTGCCGGCTTTCGCGAGACGATTCACGGCAACGCCAGCGCCGTACCCGGAACCCACCACAATAGCCTCGTAGTGTGGGGCAGCCATGTCGATATCCTGGCTCAGCCGCTGTTTTTCCGTGGTTGTCATGGTGTGTCCTGCACTAACGAATCACGATAGGAGGTTCAATAGCCTGTACGGCACTGTGTGCGCCATTCGTATCATCTATACCCAATGGATAGAGCGTTAGATCGCCGTCTGCGCCAATCTTCATCCGCACAAAATTCTTGTGGCTGGTTAGTCGCAGTGAGGAGAATGCATTGGTCATGTTGGCACCAAAGAAATTGAGCGACACGATGAGATAGACACCGATCATAACTCCGCCCACACCGCCGCCTAATACAGTCATAAGAAAAAGAAACCAGAAGAACGAGAAACTCAGGGCTTCGAACTGATTGTTTACCCAGTCAGTGAGTGCTACGGCCACAACAAAAGTAACTATAAGTCCCACCAGATGAAGCGCGGTGTGCAGTGAACCCAGCAAGAGTCGCGTGCTGGGTTTGCAGTTTTCGTTGAACGCGGTAAGCCCCAAGACCGTGAGCAATACAACCAGGGCAAACTCGGGACTCTTGGGGATGGTTGTGACCACATGATTGAGGGTTTCTCCGATTCCTGCATTGTGCATGAGCACCGATTCAAACAGCTGTGACACTGTTTCGTTGCCCATGAATTGTCGAGTTTCCAAAACCCACGCAAGCATGGCGTAAACAAAGGCAATGAACATTGACAGTTGCCAGTTAAGTACTGGAAACAGCAAGTTGCGCATAGACAGGCGGCGAGAAGTACGGGCGCTTGGGTAAATCTCGTGTTGCGTAAACTCCTGAGTGGTACTGGATTCGGCAGCGGTGGACAATCCGGTTAGAGCCACCTGTGTGGGCAGCGTGTGGGTTGGGTGCAGAAAAGCACCGCCCCCTCCAGCGGTTATGAGTTGCAGGTTGGCGCTGCCGTAGCGCGCGTAGTGGTGCAAATCACCCGTAAGTACCAGCTTGAGTTGCACCTCCGCGCAATCGCAGGTCTGGGCAAACCATCGCAGTACCTCGCCGTACTCATTTGGATCCAACAGTGACCAGTAGGGTTGGGGGGCAGCAATAATTACTCGATCACCCGGCTGCATTTGGCTCGTAACCTCATCAAAATAGCGCCGTTGGGCCGGATTAATACGGTTATCTAGCTGTACGTCGGGGGCCAGGAGCCACCAACCCGCCGGAAGTTGCCATGCAAAGTAGCTGTGGCTCTGCGACTTGCGCCAAAAGCCCAGCCGCCATTGCGGATTGTCGGGGTTGTCGTGGCAGAAGATGTCCTGAAAGGCGTGCAGGCCGTCGTACCAGTCGTGATTACCGGGAACGGCAAACACCTCAGCAGCCGCGCTTTCTAAAGGACTGTCTCCGGACTCTCCTGCCAGATCACTAGCCTGCGTAAAGGGCGCCACCATACGATCCTGATAGGCCTCGCGTGAAGGATCCGGGTACACCAGGTCGCCGCCGAGCAACAGTAGATCTGCGCGAGGAAGCGTCTCGGTGTCTGATCCGGCATCATCAGGGTTTATAGATAGCTGCGCCTGAGCCGCCGCGCTAGCCACAGCAAAACTTGAATCCCAGCCATCGCCCGTATCGGCCACAAAATCGATCCACAGGTCATCTGCGCCGGCTTTGTTTCGAAAATCCCAACGGTTGGTTTGGTCTCGGCTGTCCATAGCCTGCAGTTCGCGGTTGTCGACAATCTGGCCAACCACAGTGGCAAGCAGGGCGCGCACACCAATGCGCAACAGCAACAAGGGTTGATACCAGCGAATCATGGACAACTTTGGGGAATTTTGCTCGCCGCTGTTGCGTGCCATCGCTCTTTCGACCTGTGGGGAGTGCCTGATGGGCTCAGAGTTTAGGCGTTTTACAGCGCTCTTGGTATATGATCCTCGCCCGATGAACGAGAACAATCTAGCCAACCGACTTGCGATTGATATCGGCGGTACCTTTACCGACATCGTGCTCGAGTGGCGGGGACAGCTATACAGCACCAAGCTGCTCACTACCCATGAAGCTCCTGCTGAAGCGGTGCTGGTTGGGGTGGGGGAGATCATCAAGCAAGCGGGCGCGCGCTTTGCAGAGATTGGTGTTGTTCTACACGGCACGACGCTCGCCACCAACGCACTCATCGAACGACGCGGTGCGAAGACCGCGCTGCTCACCACCCAGGGTCATCGTGATGTGCTGGAAATGGCGCATGAGAATCGATTTGAACAGTATGACCTGAATATTGTGCGTCCCAAGCCCCTCGTGCCGCGTG
>CAZFIA010000193.1:0-6503 GCA_964519335.1 uncultured Pseudomonadales bacterium
CCCAACAGACCTGGCCATCGTAGTGCGTGTGAATATCGACGAAGCCGGGGGTGACCAACCGGCCACCAGCATCAATTGTGCGGTGAGCGCGGGGGATACTGTTGTCTACGGACGCGATGCGATCACCACTGATCGAAATGTTCCCCAGCCGAGGTTTGCTGCCCGTGCCATCGATGAGGGTGGCGTTCGTGATCAGTAGATCTTGCATACAGGGTGACCTTGTTCTTTGTTCCCGGGGAGCTGTTGGGTGTTTGATGAGGGACTTCCCAGGCAACCAATATATACCTCTACAGCGGCTAGAGTATCCATTTTGATTCCCACTCCCCAACATTCACTTCCCATGCGCTTCCACAGTACCTGTGTTTTCAATGCCAGTAGATCTAGGCGATGCCTGGCTCATTCACGGCCAATTATTGTCCTGGTCAACAATTATTCCCTATGCGGTTGGTTAGCACGCCGCTGGTTAACTTTCTATTCAGCTTTTTCTGCTAATCTGCCAACGTTCAAGAAATCAAAATCATCGGCGTCGTTGGGGAGCAAGGCTATGATCATTCGACTGGCACTCTGGACCTTGGGATTCGCACTACTATTGGGTTGCCTAAATGCTGATGCAGCTAAGCTCTCAAAGAAAACACGCGCTGCAGTAGAAAATGGTACAGCCACGCAACAACAAAAAGTTGGGTACGTTGGCAAGCTAGCGGAGGATGAGGTTAATCGATACGCGCTGCTGCAAGCCTGGAGCGCTAATCCAGAAGGGTTCCCGATTGAATCCTATACGTCCCAGATATCCCAAGACCGCATACCGGCCCTGTTTCGCGGCACAGATGCTGCGAGGATGATGGTCGAGGGCGGTGCTATGTCTCTGTGCTTGCAGGAGGAGCCCTGTACAGATCACCTGACAACAATAGCAGTGCAAATGAACAAAGTGCCGAGAAAGGTTTTGGTAGCTGCGTACAAGCAAAAAAGCCAGATAGATGCAGAGCTATTTAGGGAGCAAATTGGCTCCAACCTTGACGATGCGGTTGCAACGGCCCAGCAGCAAGCTGCAACCTCTCGATCGACACCTGCCAGCGCTACCACATCACCCGCAGTAACTGAAGGACAAGTTCTTGACTTCATTCTGGACCCCTATACCAATGAAACTATTACCCGAGTAGTCACCGCCAATGGAAATCAGAGAATTCTACGAGAAGAAGATGGCAACAACGTGGTCATGGCTGACCTGGCGTCAACTGGCGAAAAGTTCTTAGTCACCACTCCCGATGGAAAACGATTTCAAGCAGATAAGGTAAAACTCACCTACTTCGGATTTCTACTGATCTCTGACAACGAGTTACATAGCTACGACGGCACTGATCATCAGCAATTGTTCTTTCCGGAAGGCTTTACCGCTGCGAAAGTTCAACGACAAGATGTTTATGAAACCGGTGTGATGTTGCTGGAACGTAAGAAAGGCGCTGGCAATAAGTTTCTGGACTTTAGTTCGCTTGGTCGCTCGCTAGGCGTCAACCAAAAGCTAGACTATGCGCTGCTGAACTTACGCACGGCACAACTTGCCTATTTTAATGTCGACCTGGCGGGCAAAGAAGTTCAATACCTGTCAAATTGCGTGCCGAAGAAAGGAGGGTTGTTCAATGAATGTGCAGATTTGGAGCGCAAAGAATCTCTCTACGACAAAAACGGGTTCATAAACAATGATCACTACTTATGGGCGATCGATTGGGCGAGGACACCGAGCGGACTCTTCGCGATTGTGCAAGAAGATAGCAAGATTACACTCACCGATCTCAACTCTGGTGAGCGCAAGGTGGCGTTCCAACGCAAGTTGGGAATCAACTGGTTTGAGGTCGAAAAATCAGCAGACGGCGAACTGCTGTTGACCGCAAAGTTGGGTTTTAAGAAGAAAACCATGCCGGACATCGCCGGGACATTCGCAAGCCTGCCGGCCCACAACTAATTTGCAAACGAATAATGTTCCAGGCAATTGGAACTTTACTCACCCCACACGGAGACCAGGCTGCAGATTCGAGGAGCCATTAATAGTTTCCGCCTAAAGATCGGGCGTCGACCGCGCATTCTGCTCGCCTTTCTCTCGCCACTGCTAATTGTGTGCGGGTTCAAAATGGCTGATAAGTGGGCTCCCCCACCCGCTGAATATCGAATAGAACAGATAGATGTGGTTTTGCAAGACCAGATGCAACCACCCGCCCACACAGCGCCCTGGCAGGCCCGTATGCTGCCTTTATCGATTCGCAGTGTAGGTAGAGAAAACAGTATCTGGTATCGCATCGATTTATCAGACGTAAAATTCCAACTGCCTGGAAACGACACCACAAACGGCTCAGCCGCACCATGGGTGTTGTCTGTAGGCGCTCCGTTTGGCGCAGTAGCGCTCTACCGCAATAATGAACTCATCGGCGAGGCAGGAGCGCGCTCTGCACCCTTATCTGTGCATCGCGCGCCCGTTAGTTTTAACCTGTCGCCTGCGCTATTACACGCAGAAGATGTTCTCTACGTACACTTCCAGAGACCAAATAGCACAGGCTGGGTGTACTTCAACTACCTCGCACCCAGGGGTAAGTTGCAACCCTACCTCAACTATCAACAATTCATGCGAGTGCATTTGGTGCGCCTGATCCAGGTCGTTATGGGCACGATCGCTCTCATCGTACTACTGTTGTATTTAATGCGCCCGCGCGATGCAGAATACGGATGGTGGGCACTCATGCTTCTCAGTTGGGGACTACGCGAAGCCAGCGAGGCCAGTGTTGACCCCTGGCTTCAAAACCAACAGTACTGGATTCTGCTGGGCGACCTCAGCCTGGGTGTATTCGCCGTGAGTGGCTATCAGTTCATCAAACGCTATGTCGGCTTTCGCAACACGCCGTTTGATCTGGGGATCGCGACATCCGGGCTAATCTGGGGGGCGTTGCTAATTAGTTTCGCTTACACCGGCGTTCTTACGCGAGAGCTCAGCACACTGTTCTGGACCCCCTGGGTTGTGATCGTTGCTTTAGTATGCTGCGCGACATTGCTTTTCGCCACTGTACGTCCAGTTCCAGTTGAACCTGATCGAGGACCGCAACCACCACGCGATACAGGTTGGCTGCTCGCCGTTTGCTGGTTTATCACCATCACGGGGGTATGGGACTACAAGAGCCCGATTGATCCTTTTGCTATTGCTGGCTACATCCAGTATCTCGCTTACTCTGCCGGGATAGCGCTGCTTGTGTTTACAGTGATTTTGATGCGTCGTTTTGCTGGCGCACTTGGAAGCGCCGAGCAGGCAAACACCGTATTGGAACAGCGTTTAGTGGAACGCACCAATGAGTTAGAACATAGCTACGCAAAAGCTAACGCGGCAACCAACGCGAAACTGGTGCACGAAGAACGCGAACGTATCATGCGAGATATGCACGACGGTATTGGAGGTCAACTAGTACAAGCGCTATCTATGGTGTCACAGGACGATAGTCTCGCTCCTTTGGAGCCCACGCTGCGCGAAGCGCTCGACGATCTGCGGTTGATTATCGATTCCTTGTCAGTGCCAGACGGTAACCTTCCCGTATTGCTCGCCACACTACGGCATCGCCTCTCTCAGCCCATCCAGCGCGCAGGATTAGAATTTGACTGGCGATTGGAAGATCTACCAAACAGTACTCATCTAAGCCAAAGTGATCTGCTCCATGTGCTGCGCATATTGCAAGAGTCGGTAACCAACATTCTGAAGCACGCCGAAGCTAGCCGGCTCGCCATCACAACAGATGTTGATTCTGATGGTCGAATTCGTATACGAATAGCTGACGATGGTGTTGGATTGAAGCAAGAAGACCAGCGCCAGCCCGGACGGGGGTTGCCTAGTTTGTACAAGCGTTCGTCAGCAGTAGGCGCCGACCTATCAATAGAAGCCGGACCCGACAAGACGGGCACTCAGGTGAAACTGGTTCTGCCAGCTGCCCCGCCCATGCCCGAGCCACCGCTTTCGCAACACGGCTGAAGCCGCTCTGCTATTTCATCAAACCTAGTTTCGACGCCTCGAACACCGCCGCGGCCTTCGAGCTGACCGCTAGTTTGTTGTATACCCGCCGCGTGTACGTACTAATCGTGCTGGTGCTAACAGCAAGCAATTCCGCAATTTCGGAATAGGTATAGCCTTTGGAAGCAAGGGTTAGCACCTCAAGCTCACGCTTCGAAAGCTCAAACTCGGGCTTCGGCTCGGTCGATGCTGGTTCAGGCTGCAGCGCCCGAATCAAATGATGCGCTATGGCAGGGCTTATTGGTGATAGCCCCTGCCGCAGTTCCAACAGTGATTTGCCAATCTCGTCCGAGCTGCCATCTTTCAATAAGTAACCCGAGGCTCCAGCACGGATTGCACGAACAACGTGCTGTTCATCGCCGAACACCGAGATCACTATAGCCAATAGTTTGGGCTGACAAGCAAGCCCTTGAAGAATAATACTGGTGCCATCACCATCGGGCAGATCAAGATCGGTGAGCAACACATCTACCGGTTGTTCCCGCAGCAATTCGAGTGCAGCAGCGCAGGTGCTCACTGCGGCTGTTAGTTCCAGATGCGTGTTTTCGCGTATTTTCTCAGCGAGACTCGCGAGAGTCACCAAATTGTCTTCGACCAGCAGGACACGAGTATGGACCATGCAGCACCTCCTTGCGCCATGGTACCTGCAACGAACGCGCGAGGCGTACCACGTTGTTCAGATCGTGTCGGTTGTTTAGGTGACAATCCCAATCCAGCGGATCGCTTAGTGTATTAGCTGATGCAATTCAGCGGAAGCAAGGAGAAATTCTGTGGGAAATTTTAGATCAATCAGTCGGATCGCCGTATGCGCGATGGCTATTCACACGTGTGAGGTTCTGGCGGTGGACCTTACACAAACGAATTCGTTCGATACCGGCCGAGATCTATGCGGTCTTGGAGTAGACGCCGCAGCGCCTGGATCGTTGCTGCTCTACGATTGCCGTGGCGCTACGATTGATCGGTTTGCTCTAGACGGCACTCCGAGCGTTACGATTCCGCGACCTGCAGATTCCGGTAACAACTCCGATATAGATGTACTTGGGGAGCCAGCACTCATCGGCGGCGTAGTGGTTCCGGCCAGGACCATTTTGTTTACGGATGGAGAACGCGGCGGAGCCGAAGTCGTTGCCGTGGACCTGGGAGGCAGCGAGCTCACCCGAACATCTCTACCAACAGCAGACCGGGTGGTAGGCAGCGCCTACCACCCAACTCACGGTTCTCTGTTCTATATTGGGTCCAACGATGAGGTAACAGAGGCAGATACACGAACCGATGCGACAGAGCTTCGAGGTTTCTCGACTGATCCTTTTGATGTTAATTTCGGCGACGTGGCTGTTTGCGCCGACAGTGGCAATCTTTTCGCTGTGAGCAACAACAGGAGTACGGTCGCGGAGTTTTCATCTCAGGGAACCTTGCTAACCGAACACACCCTACCAGATGGTGTTTCCCAACTCAGCGGTATAGCAATGCACCCAGACTTCCCGGGTGAAGCCTGGGTAGCAAGCAGAGGTGCCGGGATTGTCACCCGCCTAGGCAACGTTCCCTGTAGTGAGTTTCGCCGTGAGCTAGTCGCTTCAGTGCTACCCACAGGGCGCTCGGTAGAGGTTGACGAAACCGCAACTGCTTTCGCAACGATGATCAACGCATCCCCGGAAACGGGAAACAACTGTCGAATCGAACCTATCACCGCACTTCCGGGCGTATTCAGCTATCAAACAACAAATCCCGCAACGAATGCGCCCGAAGGCAATCCAGATACGCCTGTAGACATGGCGCCTGGCGCAATCCAAACCTTTCTGTTTTCCGTGACGCCAAATTTGCCCCAAGATCCAATCGAGATTCGGCTGTCGATGGTCTGCGACAATTTGACCGAGGCAAATATTCAAAGCGGGCTAAACACGCTGTTTCTTTCTTCGTCTTTCTCAGCAGTTCCAGACGTCATCGCACTGTCGGCGACACTAAGTGCTGATGGGGTTGCCCGTTTAACAAATAGCGCGGGTGTCTTCAGTATCGCAACTGCTAATGTTGGCGCGACAGGTGATCTCACCCTGAACGCATCTTTCGATCCGATCGATATCCCATCTGCTTCGCTCTCGGTGTGCCAGACCGATCCAGTAACTTCAGAGTGTTTGGCACCGCCGGTTGACGCTACTGCTGGCGTGGGAGCAACCTTCAACAGTGGCAGTACTCTGACCTTTGGAGTATTTATCTCTAGTTCAGAGCCAATAGAGTTCGATCCGTCGAACAGGCGAATCGTTGTGAACTTCACCGAAGATAGCACCGGGCTATTGCGTGGAGCCACGTCGGTTGCCATCACCACTGATTGAGTAGTATCCCGATCCCTTCATCAAGCCTCAATAAAGGGCAGCGACAAACCAGGCGCGCACACCGGGTGATCCTATCTACCCGCGGCCACGCGCCTGGTTCGGCCAGAGGACGAGGCCTACTGGCCTAACTTCCGAAACAT
>CAZFIA010000194.1:0-6501 GCA_964519335.1 uncultured Pseudomonadales bacterium
TCCCGCAGCACGGTCATGCCATCGATCTTGTAGGTGCCATCGGGAAGGGGCGTGATTTCCTCGATGCTGCCGGCAAAGTCGGTGGTGAATTCGCCGACAATCTCTTCAAGAATATCCTCTAACGTCACAATTCCCTGTAGATCACCATACTCGTCTACAACCAGTGCAATTCGTCGCTTTTCTTTTTGGAAATTTAGTAGCTGCGTGTTGAGCGACGTTGCCTCAGGTACAAAATAAGGCTCATGCGTCTGAGCAATCACGTCTTCAACGTTAGCAGGCCGGGTTAGCTTGAGCAGGCGTACGGCGCGGCGTAGATGAATGATGCCTACGATATTGTTTATGTTTTCTCGATAGACCGGCAAGCGAGTGTGCTCACTGCTGGCCAATAGAGACAGTATTTCTTCGATTGGGTTATCAAGGTCGATGCCCACAATCTCTCCACGCGGCACCATGATGTCGTTAACAGTGACCTTCTCGAGATCTAACACGTTTAACAACATGTTTTGACGTCTGGCAGGCAGAGCGGCGTTGTCGTTAACTAGCGTACGCATCTCGTCGGGAGACAAATCGTCTGTTTCAGGCGAGTCTGTATGAGCAGAGAACGGTTTAACCAGCAGATTACTTAGCGTGTTAACAAACCATACGATTGGATGCAGAACTTTCAGAAGGGGCTTGAGCACAACGCTTGAAGGAAACGCGATGCGCTCTGGGTGTTGAGCGGCGATGGTCTTTGGCGCTACTTCGGCAAACACGAGAAATATCAAGGTAAGTACCACTGGAGCAACCGCCACTCCGATATCGCCAAGCAATCTTATGCCAATAACCGTGGCAAGCGTTGCCGCTGAGAAATTCACCAGGTTGTTGCCAATAAGAATGACGCTTAGCAGTCGGTCGGGACGGCGCAGCAGGCTATTGGTGCGTCTTGCGCCCTTGTGACGCTCTTTAACAAGGTGTCGCAGCCGATAGCGATTCACCGCCATCATCGCGGTTTCAGAACTGGAAAAATAGGCTGAGAGCAGAAGCATGATGAACATGCCAAGCAGCAACAGCGATAACGGGGCATCGCCTATACTCATCGCTGCAGTAACACCTCCACGACAAATTTGGACCCTAGATAGCCGAGCAGAAGCAGAGCGAAGCCAGCCAGTGTCCAGCGAGTTGCAGTGGCTCCGCGCCAGCCGAATCGTGCGCGACCGATCAGCAGGATGGTGAACGCAAGCCACGACGCGATAGATAGAACGGTGTGATGTATCGGTTGGCCGAACATGTTGTCTAGAAACAAGAAGCCGCTACCTATTGCGAGGGTTAACAAGACAACGCCAACAAACAGCCACTGAAACAGCATGCTCTCCATGGTTTGAAGCGGCGGCAGCATTCTAAGCACGGAGATATCCCGTTTGTCGCGCAGCGCCTTTTCCTGCGAGCGGAGCAGGAGAGACTGGCAGGCTGCGAACAGTAAGACCGTGTAGGCCAGCACAGACAGCATGATGTGGACGAGCAACTCGTTCGACATGATGCTGATGGGCGTGAAGCTGCTGGTGAAGCTTATGCTTAGCAAAACACCCAGGGCACTGAGCGGGAACACAAACAGAAACAGGTTATTGAGTGGTGCCTTGAACGAGCCCACCAGCACCAGTGCCGCCAAGATAAAAGTGGTCAAACAGGCCGCGCTGTAGAGCCCAAGATTGAGTCCGGTTGGTGTGCTGACAACGAACCAGGCGGTAACGCCATGTAGTAGCGTCGCAGGCAGCGCGATAGACAGCAGGCGTGATTGGCTGGCCGTCCGGCGAGCCCGATAGTCGGTGCCCTGCAAGACAAAGCCAAGCAGGTAAAGCAAAAAGGCGGCGATGCCGGTGTAGGCGGGATTCATGCGGGATTTATGTAGAAATCATCGTGTGAATCGGGGCGGGGGTGTCCGTTCCGGTAAAGCGCGAGTGTGGCACAGATTGCCGCCCGGCTGAAAGCCATTGAGCTATACTCTGCCGCCGTAACCCTCTGTCTTAGCCTCGGATGGCCCGCTATGTTTGAAAATCTAAGTGATCGCCTGACTCAAACCCTGCGGGGCATACAGGGCAAGGCTCAGCTCACCGAAGACAATATTGCGGGCACGCTGCGCGAAGTGCGAATGGCGCTGCTCGAGGCCGACGTCGCTCTGAGCGTGGTCAAGGACTTTGTCGAGCGAGTCAAGGTCGCAAGCATTGGCACCACAGTAAGCACAGCGCTCAATCCGGGTGAACAGTTTGTAAAAATTGTGCATGCAGAACTGGTTGCTCTGATGGGCAACCATGAGCCATTGAATCTGGCGGCCAAGCCGCCGGTAGTCATCTTGATGGCTGGACTGCAGGGCGCGGGTAAAACCACCACTGTTGCAAAGCTTGCGAAACACTTGCGCGAGATTGAAAAGAAGAAGGTGGCGGTGGTAAGTGCTGATGTCTACCGCCCGGCAGCTATTGAGCAGCTCAAAACCCTGTCGTCTGAGGTGAACGCCCGGTTCATCCCCAGCACCGCATTGGAGAAGCCGCTGGCGATTGCCGAGCGAGCGGTAACCGATGCCAAGCAGCAGTTCGATGATGTGCTGATTGTTGATACCGCCGGTCGCACCGCTGTTGATGCGGCGATGATGGATGAGATAAAAGCGTTGCAACTTAAGCTCAGTCCGGCCGAGACACTGTTTGTGGTTGATGCCATGACTGGCCAGGACGCTGCGAATACCGCGAAGGCGTTCAACGATGCGCTAATGCTCACCGGCGTGGTGCTGGCGAAAACCGATGGCGATGCGCGTGGGGGTGCAGCTCTGTCGGTGAAGGCGATTACCGGCAAGCCCATCAAGTTTCTGGGCGTAGGTGAAAAAACGGACGCCTTGGAGCCGTTTCATCCCGACCGCGTAGCGTCACGCATTTTGGGCATGGGCGATGTGCTATCGCTTATCGAAGAAGCAGAGCGCAAAGTCGATAAGAAGAAAGCTCAAAAGCTAGCTCGCAAGATTGCCAAGGGCAAAAAATTTGATCTTGAAGATTTTCGCGATCAGCTCCAACAGATGACCAATATGGGCGGCATCAACAGCATGCTAGATAAAATGCCAGGCATGAACCAGGTGCCTGCCGCCGCTAAAGAACAGCTCGACGATGGCATGTTCAAGCAAATGGAAGTGATCATCAGCTCTATGACCGTCCGAGAGCGGCGCTACCCAGACCTGTTGAATGGGTCGCGCAAGCGGCGAATTGCGGCGGGCAGCGGCACCAAAATTCCCGATATCAATCGGCTGCTGAAACAGCACAAGCAGATGCAGAAAATGATGCAGAAGATGAAAAAAAAGGGCGGCATGGCCAACATGATGCGCGGCCTGCAGGGTCAGCTTGGGCAGGCTGGACCGCCCGGTATGCCACCCCGGCGACGCTAGGCGACGCTCAAAAAAGAGGGTTGGGGGCAAGTGTTGCGCAAGTGATTGATTGCTTTACAATACCGCGCTCTTAAATCTGCCCTAATTAGAATCACACCTACGACTGACAGTCAGAAAATATCTATGGTAATCATTCGCTTAGCCCGGTTTGGCGCCAAGAAAAACCCGTTCTACCACATCACCGTTGCAGACCGCACGGCGAAGCGAGACGGTAAATTTATCGAGCGTCTCGGCTTCTTTAATCCTGTAGCCAAAGGCGGGGCCGAAGGCTTGCGCCTTGATCTGGACCGAATCGATCACTGGATCAGCGTTGGCGCTCAGCCCACAGATAAAGTGAAGCGTTTGATTACTAAAGCCCGGCTTGCCAGTGAAGCTGCTGCAGATGCAGCACCCGCCGAAGCGGCCGCTGCCGCAGCTGACTAGCCGTTGCCTGGGGCGGTGGCTACTCGGCTGCTGCTTCTCCTATTACCCCTCCGAGTCCTCCGAGTTTGTGGGTGAAAGAACCCATAGATAGCGCCCCTGATGGGCAACAACCGACAGACGCAGACGTAGCGAACGAGGCGGTCATTGTTGGGCGTCTTGGTGCGCCCCATGGCTTGCGCGGCGAGGTACACATCCACTCGTTCACTACGCCCGTGGCTAACATTCTCGACTATCAACCCTGGTTTTTTCGCAAGCGTCCCGCGGGCCGAGCCGGCAGCAAGCGCAATTCAGTACACGCAAGTGACAGTGGTTGGCAACAACTTGAGGTGCGTGATTTACGTGCTCACAAGGATCATTTCTTAGGTCGCATACAAGGCTATGTAGAGCGTGAAGACATTGCGTTGCTTAGAGGCATGGAAGTTGGTGTGCCAAGAGGCCAGCTTCCAGATCTCGAGCTTGATGAATTCTATTGGCGCGATCTAATCGGTGCGCAGGTAGTCGATCTAAACAATGAAGTGCTAGGCAAGGTGGCGGGCTTGATTGAGACCGGTGTGCACGACGTACTGCGTGTTCGACCAATGCAAGAAGGCCAGAGTGAAGTACTGATTCCCTTTGTCAAAACCTACATTTTGGCGGTAACGGCTGATGAGATACGGGTTGACTGGGATCCTTCATGGTTGAAGTAGAGCTCCAATTCTTTGCTGGACTGGAAGTTTGGCTAACAAAAGTCAAACCCTGGTGCGTGCAGTGATGTGGGTTGGCATCATTACTTTGCTGCCTGAGTTGTTTGAAGGCGTCTCAAGCTTCGGCGTGGCGCGGCGAGCGCTTGGAGATTCTTCGAGTCTCGATTGCCACTACTTTAATCCGCGCGACTACACGCTGCGCAAACACGGACAAGTAGATGACAAGCCCTATGGCGGTGGGCCCGGCATGGTTATGCAGGCAGAACCGCTGGAAGCGGCGCTTGCTGATGCGCAGCGATTGTCCCCCGAAGGCTCGAGCACTCAGCTCATAGTGCCCACTCCACAAGGCGAACCCTTGACGCAATCCATGATCCGTTCGTTCGCCGAACAGCGCGCGCTGATGTTCATGTGTGGGCGCTATGAGGGCATTGATGAGCGTGTTGTTGAGAATGGGGATCAAGTCACCGAGGTGTCGCTGGGTGATTTTGTGCTTACGGGCGGTGAACTACCCACTCAGGTAATGCTGGATGCGATCTCGCGTTGGCTGCCCGGTACGCTTGGGAATGCGGAGTCTGCAGCACTTGATAGTTTTGCGGACGGACTGCTGGAGGCGCCCGCCTACACCCGCCCTGAGCAGTTGGCGGATGGTCGCGAAGTGCCGCCGGTCTTGTTGGGGGGTAACCACTCCCAAATAGCCCGCTACCGGCGTAAAGAAGCGCTGTTGCGAACGCTTGCGCGGCGGCCAGAGCTGCTCCTGCAGCTAGAACTCACAGATGAAGATCGAGCCTTGTTACGGGAGCACTTCGCTGAACGCTAGCCCCAAAAACCCTTAGCTTTGCGATCTTTACTGTGTACAATTCGCGCCTCAAATTTGAGCGCCGAACCCATGAACAGCAACAAAATTATTCAGCAGCTTGAAGCCGAGCAACTTCGAGAAAATCTGCCCGAGTTCGCTCCTGGCGACACGGTTGTCGTTCAGGTGCGGGTGGTTGAAGGCTCACGGGAGCGTCTGCAGGCCTTCGAAGGCGTTGTTCTGGCAAAGCGTAATCGAGGCCTCAATTCGTCCTTCACCGTGCGCAAAATTTCGCATGGCGTTGGGGTTGAGCGGACCTTCCAAACCCACAGCCCGATGGTGGCAGAAATAGACGTGCGGCGGCGTGGTGATGTGCGGCAAGCCAAGCTTTACTACCTGCGAGAACTGTCGGGTAGAGCGGCTCGAATCAAAGAAAAAGTATAGCTATTTCAAATCTTTAGAGCTTTTATCTGCCGATTTGTCTCGGTGTCCTAAAAAGCTATCAAACAAACGCCTGAATCCATCTGGGATTTGGGCTTTTTTTTGTCTGGCGATGGTTTGAAGAGCGGGAAGAAAAAAATACCAGCTTGCCGGGTGGTTGGGGACCAAGGGGAGGGGAGAACCGACCCGACAAGCTGGCGCGGACCGGTTGCCGTGGAGAGAGACGACGTCCGGTCAGGTTTCAACGAACAGCGGGGACAGCTGATACTTCCGTTAAACCTGCTTATGGCAATGCACGGGTCGTGCCAACTCTGGAGTCGCCGACTTATTTCTAAATAAATTCAACCAGTTATCAGACTTGGCTGTGAAAAAACGGGCGAAAAAATGGCGCACCCCTAGTGCTCTGCAGCGGCCGCTTTGGGTCAGGTTAGGGCGCTATTGGTCCGTTTCTGCGAGAGATCGGTCACATTCAGTCAACTAACTTTGTTTGTATCAACTTTGTAGCGTGCTGGATCACAGGCGCCGCGACAATTTTGGCGGATAGCGCCAGATTTGGGGCCTGCCTAATTATTGACCTTAAGCGGGATAAAAACCGGCACAAGGACCCGCACCCCGGGTAGGCTACGCTGATGACACCGTCGTCCGTTAAACCCTCCTCGAGAGGGCGCAAACTCCTGTTGGATGAATCCACATTGCCGGCGGCCTCCGCGGATTGCATCCGCGAGTATCTGGATGAAATCTGGCTATCCAAAGGGTTGTCA
>CAZFIA010000195.1:0-6356 GCA_964519335.1 uncultured Pseudomonadales bacterium
CAACGCTTGTCAGGCCGGCACCGATACCTAGATAAGGTTGAACAGGCAGATTCGGACGAAAGTCGTAATACAGATTGGCAAAGCCGTTAAAGGCATCTACCGCATCGTTGGCGCCCGTGTTGAGCACACCACGGGCATCGCTAAATTCAATGACCTCAAGTTCATTGCGTCTATAACTTGCTTCGAGCTCGGCGCGTAAACCGTTATCGAAGCCGTAGCCCGCGGCAAGACTGGCCGAGCGAAAGCCGAGATCGTAATCTAGAAAAGCGGTGCCGCTGGTCATTATCCCGGGTGTATCACTTATGAAAATCGGGTTTGAAAAATCGACACGGTCATCCGGGGCGTACATTATCGTGTAGCCGGCGCTCAGGTAGAATCCGCGATTTACCTGTTCTTGCGCTCGTATTTGCTCTTGCGCCAGCACGCCACAATTGCCGCCCAGAATGCTGAGGGCAACGAGCCCAGCTGCGACAAAATGTCCCCTTATTATCATGTTATTTTGCTGGCCGCCCAAGGCAGTCGACTACATCAAGTTTGATCTTCCAATAGCGATGTAATCGAAACCGATATCACGTAAACGTTCGGGCTCAAACAGGTTTCTGCCATCAAAAATCACCGGCCGAGCCAACCGCGTTTTGAGCAAGCCCATGTCTGGACTGCGGAATTCGTTCCATTCCGTAACAATCGCGAGCGCATCCGAGCCGTTCAAAGTGTCGTCGCGCTCGTCACAGACCACAAAGCCTTCTGCGTTGCCATACAGTCGCGCTGCTTCATCGCCAGCCGCTGGATCATAGGCACGAACATTCGCGCCAGCCTCAAGTAATGCATCGATCAAAGCCCGGCTGGGTGCTTCGCGCATGTCGTCCGTATTGGGTTTAAATGCAAGCCCCCAAAGCGCTATGGTTTTGCCTTTTAGGTTGCCGAGCGGTTCGAAATAGCGCTGCATCTTTTCGAACATAATATTTTTTTGCTGCTGGTTGACGTCTTCAACAGCCTGGATGATGCGCGCGTCGTAGTCGACACTCTCTGCAATATGCGCGAGTGCGCGAACATCTTTTGGAAAACAGGAGCCGCCGTAGCCTGCTCCCGGATAAATAAATTGATAGCCGATGCGTGGATCGGAGCCAATACCCCGGCGGACGTTTTCGATGTCGGCACCCAGGTGTTCGGCCAGATTGGCAAACTCATTCATTAGGCTGATCTTTGTCGCGAGCATAACGTTCGCCGCATACTTGGTCAGTTCAGCCGACCGAAGATCCATGAACATTACTTTGTCGTGATTGCGATTAAATGGTGCGTACAGTGTGCCAAGGGCTGCGGCACCGGCGTCGCTGTCAGAGCCGATAATGATTCGGTCGGGTTTCATGAAGTCGCTTACCGCGGCGCCTTCCTTCAGAAACTCCGGATTGCTAACCACGTCAAAATCAATCTTGGCGTCGCGCGCTTTTAGCGTTTCTGCAATGCGATCTCGAACCTTGTCTCCGGTACCCACGGGCACGGTAGATTTGTCGACGACAATTTTGGGTTCATCCATGTACTTGCCGATGGTCTCGGCAACTTCGAGCACGTAGCGCAGGTCGGCCGAGCCGTCCTCATCCGACGGTGTTCCTACTGCAATGAAGGCGAGGTCTCCGTGCGCAACACCGGCTGCTGCATCGGTTGAGAAGACGAGCCGACCCACTTCGGTATTGGCCAACACCATTTTGTCGAGGCCCGGCTCGAAGATAGGTATAACGCCGCGATTCAAACCGTCGACTTTGTCCTGGTCGATGTCGATGCACTGCACATGGTTGCCCATCTCAGCGAAACAGGCGCCTGTGACCAGACCGACATAGCCGGTACCAAACATGGTGATATTCAAGCGGAAAGTCCTTTTGTAGCGTCCATTTGCACAGAATCGATGGTTCGAATCTTGCGTTGCTAGGCCCCCATCAATCGGAGGTTGACTGGGGGTAGATTATAGGGGTTTGTACAGCGTTCAGGCATTCGGATGCGCGTTTTGAGAGCTAGATCATGACTTCGATCAAATACGGGCCATCCACGGCCAGTCCGCGGCCCAGTGCCTTCTGGAAGGCCTCGACAGTTGTGACCTGTTCAGCCTCAACCCCCATAGACTCGGCCAGGCCCACAAACTCGATATTGGGGCGGGACAGATCCAGCATATCCATCGCCTTCGGGCCAGGATTGGCGCCGACCCGCATAAATTCGACCTGCAGGATGGCATATTTGCGGTTATTGAATATCACCGTGGTGATGTCGAGATTTTCCCGGGCCTGAGTCCACAGCCCCTGAATGGTATACATCGCACTGCCGTCGGCCTGCAGGTTCACGACTTTTCGATCGGGGCAGGCCACCGCGGCACCCGTGGCTGCGGGTATGCCCATACCGATGGCACCGCCGGTCAGGTCGAGCCAGTCGTGGGGCGCTGCGGCTTTGGTGAACTCCGGCATCGCAAATCCGGAGGTAGCCGCCTCGTTGACGACAATGGCCTGATCCGGGAGTTCGGAGGCAACACACTGGGCAATATTTTCGAGACTCAGCTCGCCGCGCAGGCGCACTTTTTCGCCACGCTCGATTCGCGCCGGCGCGCTGTTTGCAACACCCAGTGCATCAGCCAGTTGAGCAAGCGCGCCGCTCACATCATCGCCGGGACCGGCTAGCTGAATAACGTCTGCGCCTTCCGGTGTCAGTAAACTGGGCACGCCTGGATAGGCAAAAAAGGCGACCGGCGGTTTGGTGCCTATAGCAATGAGCGTGCTCACGCCGTTGAGAGTCTCGATGGCTTGCTCAGCAAAGTAGGGCAGTCGCGGCAGGTCGACACGGCCGGCGCCACGAGCGATCCGGCCGATGAACGTATCGCCCAGCGGCAAGACATTGCCTGCACTGGTTATTCGACTCACCTGTTCAAGGCCATCAACTCTGACGGCGGCGCCGTTCAGCAAAAGCGCGACCTTCTTGCCACTCTTAATCGCGCTCACCGCGCTTGCGAGCAGTTGTGGATCGATCGCGCCGGGTGTTGCAGGCGGTCTGAGCGCGCTGTTTTGTTTTGCGGTCTCATTCCAGGCGGTATCGGCGGGGGCGATCAGTGTGGCTATCTGGCCAGGTGCTGCAAGGCTTGCCGCCACCGCTTCAGCGCCAGCCAAGGCCACATCGTCAGCGGATTCGATGGTTTTTATCCAGGCTGAAACCGGGGCCGCGAAGCCGTGGATGTCCGAAGTCAGTGGCGCATCCAGCGCCCGATGATAGGTCGCGTGCTCGCCGACGATGTTAACGATGGGCGTATGCGCCCGACGGGCGTTATGCAGATTGGCAAGCCCATTGGCTAGCCCGGGTCCTAGATGCAACAGCGTGCAGGCGGGCTTGTCGGCCATGCGGCCATAGCCGTCCGCGGCGCCTGTAACCACGCCCTCAAACAGCCCGAGTATGCTGCGCATGCTGTCCTGTTGGTCGAGCGCTGCCACAAAGTGCATCTCTGAGGTACCGGGATTGGTGAAGCACACCTCAACACCGTTTTGCGTAAGTGTTGCCAGCAGTGCATCGGCACCGTTTCTTGCCTCGGGGGCGCTTTGTTCTGACATATGGCTTTAGGCTCTTTTTCGTTGCTGAAGATGTCAATCGACAGTGTACCGCCTAACTCTGCCTGGCCGAGCGCTTCTTGCTAAGATCGCTTATCTGTTCAGCTCGTAGAGAAGTGGCCATGGCTTTTGATTTTGATTTGTTCGTTATAGGAGCCGGATCCGGCGGGGTTCGTGCCGCTCGCATATCGGCAAACTACGGCGCCAAAGTGGCCTGCGCAGAGGACACCCACCTGGGAGGCACCTGCGTCAACGTGGGTTGTGTGCCAAAAAAGCTGTTCGTTTACGGCTCGCACTTTTCTCATGATATTGCTGACAGCGCAGCCTACGGGTGGGACGTGGAGGCCAAAGGATTTTCCTGGCCTACCTTACGAGATAACAAAACGCGCGAAATTGAGCGTTTGAATGGAATCTATAAAGGCCTGTTAGATGGTGCTGGGGTAACCACGGTTCACGGCACGGCAACAATCACCGGGCCCAACGAAGTAACGGTCGGCGACAAGGCCTACAGTACTGAGCGCATATTGATTGCAACCGGTGGCGAACCTTTTGTTCCCGAGTTTCCCGGATCCCAGCTCGCCATAACCTCGAACGATGCTTTCTATTTAGAGCAGTTTCCCAAGCGGGCCTTGGTTGTTGGCGGTGGTTACATTGCCGTCGAATTTGCGGGCATTTTTAATGGTCTTGGTGTGGACACCCGTCTGTCCTATCGGGGTGACTTGCTGCTGCGGGGATTTGATGAAGGCGTGCGCTCATTTGTTACCAACGAGCTCAAGACCAGTGGTATCGACGTTGCCCTTAACACCGGTGTTACGGCGATTGAAGCAGGTAAATCTGACACTCGCCAGGTTCAGTTTGCTGATGGCACCACCGAAACCTTCGATCTGGTGCTTTACGCGACGGGTCGACGGCCGCGAGTTGAGGGTTTGGGGCTTGAACAAGTCGGCGTTGAGTTAACCGCAAAGGGCGCCGTACAGGTGGATGACTATTTCCAAACATCTGTACCGAGCATTTATGCACTGGGTGACGTGATAGACAGGTTCCAGCTCACGCCAGTCGCGATCTCTGAGGCAATGTGTCTTGCGTCTAACCTGTTCAAAGGCACTCGCACAGCGATGGATTACGCAGACATTCCTACCGCCGTATTTTGTCAACCAAATATCGGAACGGTAGGGCTCACTGAAGCGCAGGCCGAAGAGAAATTCACGAAGGTCGATGTATATCAAAGTGAATTCAAACCGATGAAGCATACGCTTACAGGGCGCAATGAGCGCACGATGATGAAGCTCATTGTCGATCCAGCCAGCGATGTTGTAGTTGGAGCCCACATGGTTGGACCCGACGCGGGTGAAATTATTCAGGGCCTCGGGGTCGCCATTAAGGCGGGAGCAACGAAGGCACAGTTTGATGCAACCGTAGGCATTCACCCCACAGCAGCCGAAGAATTTGTGACCATGCGCGAAGTGCGCACAAAGTAGTCGCGCGAGCTACCGGAGATACAAGATGAGATCAGGCAGTACAGATTTTGTTCAGGGGTTGGGCGTTGCCTTTTTTGCCACTTCAGCGCTTGTTGCACTAAGCGGTTGCGCACAGCTGGCAGAAGGTGTGGCGCAATCCACCAGTGTTGCCGCAAGCGACATAGAAACTGAGGCAGCTGCGAGCATTGTGTTGTTTATGGGTGATGGAATGGGGGTTTCGACCGTTACCGCCGCACGCATCTATGCGGGTCAAAAACTCGGCAACACAGGTGAAGAGCATTCGTTGAATTTTGAAACATTCCCTGATGTTTCACTGGTTAAAACCTACAACACCGATATGCAGGTGCCCGATTCGGCGGGCACCATGTCCGCGATTGTGACAGGTATTAAAACCCGGGCCGGGGTGCTCAGCATTGCTCCAAGTGTGCCTCGTGGAGATTGTGCTGCTGCGCTCGCAGCGCCGACAGTGACGCTGCTTGAGCAAATGGAAGCCAAGGGTTTGCGTACGGGTATTGTAAGCACCGCAACCATCACGCACGCGACGCCGGCGGCAACCTATGCCCACAGCGCTGATAGAAACTGGGAATCAGATTCTGAAATGCCTGAGGCGGCAAAAGCCGCGGGCTGTCGAGATATCGCAGCACAGCTCATAGAGTTTGCTGACCACAATCTCGGTTCAGACGGCATTGACGTTATTCTTGGCGGAGGTCGAGCTAATTTCTTTCCGGAGGCAACCGTCGACCCGGAGTATCCAGAGCAGACCGGTAACCGGACTGATGGGCGAGATCTAGCGGCCGAGTGGTTAGCCGGTGGTGAGGATCGTACCTACGTATGGAATACCGGCCAGTTTGAGGCTGCACAAAGTGGTTCCGGTCAGGTGTTTGGGCTATTCGAACCCTCACACATGCAGTTTGATGCCGACCGAGATGTGTCTCCGGGTGGCGAACCGAGTCTTGCGGCAATGACCGCCTTTGCGATCAAGCGTCTCAAGGCCATGAGTAACGGCCAGCCGTTCTTTTTGATGGTGGAAGCCGGTCGAATCGATCACGCGCACCACTTCAACAATGCCTATAGGGCGCTTGAAGACACTCTGGCACTGGACGCCGCTGTTGTGGCGGCGCAAGAACAGCTTGGCGAAGATTCGTTAATCATAGTTACCGCCGATCATTCCCACACATTTACGATTAGTGGTTATCCGAAGCGGGGCAATCCCATGCTCGGTTTGGTACGCGGTCCTGATGGTGAGTTGGGTAAAGACCTGAACGGTCAGCCTTATGTAAGGCTGACCGTTCAGGTCTTTACC
>CAZFIA010000196.1:0-6319 GCA_964519335.1 uncultured Pseudomonadales bacterium
CCAAATTCCGCGGATGTTAGTCCTGAGGTGGCGCCATTTGGATTGCTACCGAGTGCGCGAGCAATAAAGTTCAGGTCTTCGGAATAAGCTGACTGAAAACCCAGATCACAAACAAGCAGGGATGGGCTCGTTATGCCATCGCCGGTAAGCGAAGACGTAAGGGGGTTACACTGGGGAGGCAGCGAATCCCAAACCATACCAAGCTTGAGTTCGGTGGTAAGTGTTACGTTGTCGCCCGGCGGGTCTACCTGCACAGAGAACAAATAGCTAACCCCATCGTTGTTCCGCACTAGGTCATCGTCGGGGTCGAAATCACATCCGTTTGTTGGATCAACTGGGCACAAGTCATCGCCGACAGTGTTCAGTGGCCCGATAGTGCCGCCGGTGTCGCCGCGAGTAACCTCAAATGTGATGGGCGCAGCATGTGCAGGTGTGGCAACCGCGAAGCTTATCAGCAGCAGTATTCCCAGCAGGGCGTAGCGATACAGTGATTCACTTGGAATCATTCGACTTGTCCTTTTCTTAACAATAGGTCCGGGCGCAGAGGACAAGAAACGACTTGATTCCGAGCTGATCTATCTTGATGGATCAGCGATCTAGTGAGCGGAAATCGATCACACGGAAGTAGCTTGAATTTGGAATTTTACGTTTTGATTGAACGTTGGCGAGGTGCGGCAGTTTTTGGAACGTCTTTGTGGTGTTTGAGACGAGCTTTTTGACGGCCGAAGTGTGGTTGGTCACACCTAGGGTGTGAACACTGGGATGGCAGCGATCTATACCAGGGGTTCATGCAGTTCAAACACAGTCCGAACCACCGTTACTGCGGGGATATTTTTTAGCTAGATTAAATCCATGCTCTGAACCATAACGGGTTCGGCGCAACTCGGGCTGAATTTGGTTGCCACTCGCGCGGCCTGAGTTGCAATTTCTTCCGCGCTTAAGTCTGTATCGTACAGCGCTTCCAGTGCTCCCAATGCAAATCGATTGCCCGAGCCGATAGCCCAGAATTTGGTGTATTCGGTGACTTCACGATAAGCGCTGATAAAGAAAATTCCCTTGGGATTGACTATCAGTGACGACAACCACTGCGACTGCGCGGGTTGGGTCTTATCGCTGCCATTATCGGTTTTCATGAAATAGTCAGTTTTTAGAGATTCTTGCTGGCTTAAAAGCCAGCGAAAAATATCTTCTCTGGTGTCTAGATTGGCCGGCGCCTCGCGTTGCAGCAGGTCAGTAAATATTTGTCGCACTGCAAAACTTCCTGCAACGCCGAAGATGCTGTTACCAAATGTAAGCAACTTTGTGGGTGCCGCCAGATACTCAGCGGGTGTATGCAGCCCACCTTTGGTGCTTGTCGCAAGGGTGTCGCAGGCGATCGCGATTTTGTGGTCTTTTTTTACTGCAGTGATGATAGTCATAGGGGCACGATTCGGGTGTAAATGCGGATGCAATTTTAGTCACCCTCCAGACTACCAGTCTTTAGTGAATCATTATTGCGCTCCGCGTAAGCAGCCTGTAAGCCTCTTTTACTTGTTTTTGGAGTGCCTATTTTGGAGCGAACCGCTGTCCGCCATCCACACGCAGGGTTGATCCGTTCATCATCGGACTTTCTATTATGGCTATAGCCATGGTGGCAAACTCGTCGGGCACGCCCATCCGTTTCGGGAAGGCAGCATCTTTAGTCATGTTTACTGCGCTATCGGCCGGCGTGGCCGCTGTTAATCCAGTGGCAAACAGACTGGGAGCAATGGTCATGCAGCGAATCCCCAGAGCGCCAAGATCGCGCGCCATCGTGAGGGTCATTGCGGCGATGCCGCCTTTGGCTGCCGTGTAAGCCACCTGGCCGATTTGGCCTTCAAACGCAGCGATAGAGGCTGTATTGATCATCACACCACGCTCACCTGCCTCGTTAGGTTCGTTGTTTGCCATGTGCTGAGCCGCCGCCGTATTGACGTTGAAAGAACCTACCAGGTTCAATTCAAGTACTTTGGCGAAAGTGTCAGTGGAGTGCCGGGAACCGTCGCGCATCAGTGTGCGTTGAGGCATGCCTCCCACTGCGCGGTTGCCTCCACCTGCGGTATTGAGCAAAAAGTGCAAACCACCTAGAGCAGCAGTTGCATTGGCGATCGCCTGGTCTGCTGCCGCGTAGTCTGTGACGTTGCAGGGGTAGAACTCCCCGCCGAGCTCTTTGGCCACTGCTGCACCGTCGGATGAGGGGAGGTCTAGAATCGCAACCGAGCCACCCTTGGCATGAAATTTGGCCGCCGTTGCACGACACATCCCCGAAGCGCCGCCGATAAAGATGCCCTTGCTGCCTTTGATATTCATTTGCTCTCTTTCCTTCTATTTAGTAATTCTGGCAATCTAGTATTTCTGGGAGTTACAAAGCTTCGCGATCCTGCGGTTTAGGCCTTGTTTCGAATCTATAGTGCCGCCCTTACGCCACCATGCGCAAATAGTAAGTAATTGCGTGGTTAGGAGAGATTCTGTCCAGCGCCCTCCTTAAGAAAAATACGAACGAATAAGGCCAAACAAGCTATTGGTCCGGTAAAGGGGTATTCCCCAGGCGTCCGCCATCGCTAGAATCTGTTATCCCGGTCAGAGCAATAGCGACTTGTTCTGTTGCCCCCTAGAATGGTCGGACTCAATAAATGACCTATGTGGAACACCAGTTTGTCGACATCCACTGTCGTACTGATCACCCTGATTGCCTACAAGCTTGTTCTTGTGGGTGTTGGGCTGTGGGCGAGTAAGCGCAATAGCGACGAAACAGACTTCTTTTTGGGTGGGCGCGGTCTCGGCCCTTTTGTTGCCGGCATGTCCTACGCCGCCAGCACGTCCTCGGCCTGGGTGATTCTGGGGTTTTCGGGATTTGTATACACCATTGGTCTGGGCGCTTTGTGGATGGTGCCGGGCATCTGGGCGGGCTACGCGGTGGTTTGGTTGTACTTTGGTCGTCGACTGCGCGAAGAATCACTCGCCTCTAAACAGATCACGCTGACCGACTTTCTGTTACAAGATTCGGTTGCGAAGTTCCAAGATTCAGCCACGAAGCAAACTAACCCAGACTCCAGTTCGTTGCGTGTGCTTACGGCAGGTATTGCTGCCCTGCTCACGCTTACCTGTTTTATATTTTATATCGCTGCCCAGTTTGATGCCGCCGGTAAGGCGCTTGCCGAGCACTTTCTAATTTCCGTACCCCAGGCGGTTGTTGTGGGCGCCGCTATCGTTGTTATCTACTCCTTACTTGGTGGGTTCTGGGCAGTTTCGGTTACAGATTCGATTCAGGCAGTCATTATGTTGGTTGTCGCAATAGGTGTGCCTTACGCGGCGTTGAGTGCAGCGGGTGGTCCTGCTGCGATGTGGCAGAGTCTCGGCGCTCAAATGCCAGAGAGTTACCTTAGTCTATCCGGAGGGCACAGTGGACTACTATTGATTGGTTTTGTAGTTGGGCTAGTGGGTATGTCGTTGGGAGCGTTGGGACAACCACATCTTCTCAACCGCTTGATGGCGATTAAAGGTGAGGCTGAGCGCAAGCGAGGATTTAGCATTGCCATCACCTGGGGTGTTTTTGTTTTTCTGGGTATGGCTATTTTGGGTTTGAGCGGCCGGGTGCTGCTGCCAGATATTGCTGACCCAGAAACCTTGTTCTATCAAGCGGCTAGTGCCTATCTTCCCGCAATTCTTGCTGGTGTGGTGATTGCGGCAACTCTATCTGCGGTCATGTCTACGGTAGACTCAATTATGCTGGCCGCTGCAGGTGCGGTAGCTCACGACATGGGTGTAAATCGTCGCTTCGAAAAACATCAATTGCTCGCCTCACGGGTCGTTATGTTGTGTATTGCAATGCTTGCTGTTGTTCTCACGCTGAGCTTGCCTGACAGCATTTTTAACAGAGTTCTTTTCGCCTGGTCGGCGTTAGGAGCGGCTTTTGGGCCCATTGTGTTGTGGCGCGTTAGTGGTCGATCGGTGCCGGCCGTAGCTTGCCTTTGCAGTATGCTCGCTGGGTTTTTAACCACCGTGTTTTTTTATTCCTACGGTGCTGCGCCGGCCACTGCGTCGTTGTTTTCCGAGGCTGCGCATTTGCCAGGTGATCCGTTTGAGAGAGTGTTTCCCTGGCTACCTAGCTTGCTGTTGCTTACGTGGCTGTCGCGTTCCCAAACCACTGCACAGTAGCAGCGTACGAAAAACAAAAACTTGTTTTGGCCGCTGCTGACAGCACGTTGTCAGTAGGGGTGGGTTAGGATCACTGCTTCTTTCTTGCAACTCCCTGGTATTCTGATTTATGCAAAGCTCACTCGATCTCTCTGCTCCGCTTACGCTTGTGACACTGGCGCCAGCTTTTGGAATGCGCAATGTGAGTCCGTTTTGTCTCAAATCTGAGCTGCTGCTAAAACAACTCGACATTCCGTTTGAGCTCGAGGAAGAAGCCGATCCGCGCAAGGCCCCCAAGGGCAAGTTGCCGTTTTTACGCGTAGGTAGTGTGCGGCTCGCTGATTCGGAGCTTATCGCCGAATATCTCGACGAACGCAGCAACGGTCGGGTGTTTGGTCATCTTTCTGAAGTAGAGCTAGGTCGGGGCTGGGCGGCGACCCGACTTGCCGAAGAGCACCTGTATTGGATTATGGTTGCAAGCCGCTGGCTGGATGACGACTGGTGGCCAAACGTGGTGGAGGGTTTCTTTGGAGTGGTGCCCGGCTTCGCTCGTGGTTTTGTATCCCGCATGGCGCGCAAGGAGACGGAAAAGACCTACCGAATGCACGGGCTGGGGCGCCATTCCATTGAGGAGCAACGGGGTTTTGCCCATCGTGACCTTGCAGCGCTCAATGGCAGTATTTCTGCCCAAGGGTTCTTGCTGGGTGACACGCCGAACTATTTCGACTTTGCGCTCGCCGGCATTCTGTCCGGCATCTATGACAACCAGCCCGTTACCTGGCTTACAACCCTGGCAGCCGACTATCCGGACTTGCGCGCCTATGCCGATCGGGTGCAATCTCATGTTGGTATTTTTGGACGGACGACCTAATTGCTCTATCTGTGGCTTAAGGCCTTCCACATAATATTTGTGGTGGCCTGGATGAGTGGCTTGCTGATTTACCCGCGTTACAAGATTCACCAAATGAGTTCTGAACCGGGTGAAGCCTTGTTTGAGACGCTCAGTGATGCATCTAATCGACTTCGACGCATAATCCTGACGCCTGCTATGTTGCTGGTGTGGGTGTTTGGTATTGCGATGATAGCGGTGAACACCGCCCTGCTCAGCGAGGGCTGGCTCTATGCCAAGATTGCGCTCGTGCTCGTGATGACGGGTATCCACGGGTATTTTGTTGCGCTTGGAAAGAAAGTTGATGCAGGTGTTAAAGACGGGCCAGAAAATCGACAGATGCGGATGCTCAACGAGGTGCCGTTTCTGCTAATGATTGCTATTGTTATCCTGGTGGTCATTCGACCTTTTTGAGCCAATTTGAACCCTGAATCTATTCGGATTCACTAAGAGCAAACACGAAGACAAACAAATGAAACTATACGAATCACCTTCCCCCAATGCGCGTCGCGTGCATGTTTTTATGGCTGAGAAAGGCGTCGAATGCGAACGCGTTGCGGTAGACATCCGCGGTGCTGAGAATCTCTCTGACGAATACAAGAGCAAGAACCCCGCAGGCAGAGTGCCTATGCTCGAACTCGATGACGGCACCTGTATTGGTGAGAGCGTCGCGATTTGTCGCTATTTGGAAGCTGTGCATTCTGAACCCAACCTGTTCGGTTCGGCGCCGGTTGAGGTCGCATTAGTTGAGATGTGGCAGCGACGGGCAGAGCTTAACTTCATGATGAACGTAGCGATGGCGTTTCGTAATATTACTGGCTTCTTCAAAGACCGTGAAACACCAGTGAAGGAGTTTGGCGAAGTAAGTGCAGAGCTTGCCAAGAGCTTTGTCCCTATGTTTGATGAGCAATTAGGGAAAACACAGTTTCTTGCTGGGGATAAATTTTCGATCGCCGACATTACCCTCGCCGTGGCCTGGGGTTTTTCAGAGCAGGTTAAGGTAGTTGAGCTGCCTAAAGCGGCTAATGTCGAACGCTGGCTGGCGGAAGTAAACGCGCGACCGAGTTTTTCGGCGAGCTAAATCAATGCTTGGACAAGCCGGGGAGGGCTTATGAGTTACGAGACGATACTTGTCGAAAACAACGAGGGCATAGTGACCCTCACAATGAATCGACCAGAGCGGCTGAATGCCTGGACGTACCAGATGGGTGCTGAACTTACGGCTGCTATCACGGCCGGTAATGCAGATGATTCTGTGATTGCCTTTGTGCTCAC
>CAZFIA010000197.1:0-6211 GCA_964519335.1 uncultured Pseudomonadales bacterium
TAAAACCTCGTCACCAACGCCCATGATGCACGATGTGTTGGAACACCTGGTGTTCAGCCCCTACTGGTACCCAACAAAACGAATCATCCGCGAAGAGATTTTGCCGGCGATTAAAGCCGATCCGCGCTACCTCGAGACCGAGCGTTTTGATGTGCTTAAGAACAACAGGCCGATCGACCCTGCAGGGATCAACTGGCAGGCGATAACGCCTGCAAACCTGAACTACGGGTTTCGTCAGCGTCCCGGCAAAGGCAATTCGCTCGGGGACGTAAAATTTATATTCCCTAACAACTACTCGGTTTACCTGCACGACTCCAACACACCGTATTTGTTTGACAAATCAATGCGCGCCTACAGCCACGGCTGCGTGCGCGTCGAAGACCCGGAGTCACTGGCCACGGCCCTGCTGGCGTGGGACAGCGGCTGGAAGCGGGACAAAGTAGGGCGCGCTATGGCAAGCGGCAGACAAAAATACGTAAAATTAGGACAAACCGTCCCCGTTTATCTGGTGTACTTTACCGCTACGGTTGAAGAGGGGGTGCTTAGGTTTCACACCGACCTCTACGGCCATGACCAGCGCCACACAACCAGGCTTAAGGCGCACCACGCAAATCCCCCAAACAAAGGAAACACCCGGGTGGCGCAGATACTTAGGCGCTATCAAGAAAACCAAAGATCACATGCAGTACCCCCGCCTGTTTCTATCACTATGTCTGGCTCTATGCCTGGCTCTATCTAATCTAGCCCGGGCGCTGGCTGCCAGCGCTGTGCTGTTCGTGAGCCTCAGCGCCCACGCCAGTTTCAAGATTGACATCAATGGTCTAACCTCGGGACAACTCGTCACTCCCGCCAACGCCGTGCCCGGTCAACGCCTGCCATTGGCCACCTTTGGCGAGCCAATCATCGCCGCCTTTGGTACTGACATCGATATCAAACAGCAAGGCGAGGATCGCTGGCTCATCACCGCGCCAGACGCCACGGGCATCTACCCCATTCATCTGAGCACAGCAGACGGCACCACAAAGACGATTCAACTGTTGGTCGGCGAACCCTTTGCCGGGCAAACCAGCCAAAAGGGCTACACACTCGGCGACTACCCAAACCCTGAGTCCGCGCCAAAGTCGGGTTCGTATCCGCACCCCCATAACCTCGTAGAGCTGCACAAGCACAACCTGTCGGAACCCATCTCGAGTCATTTCCAGCTTGGGCAATTCATGTGCAAACAAGACGCCGGCTGGCCCAGGTACGCAGTCATCAAGCGTCCGCTCGTCGTCATGCTGGAGAACATAGTTACACTACTCAATCGAAAAGGCATCGGCGCTTCAACCCTCGCCGTGTTGTCTGGCTATCGCACGCCGTCATACAACGCAGACCTCGATAACGTTGTTTACAGTCGACATATCTATGGCGACGCGGCGGATGTCTACGTTGATGCAGACGCTGACGGTTTTATGGATGATCTCAACGGAGACGGACTGGTATCACTAGAAGACGCGCAATTGCTGGCCAACCTGATCGCAACGCTGCCCGATGCGGAGCAAAGCGGCATCGGGGTTTACCCTGCAACCTCGAATCACGGACCCTTTGTGCACGTCGACACGCGCGGGTACAAAGCCCGTTGGGGTGCCTGGGACTAGCGACTACAGTCCTCCAAAAGCTGGGGCCACTCTATTGATGAGCAAGCCCTCTCGATTAGCACTCGCGCCAACCTGGCCATTTGATGCCGCTCGCCTGCCGTTCTACTACGGCTGGGTCATTCTCGCGCTCTCAACTATCGGTTTCTTACTGAGCATTCCTGGTCAAACCATGGGCATGGGTGTGTTCACCGAACACTTTGTCGAGGCATTTGATCTAAGCCGGGTGCAACTTTCGTTTGCCTACCTCTTAGGCACGGCAACCAGCGCCATGCTGCTCACTCGAGCCGGGCGTCTGTACGACCGGGTTGGCGCTCGATTGATTATCGCCGGCGCAAGTTTTGGTCTGGGCCTGTTTGTCGCCTTCATTGCGACCATCGATCGAGTGAGCCGTTTTTTGGCGGGTATCGCCGGAGGGACCGAGGCCGCATCTGGAATCGCCTTTGCCCTCATCACCCTCGGTTACTTTGGTGTGCGCTTTACCGGTCAGGGCGTTTTAACCAGCGCGTCGCGCAACCTGTTGCTTGTGTGGTTCGAGCGCCGCCGCGGACTCGTGAACGGTATCCGCAGCCTGTTTGTTGCCATGGGTTTTTCAATCGCACCCTTGCTGCTCGCTCAATTGATCATTGGTTTTGAATGGCGCGGTGCCCTGTTCGCAATGGCCATTGTGTTGGCTTTGATTTTTCCACTGCTGGCACTTGTGCTCGTTCGCAACAATCCAAAGGAGTGCGGGCTGCGCGCAGATGGCGTTAGCCTTTCGGATCCTACCCCAGTCAGAGACCAACCCAGCGCAACGCTTGCCATGGCGCGCAAGAACCCGGTGTTTTGGATCTACACCGCCGGGATCGCGGTGCACGCGCTCTTTGGTACTGCACTCACTTTTCACGTAGTAGATGTGTTCGCCGAGGCCGGTCGCAGCAGCACCGAGGCATTTGCTTACTTTATTCCGGCCGCCATAGTTTCAACCAGCGTCAACTTTTTGGGCAGCGCCATCGCCGATCACATCCGTCTAAAACCACTGCTGCTCGTTATGCTGGTTGGTTTTATTGCGGGCGCATGGGGCATGTTGCATCTGCATACACAGTGGGGGTATTGGTTGTTAGTTGCGGGCTTTGGTGTTGGCGGCGGACTTTGGGGGGTGTTATCGAATCTCGCTTTCATTCGGTTCTTTGGGCCTAACCACCTGGGCGAGATCAGCGGGCTAAACACCAGCGTTACGGTACTCGCGAGCGCGCTCGGGCCCTTCCTGTTCAGCTTCGCGCGTGACTACACCGGCAGTTACGCTGCCGCACAAACCGGCTGCCTGGCAGCACTGGTGGTACTGCTTATCCTTAGCGTTGTGATACCACAAAAGGAAAGCTAGTCTGCTTACCGCGCTTATCTAACGGCCACCTGATGACGCCGCCGACGCCTGGCGATTCTTCACCGCAATGTACTCCTCAACGTCCAGCGCGCCATCTTCGTTGGCATCGCCATGTTGAAAGGCGCCCGCCATGCGTTTCCGCCACGGCTTCGGCAACTCTTCTTTGGTGATCTTGCCATCCAGGTTTTTGTCAACAAAGCCAATGAACTGCGTATCGTCCATCCGCTCTGGGTCGTGGAAAGGTGCATCAGAGGTTTCGTCATTCCAGGCAAAGATAAAGTCGCCGTAAAGCATCTCGTCCCAGGATTGCAAACCCCAGGGCACCTCGCGTTCGGCATCCGGGTTTGAAGGATTCAAGTTGGAGTTGTCGTAAACCGTGCGATGCACCAGCCGCGCGCCAGCCGGCACCGCCTTGGGCTCTTCAAATTCATAGCCGCGCTGCCAGTTAAAGTCGTAATCGGGCACGTTGAGCAGAAGCTCTTCCTTGCCATCGGGATAAACCAGAGTAAATGTGCTGCTCTTGCCCCTGTAGTGCGAGTGCGGCGCAAGCTGGAAAAGTGTTGCGTCTTTGTAAAATTCGAAATACGCCGACTCTTCATACGCGCCGTCGCCGGCCGGAATGCGAATGGTTGGGTCCATCACCACACTGTGGCGCAAGTAGTTCGCGGGCTTTTCCTCGGAGAAATACAGCGCCATTTGCGAGCGGTCTACCGTGGCCTTACCGGTTGGCGTGTAGTGCAGCTGAAACAAAAAGTGCCCGCCTTTGGGTACGTAGACACCCGTACCTTCGGGCATCACATTTGACTCAGCCCCCGGCGCATAGCCGATGAGATAATTATCAAAAACATCACCACCGCTTTTTATTTCTTCACCAGGTTCACTGGTGCCTGCAAGCACGTGATGCACAACGGTGCGATCCCCGGGCTTTACGGTTACCGCGCGAACCCACACCCCTTTGTCGAGCGTGTTTTCAACCCAGGGAAACTGATAGTCGACAACCCCGCTTGCAGGTACTGCAAACTCGGGAATGTTAACAATCATGTCCGGCTCACCCAGCGGCCAGTCGAGCGCCGGTTTAACGTTGGCAAGCAGTGGATCCTCGCCCTCGCCCCGAGGCGCACCCGCCTCAACCCAGTGCACCAGCGTTTGTTGTTCGCGAACGCTGAGACCTTTGTCGTTCGCCCAGTCACCCACGTGGGGATCGGCATGCCACGGCGGCATGCGTTTGGTGCGCAACACTTCGCGGATCATGGGCGCAAAGCCCTTGATCATGGTGTAGCTGTTCATCTCCCAGGGACCGATTCCGCCCGGCTGGTGACAGGTCACGCAGTTATCCTGAAGGATAGGCGCAACGTCGTTTACATAGGAAATACTCTGGTGATCGGCGGCAGGCGCTGCACTATCCAAGGCGCAGTTATCGTCAACAGAAAGGTTAGTGTCTGATTGCGCAGAAGACACTGCGAGAGCCTCCGGTACGGTTTGATTCGCAATCATTGCCTTCAACACACCACCCAACTGGTCGATGCCAACGGATTCATCTTGTGCTGATTTGCGAAGCACATTACCGCGCCACTTAAGATTCCACTGCTGCGGGTCAATCACCAGTGCATCACCGGCTTCCGCAAACTCGAGGCTCTCGCTGATCAGGCGGGTTTCGTCATCAAGAATAGGGACGTCTATTCCACGCTTGGCGAGTTCGGCAGCACCTGTCGCAAGGCGCGGGCGTCGCTCGCCTGCCTCCGCAACCGAGTCCGCATCAAGAAACATAAACTGAACGCCTTTGGGCGCAAACTCGCCGGTGAGTTCAGCCAGTTGTTTAACGCTCTTGCCAATGGCATGGCAGGTTTCCTTATGCGCGATCAACACAACCGCTTTTGCATTGGTGTGGTAATACAACTCGTGGGCAGCGCCTGCATGATCGAGCAACTGAAAATTGTCGACCCGACTTGCGCTAACCGATGCAGCGCCAAAGCCAAGGACTAGGGTGAAGACGGCGAGAATCGGTGCACGTAAAATAGAAACCATTCGTGTTCTCCTGCCCAGAGGGCACAACTGAGAAGTTACGGCGAACCCGCCGTCATGGAAGTTGCAAAATACCACGTAATTGGCAGCACCAGTAACCACAGCCCCAACGCATGTACCAACAACCGCGGCGATATTCCGACAAGCGTCGAGCGCCGCATATCCAGGCCAATGCAGTACAGCGCCACAATAAGTAACCAGGTGCTCAAGCGCCCGGCGTAACCGGCGATTTGATCCGGCAGATCCAGCATGCCGTTGAGGGTGGCCACAACAACAAACAGCAAGACAAATCCCGGTACACTCACTTTGCCTTTCTCACCTTCTGAACCGAAGCGGCTAGCGAACAACCCCCAAAGTACCAACAGCGGTATCAACCACAAAGTGCGGCCAAGCTTTACCATAGTCGCAAGCTCCAGGGCCTCGGTGCCATAAGCGGCAGCCGCACCCAATACCGAGCTGGTGTCATGCACCGCAAGCGCCACCCACACACCGAACGCGACCTGAGACATTTCCAGGGCCTGCCCCACCACAGGCAAAACAACAATGGCGATCGCATTGAGCAAGAACACCAGCGCCATCACCGGCGCGATCTGGGCGGCACCGGCACCCAATACGGGGGCGAGTGACGCCACGGCTGTGCCGCCACATATCGCCGTACCCGCAGACAACATCTGTGAACTCTTGGATTCGGTGGCGAGCAGCCGGCCAATCAATAAACCGACGATCAGTGTGGCCACAACATAGCCCGCAACTAACGGCAGATACTCGCCACTCACCATGGTTACCTCGCGAATATCGAGCCGCAGCGCCAACAGCACCACGGCTGCCTGCAAGGCGCGTTTGCCCCAACCGCTAGAGCCCGGAACGAGCTCGACGTTGGTAATGAGCGCAAGTACCGCGCCCACGGCGAGCGCAAGGGCTGGATGCGCAAGTAACAGGGCAACGGCCAATCCGGCCGCCGCCATCAACAGCAGCTCCGGGCGCCTGGACGCGGGAGCTGAATCAGCAGGCGCTTTACTCACAGCAGATTAAGATACATGGCAGAAAACTAAGCTTGTGGCGGAAAAAAACGGCCCATCTGCCGCGCAGTTTAGTATTTTTTCACTCGAATATGGTTATACACATTATTTATTTCTATCGAAGTGACCTATGACCTAATATCTCCCCGTACCCATGGAGCTGGTTGCCCCTA
>CAZFIA010000198.1:0-6180 GCA_964519335.1 uncultured Pseudomonadales bacterium
GCGCTATCTTGAGTGGGGCCTGCGGGTGGAACGCGAAGGGGTTGAGCCAGCCCGGGCGACACGGGTTTATCCAGATATGGAAACCGCCATGGGCCGCTTTCGATTTGTGCCAGAGCAGCCCACGCGCTATCCGGAAGTCATCGACTACATCGGTCGTGCCGGGTTACGTGAAGTAGAGGGTGGCTTTACTTGGAAGTTTGATCCCGGCATGTACGACTATCTTGAGATGGGTACCGATCAGCTTGAGCGGTTTGCCAATCTTAAGTGTCGCTCTGCGGTAGTGACGGCTGAGCTG
This sequence comes from uncultured Pseudomonadales bacterium, assembly GCA_964519335.1. Lineage (GTDB taxonomy): Bacteria > Pseudomonadota > Gammaproteobacteria > Pseudomonadales > Azotimanducaceae > JALZVT01. The sequence continues at coordinate 296 of CAZFIA010000198.1, forward strand.
ACCGAAGACGAAGGCGCGTTTGAGGCAGACTTTATGCGTGAGCTGTGCAAAGGCGGTTTGCCCGTGTTTCAGCTACCAGGGTGTCATCACCACATGATGTTTGAAGAACCGCTGGCGCTGGCCATGGCGTTTAAAGGGTTGATGCTTAACTGGATGGGTGAAGATCGGCGGGACAACATGCGCACCGCGCTTGCTGAGGTTAGCGGTTCCTAGTTGCCCCTTGGCGTTCGGCCAGTTCTTGCACTATTTGGCGGTGGGTTGATTCGTCTAGTTTGTGCATTAAGGCAAAACCAATGAGCGGCACTACTATTATGGCCGGCACCCAGGTCATGAGGCCCACAATAGAATCTACGGTCGCGCCGTCTTGCACGGTGTTGGCCACATAGCCGTAGGCGGCCAGCATTCCGGCAACGGCGGCACCCCCTGCTGCCTTGACTAACTTCTGCACAAAGCTTGCGGTGGAATAGATCAAACCATCGGCGCGCACGCCGTGGCGCCACTCGGCATATTCCACCGTGTCGGGCAGCATGGCCCAGCCCAGTACCGCAACCGGTGTGGCACCCAGCGAGATCACGCCGCCGGCAACAAAAATTCCAATGATCGAATCTGCAGGCTGCATGTAGAGCAAGCCACAGCCGACAAAGGTGACCGCCGCGCCAACGTAAAGCGCGCGGGTTTTGCCCATGGCCTCGGCTATTTTTGGTACCGCAGCCAGGCCCACCACCATTACGCCAAGGGTCACCAGGAAATACATCGGGATTAAGTCCGGGCGCTGTACGTAGTATTTGAAGTAGTACGGCGTTGCGGCGGATCGCACCGTAAAGCCAAGCATGCCGCAGCAGAAAATGCCGATCACTACCCACAGGTGGCCATTTTCCAAAATGGGGCGCAGGTCGAGGGGTTGTTTAGAAGAGGAAGAAGAGTCAGCCAGTGTTGGTACAACCCTGTTTGTCTCTGCAGTGTCTGCGGTGTCTGCGGTATCCGACGCCTTGAAGGCCATCCACAAAAACAGGGTCGCTATTACTGCGTACAGCAGCATCGTATTCCGAAACCCTTCCGCCTCATTGTCTGCCAGTCCCACCAGCCACAGCGTGCACACACTCACCACTAGCCCGCCGCTAAACGCGCAGGCCATGCGCACGGTCGACAGTGTGGTGCGTTCGTCGTAGTCGTTGGTTAGTCGTGCTGTGAGTGACGAATACGGCAGGCCGACTACCGTAAAGGTAATGCCAAACAGTATGTAGGTGACATAGGCCCAGATGAGTTTTCCGGTGTCGTCCATATCGGGCACGGTAAACACCAGCACCAGCAACACGCCCATGGGCAGTGCGCCAAACAACAAGTACGGGCGCATCGAGCCCCAGCGCGATTTGGTGCGATCGATAATCAGGCCCATCACCGGATCCGTAAACGCATCGATAAGGCGCGCCACCACCAACAGCGACACCACAGCACTCGCCGCCAGGCCAAACACATCCGTATAGAAATAGGTGAGGTAGGTGAGCGCCGTGATGAAGTACAGATTGATGCCAAAGTCGCCCAGGCCATAGCCCCAGGCTCTTCCGCGGCTGAGTGCTCTGTCCCCGCGTGGCATCGATACGGAATCAGTCACGGCCTCGGTCATTAGATCGCTTCTTGCTCAAGCAGGTGCTGAATCTCTGCGTCGCTAAAACCAAATTGTTTTAGAACGCTTTGGGTGTGTTCGCCCGGATCAGGGGCGGCGCTCGCAAACGCTTTGGGATGCGGCTGTGCCGACAGGTTGATGGGTGAACGCACCAGGTTGATCTCGCCAAGCTCTGCATGGGTTGCGGGTACGGTCATCTGAAGATGCTGTACCTGCGGGTCTTCAAAGGCGTCGCCAATGCTGTTGATGGGCCCGCAGGGCACGCTCTGTTCGTTTAGCCTCGCAACCAGTTCGTCTACGCTGAAGGTGCGAGTAACCGCGTTGATAGCCGCTTTTACTTCTGCGCGTTTTTTTGTGCGATCTCTTGAGGTTAGAAAACGTTTGTCGGCGAAAAGCGCTGTGGCATCAAGGCCCTTGCACAGTCGTTCCCACATGCGTTGCGTCGGTGCGGCCAAGTTCACCTGGCCGTCGCTTGCATCATAGGTGCCCATGGGTGACTGGGTAGGATGGTCGTTACCCTCGGGCTCGGCCACTTCTCCACGCATCGCATAGCGCGCGCCCTGAAAGTCGAGCTTGTTAATCATGCCCTCAAGTAGCGAGGTGTGTACCCACTGGCCCTCGCCGGTGCGCTCTCGATGCAGAAGCGCAAGCAGTATCCCCTGCCCTAAAAACATGCCGGCGGTGGTGTCTGATATGGCAATGCCCACTCGGTTCGGTGCACTCTCTTTGGTGCCGGTCACGCTCATCAGGCCGCTCATGCCCTGCACAATTTGATCAACCCCTGCGCGTGCGCCATAGGGGCCAGTTTGTCCAAAGCCCGAGATGCTGGCGTAGATGAGCTTGGGGTTGGTTTGTTTGAGCGTGTCGTAGTCAATCTTCAGGCGATGCTTAACGTCGGCGCGGAAGTTCTCTACCACCACGTCGGCCTGTTCTACTAAGCGTACAAAGGCGGCGTACCCTGCGTCGGTCTTTAGGTTTATCGCAAGGCTTTGTTTATTGCGGTGCAGGTTTTGCTCATCCGGTCCGCGGCGGCCACCCGTGATCGAGCCAGACCCCGGCACCACGCGCTGCTCCACTTTTATAACCTGGGCACCCCAGTCGGCGAGCAGTCGCACCGCGGTTGGTCCGGCGCGCGCAATCGTCATGTCGAGCACCTTCAGGTGCCCGAGCACCTCAGTCATGAGGCGCCGCGAATTAGCCGACCCGGCAAGGCGTCTGTGGCTTCGGCATTTTCGTAGGTCACTTCACCGGCAACCATGGTGGCGAGATAACCATCAGCGCGCTGCTCAAGGCGGGCGCCCCCTGCCGGCAAGTCATTAACGATGTGCGGTACGCGCACCTGCAAATTGTCGAAGTCGATCAGGTTGATGTCGGCGCGCATGCCCGGCTCTATGGTGCCGCGATCAGACAGGCCTACCGCGCGCGCCGTATCCCGGCTTTGGGCTTTGATCAGGGTCGGCACATCGATCAGTTCGCCGCGGGTGCGGTTCCTGCCCCAGTGGGCGAGTAAATAGGTGCTGTAGCTGGCATCGCAAATGGTGCCGACGTGAGCGCCACCATCACCCAGGCCCATCACCGTGTTCTCGGCCAAAATCATATCGCGACAGCAATCCAGATTGTCTTCGGTGTAGTTGGCAAAGGGCGTGTACAGCATTTGTTTGCCATCCATCTCAAGCATGGCGTCATAGGCGTATTCCCAGGGTGTCACACCCGCAGCAGTCGCGCGGGCAGCGATGCTGTGTTCGGGCGCGGGTTCGTAATCTGGTGGATCACCCAGCACCCATACCTTGCTGAAGTCGGCCATCAGGCCCACAAACAATTTGAAGTTGGGTGCAGGAGATTCAGAAAGAATGGCTGCGCGTACTTCTGGTTTTTTGAGTTCGGCTACGCGTTCACTAAGCGGCAGATGTTTTAAGCGGGCATAAGAGGGGTGTGTCATAAATGGGCAAATACTGCCCGATAAACCCAGCAATATCCCTATAGCACGCGGGGCAACCTGACCACGCATGGTTGTACCCTTTGCCACGGCCCGGTCAATGCGATCAAGCAGTTTGCGCCAGCCGTGGGGTGAGATGCCTTGTGCCAGTGAGATCGACATGGGCCGGGTAGACTCGCGCGCCATTTCTTCTAACAACTCAAACTCGGCATCCAGCGTTTCAAAATCGCTAATGAGTTCTATCACGCCCGTGCCTGCGTCTCTTACACCTGCCGCAATGCCCATCAGTTCTGCGCGTTCTGCCGTGAGCGACGGTGTAGGGTCGCCGGTGCTCGAGCGATGATTAAGCGTGCGCGAGCTCGAGAAGCCTAGCGCGCCGGCCTTTAGTGCTTCTGTTGTAAGCGCGCGCATTTGTTTGATGTCGTCTTCGGTGGCTTCTTCTCTATCTGCACCGCGTTGTCCCATCACAAACACACGCAGTGCGCCGTGGGGCATTTGGGTGCCAATGTCCATGTCGAACTTACGGTCCGCCAGCACATCCAGATAGTCGGGAAAGCTCTGCCAGTTCCAGCTCAAGCCTTCGTGCAGCGCGGCACCGGGAATATCTTCGACCCCCTCCATTAACTGCACTAGCATGTTGTGGTCGGTGGGGCGTACCGGCGCAAAGCCCACGCCGCAGTTGCCCACTACGACTGAAGTTACGCCGTGATGCGATGACGGCGACATGCGCTCGGCCCAGGTAGCCTGGCCATCGTAGTGGGTGTGTATGTCGACAAAGCCAGGGGTCACCAGTGCGCCATCCGCATCCAGCACGCGGGCACTGTTGTCACTAAGCTTCGTGCCGATTTCCTTAATTCGACCGTTCTTGATGCCCACATCAGCGGTTCGTGCGGCAGCGCCCGTGCCGTCAACAATGCTGCCGCTGCGAATAATGGTGTCAAAACCCATGCTGTTCCCCTTCTCTCGTTTGACCCGCCCAGTCTATCAGGCCGCCAGTTCTCTCACGCCGCAAGCTGTGGGCGCCCTACCCTCACTTCGTTACCCCGGCCGGGCTTCTCGGGCACATTCAGCGCCAGTATCAAAGAGCAACCCGCAAAGCCCGCGCCCAGCAAGAACACAAACGCCGGTGAGGTGAGCCACACGTAGCCCAACAGCGCGGGTATCACCACCGCCGCGATATGGCTGATGGTGAACGACACACCCGCCGTGCCCGCCATGTCTTCCGGATCGCCAATTTTTTGCAGGTAGGTGCTGATGGCAATGGCGAGTGCAAAGAACAGGTGATCGACAACATACAACACCGCTGCAAGGGTTGCGTCGTTCACAAAGGCGTAACCGGTGAACACGCAAATTAACCCCACGTATTCAATGATCAGCGCCCGGCGTTCGCCGATGCGACCAATGAGCGCGCCTATGCGCTCGGCAAACAGATAGTTAAAAACGTGATTGATGAGATACAGAAGCGCTATTTGCGATACCTCATACTCAAACTTCTCTACCATCATAAAGCCGGCGAACACCACAAAAATCTGCCTGCGCGCGCCAGAGAAAAAGGTAAGCGCGTAGTACAGCCAGTAGCGGCGGCGCAAGAACAGCTCCATGGTTTGGGTGCTCTCGGCGCCAAACACCGGAAAGCTTGCACGCATATACACGGCCATGCCCATGCATACACCACCCGCGAGCAAATAAACCCAAACGTAGTCGATGGCAAGCCACTCGAACAGCACCCACAACAAGGCATACACAACCAATGAGGTAAGCGCGCCTGCGGCAATCATGCGGCCAAGCAGTTGCGGGGCTTCTTCTTTGTGCAACCACTGCAAGCTCAAGCTCTGCTTAACGGTTTCGAAATAGTGAAAGCCGATGCTCATGATAACGGCAGTGAAGTAGAGCCCGTACTCGCTAGGGAACAAGCCAGTGAGCGCAACGCCCAGTCCGAGCACAGCAAGCGAGAGAATGGCGAAAGTTTGTTCGCGTAACACCAACAGCACAAAGACCGCAGTGAATGCGAGGAACCCCGGCACCTCACGCAGGCTCTGCAATATGCCAATCTCCGCCCCCGTAAAGGCCGCGCGCTCCACCACAAAGTTGTTGAGCAGCGCAGACCAGGTGGCCCAGGCCACGGGCATAGCCACGCTCATAAGCAACAACAAGCGGATCTGCTCGGGGGGTGTGCGCATTCTTTCTACCGGCGTCGAAACCAACAGTTTAAGTGCATAGCGCTAAAGGTCACAATTGCGGCCCTATCTGTGATTCGAAGTCCCGCCTCATGCCCCACCCAGCGTCCTTAACACCCTCTCCAGCGCCTTCTGATGAGATGTCCCG
>CAZFIA010000199.1:0-6105 GCA_964519335.1 uncultured Pseudomonadales bacterium
ATGCGCAGTATCCACAGAGCCCACTGCAGATCCGATAGAGAAACCCAGGCCGCATAATCGGGGATCACTACGGGAACAAAAAAAGGCTCGAACCCGGAAACTCATTCTGGATTCAGCACAAACGCTTATTCATGAAGTAGGCTACCCGCAAACAAAAATGCGTGATATTGCGCTCGGCGCAGACATGTCTTATCAAACCCTCTACAACTACTTCCCAACCAAAGGGCTAATTCTTCAAGAGCTTCTTACTCGAGACTTACTCAAACTGCACAGAGCCACTTTCAGTATTCTGCACGGTCAAGAACAGCCCCAGACCATGCTTCGCGATCTCGCAAAAGCCTATATAGATGCCATTGCTCCGAAAGACAGGGAGCTGTGGAAAGAGGTTTGCGCCGAACTACTCAAAGCAACATCGTCTCACAGTTGTTTGCTCGACTTACTCGATCGACAAGCACTGAGCAAACTCGAAAGCGCGCTCGTAGAGGCTCAGACAAACAGGCAGATTGATCCGCATGTCGACGCCCCTACGCTGGCGCAAGTTGTATTCAGCCTGCTCGACGCGTCGCTCATGCGTTACCTTGTAAACGAACGCATCTCCAGAGCAACAATGCTTTCGTCGGTGAGTGCCCAACTGCGACTCTGTATCACACCCTATTTGCGCAAATAGATACTGACTATATCCGGTGATCTAGCGGCTCTTTTTACCAGAATGCAGACTAACGACGTTCCCCCCACGCTGGGCGGGCTGATCTGCGGTCAATACAATCTCCCACGTCAGCACGCCGACTGGACGACGGTGGAAACCGCGGCACCCGCAACCCCGAGACGTAGAGAACAACGCAATGCTTGCCATACTACTGCCATCGTCTGACCACAGCATCGCAAGGTTGGGCTCGCTCTCAAGCTTGGCTGTACCCGCGAGCGACGGTCCCCCCGTGGCGGTAATCTGAAAGGTTCCTGAGTCATCCTCGACTACGTGTACGGCGAATGGGAAAGCAACACCGGTTTCGGGCGAAATTGTACCTTCGAGATGTTCCCCGTAGGTGTCACGTGAGGCCTGAAACTCAAGTTCAACAACATTCCCGAGGCTTTCACCCTGATAAAGAAAGCGCCCTCGACCCTTCCAGGCACCCGGTGTAATTAGCATGAAAAATTCAGCATGAGCGCTTCGCTATCAGTTAGTCCAAATCAAAAAGGTCTTGCGTTTGACGAGTATCGGCCAGTTGAAATCCTTCGGCGACAGGCTGCATACAGCGGTTGTCCTTGTTACGCGCATTGTTCACATGGGTAGACACCGGATCTACTTGCAAGGGAGTAGGTAAGTGCGGCGTCATCAACTCACCAAGATCTGCGACTTCAAGGCTATGATCAAGCCACTTAAACGCCTCGGCTGTGCTTAAAAACACCGGTTGCCGATGATGTACGTCAGATAGATCCTCGTGCGCAGCCGCAGTTACGATCGCACAACTCTCAAGCGTTGAGCTAGTCGCAGAGTCAAAATAACTATCCCACAACCCAGCGAGCAACAAGCCGCCACTCTGGCCACCGCTCTCGGAAGCACTGATATAAAACGGTAGCTTAGTTCGCTCGCCACGTTTCCACTCGTAGTACCCGGTAATCGGCACAACGCAGCGCTGGCTACGAAAAGGTCTAGAGAAAGATCGCTTCTCGTGCAGAGTTTCAGATTTGGCATTGAACATGGCGTAACGGGTGTTGGGCCCTTGTGACCACGAAGGCGTCAACCACCAGCGCAGTTCATCTGCGCGGTAACCCGGCTGTTCGTCGAGGGCAGGCCGCACCACCAGAAGATCTTCTGTGGGCGCCAGATTGTGGTTCGTAACAGGTCCTGCATCGATTCCAAATGCATCCATCAACAACTGGGTCAACGGATCGGCCGTCACGTTGAGGCGACCGCACATCAGCTGCAGCTCTGCGCTTGAGCGGCTATTGGAATAAGCTGTGAGTTTTGTCGGCACATACCCCAGTATACCCACCCTATGACAAATACCCCGCCAATTCCTCCGTCAGTTACCCCTCCTGTTAACCCTCCGAGCGCCGCGAAGCGTGATCACAAAGTCACCCATCATGGCATCACCATCAACGATCCCTACGCATGGTTGCGTGACGCGAATTATCCGGAAGTCTCTAATCCAGAAATCCTTGGCCATCTGGCGTCTGAAAACTCCTGGTTTGAAAGCCAAATGAAGCCACTCGAGCCTTTGATTGAAACGCTTTTTTCTGAACTCAAAGCCCGACAACCCCAGGACGACACATCCGTCCCGTATCGCGAAAACGGCTACATGTACCAATGGCGATTTGCAGAAGGCGCTCAATATCGTACCTGGTGGCGCTGGCCCGTAGATCAGGAAGACGCCGCAACATGCTACCTTGATGAACCGGCATTGGCGGGCGATCAGGAATTTTTTCGGCTGGGTGGACTATCTATAAGCCCAAACAATCGCTACCTGGCCTACGCTGTGGATACCAACGGTTCAGAACGCTATCGGTTGCACATCGTAGATCTGAAGACCAATACCGCACTCGATGATTGCATCGAAAACGCAGGCGCCGGTATTATCTGGGCCCAAGATAGCCAGACTTTTTTCTACACGCTGCTTTCAGAACAGTGGCGACCGTACGTCGCTAAGCGTCATAGGCTCGGCGTCGATTCTGCAGATACTGCAAACGATGTCGAAGTCTACGCCGAGCATGACGACAGCTTTTTTGTTGGCGTTTCGAGCACCCAGTCAGATGCTTTCATTGTAATTTCCACCGGCGATCATGTTACGTCGGAACTACGCGTCATACCTAGCGCCGAGCCCGAAACCGATCCTCTACTCATTGCCAGACGCGAAGCCCATCTCGAATACGACCTCGATCACTGCGGTGACTACTTCTTTCTATTGACCAACGACACACACAAGAACTTTCGGCTTGCGCGAACGCTAGTATCAGAGCCAGGACCCCAAAACTGGGACACCCTCATAGAGGGTAGCGACGAGCACTATCTCACCGACTTCGTATGCTTTTCGAATCTTCTTGTCATAGAAGAACGAGTGCAGGGTCTGGATCAAATTCGCCTGATAGACATGGATAATGGCACCGTAGAGCAAGATCGCATTGAGGAAAGCTCCCACTACATTGAATTTCCCGAGCCTACCTATAGCGCTTACGTGGGCAACAACGCCGAACCCCAATGCGACCAACTGCGAATCGGTTACAACTCGATGGTTACCCCATCTACCGTGTGGGATTACGATATTGTCACGCGTGAACGGGTAACACGCAAAGTACAGCACATCCCAAGCGGATATGACGCGGAGCACTACAGCAGCGAACGCAGACTCATCATAGCTCGCGATGGCACCCAGGTTCCCGTGAGTTTGGTAAGGCGCGCCGATACTCCAGTGAACGCCGATACACCGCTGTACCTGTACGGCTATGGGGCTTACGGCAGCGCCATACCTCCTGGGTTTTCCACATCCCGGTTATCACTGCTAGATCGAGGCTTTGTGTTTGCCATAGCGCACATCCGCGGTGGCGACGATCTAGGCTACCACTGGTATGAAGCTGGCAAGCTTAGAGCGCGAACCAACACGTTCAATGACTTTGTTGATGTGGCCCGCGGTTTGATCAAAGACAATCTAAGTTCTCCGGGACGCATCGCAATAGCAGGTGGCAGCGCCGGAGGCGAACTGATGGGCGCGGCCGTGAATCAAGCCCCAGAACTTTGGGGAGCGGTGGCCGCACATGTACCCTTTGTTGATGTATTAAACACCATGCTCGACGCAGAGCTACCACTTACGCCAATGGAGTGGCCAGAATGGGGAAATCCGATTATCGACAAGGAAGCTTTCGAGCACATTCTAAGTTACTCACCTTACGATCAACTAAAACGATCAGACTATCCACCAATGCTGGTTACGGCCGGTCTAAATGATCCAAGAGTAACCTACTGGGAACCGGCGAAATACGTGGCGCGCATCAGAGAACTCAGAACAAACACCAATCAGTTGCTCTTCAAGATCAATATGGGTGCGGGGCACGCAGGTAAGTCGGGGCGTTTCGAGGCACTGCGCGAAACGGCCGAGGAGTATGCGTTTATCTTACGAGAACTGGATCTACTCTAGCGAAACCCGCGCAGCTTTCTGCGAGTAACGCGTAAATGGGAAGCTGCCTTAGCCTTCCATCTCCTGGGCAAATTCTTTTTCTTTAGCTTCGTGCACCTGCTTCATGCGGCGCCGAATTATATTCTGCACAACACTTACGGTGGTCATGTCGTGTTCCATCTTGCGGCCACAGCTATCGCAGTGAATAACCTCATCAACCGTTACACAATCTAGCAGTTCACTGTATGACAAGCGCGAAACAAACTGACAGTCGCTACATTCCAAACCAACGGTGGGATCGACTCCGATGTAGTCCATGACAAGACTCCAATATCCAGATACAGAACCTAAGACGCGATCCTCGCGCCACTGATTGGATCATTTTATCCAAGCGTAGTTCCGAATCTGTGCGCTGCCCAACACAATGGAGGCTTAGGCATCACCCCAACTGAGGAGTACGTCACAGGGCGTAAGCCTAGTAGCGCAAAATCCGCTTTTTGGCACGGCATTTACGTCAAATGCTATTCGATGACCGAGAGTAGTTCCGGACGATAGTCAGGCGCAGCAATGGCAGCCAGACGCGTAACCCGTGCTGCGAGCGGCTGATCACGCAATTGGGCTATGCCGTACTCTGTTACCACAATATCTACGTCGGTACGCAATGCGGTTACCATATCGACGCGCTGGACAATCCGAGAAACGCTGCCACCTCGAGCTGTCGCGGGTAATGCAACGATCGACCGACCGCCTTTTGAGCCGCGCGCGCTGCGCATAAAGTCCACCGAACCCCCTGTACCTGAAAGCTGGCGCCCGCCTGCAAACTCACCGTTTACCTGTCCCAACAGGTCTACCTGCACCGCCGAATTGATAGACACAAAGTTGTCTATGTTAGCGATGACCGAAGACTCATGTGTACGGTTGGCGCCCACCAGGAGCACGTCGTCACGTTGAGCGAGCCTCTGAAACAAAGACTCGCTCCCGAGCACTATGCCAGTGATATGCAAACCCCGATCGATAGACTTTCTGGCACCCGTGATCACACCCTGCTCAATCAACGCGAACACACCATCGTCAATAAGCCCACCGTGAAAGCCCAGATCAACCTTGTCACCTAGCGCGGCGAGGACAGCTGCGGGAATCGCTCCGATACCGGTTTGCAAGCAGTCACCGTCGCGAACAATCGAAGCCACGTAATCGCCAATGGCTCGCTCGACGCCGCTGGCATCCAGGCCGGTTGCCGCACCTGGAAACACGGGCACCGTAGATGCACCGGTGAAAAGATAATCGATACGCGGCGCAAGAGGCGCACCGACGGGCGCAACAAAACCCTCATTCAGTGAGGCAATAACGATGGTATCGCTGTGCGCTACTGCGGCACTCGCAAAATCAGCATTCGCCGCAACGCGCAGAACGCCATCGCGATCCCGCGCCAACTGCAGCAGCGCCACATCCACGGGATTCTCGAGGAGATAGTCATAGACTCGACGCATGTGGATAGGGACATAGTGCAGACGATCACGAGGGGCCTCCTTAATCGCTGCAGACATGAAGAACACTGTTTGCTCGGTGGTTTGGGACAGTTCGGTAAAGTCGAACTGATTTATTCCGGGTAAAGGGAACTGCAAAAAATGCAGCCGCTCGGCCGCCGAAGGGTGCTCCTTCAGCGTTTCCAACATCTGCGTAGGCTCGCCAGAGCTACCGGCAACATAGACCCTGAGCTTGGCGCCGGAGTCTCGCTGTTCCTGCATTCGGCGCAGCTCGGCAAGCACGGCAGGAAATTCAGACTGAGGTCGAGCTCCAGAGCGCGCTAGAGAGTCTGACTGAGGGGTTTGTGGCATGCTGGATCTCACGAAAGGAACAACGCCCCGGATTGTACGATCAGCGATACGAGAACCCCAGCCAGTCCTAATCTGGACCACCCGACCGACTCAGCCCAGAGCCAAAACGCCCTAGAACGGTTTGAACCTTTGGTGCGGGACTATTTCAACGCTAGCTT
>CAZFIA010000200.1:0-5993 GCA_964519335.1 uncultured Pseudomonadales bacterium
CGGCTCTGCCGCTGTTCGACTCAGGTTTTCTGCATGGCAAACAAGTATGGAGTGCACCTCGACTGGTGAACGGGCGACTGTTCCGGTTACAGGATCACCTCGACAAAATTCGTCACTCGGCGCAGCTTAACCATTGGCCGTTAATACCGGATGACAACCAAATAACTGATGCTGTGCGCGCGACACTTGCGCACAACACTATGAGCGATGGCGTGCACGTGCGCATCATGCTGACGGCGGGTACTCAGCTAACCGCCAGCATGGACATTGCGTCCGTGTGCGATGAGTTTGGTCAACCTGTTCCACCGCGCATCATCATCGCCCCGGAGTATCGGGATGCGGTGTATCACTCGCAGTACGGTCCGGGCGGTGGCATTGCGGCGATTACGTCCAGCTTGCTGCGCCCTGGCCCCGAGATGGTTGATCAGCGCAGCCACGACAATAATCAAAATGCATCCAGTCGAGCCTGCAGTGAAGCCAAGTCGGCAGGGGTGACGACCGCGTTAATGTATGACGGCGAAGGGTTTCTTGCGGAGGCTTTTGCATCGCACGCAGCAATTGTTAAGAACAATCGGCTGCTCACGCCATTTGTTCGGGCCTGCCCAGATGGCGTTACCCGCAAAGTTATCCTCGAGCTTTGTGCAGCTCTGGGTATAGATGCGCAGGAAGCGAACCTTACTCGCGAGCAGGTGGCTGAGGCTGATGAGCTGATGATTCTGGGAACCATGAGCGGCCCCGTACCAGTGGTGAGCCTCGACGGCGCCCCGGTGGGGAATGGCGAAGCGGGCGCGCTTACCCGACAGCTAACGCAAGCTTACGTGGCAGAGCTCAACAATCCGGCCCAGGGCTTCGACATATTCGAAAGCCCCGTTTAGCTTTCGCTAACTACTCGAATTTCAGGCCTTCAAAGTCACCCTGTTCACGCCACTTCTCCATGAGATCGAAGAACTGAATCGAACCGCCACCGTAGGGCGCAGATTGCATAGCGTGGGGATGCGGTTGGCCTTCGTTGTTGTAGTACCCCGGGGTACAGTCCGCGCCGCCTAGATTGCCCATCATTCCGCCTTCAAAGCCCAGGATGGTCTTAACCCAGTTTTCTTCTGCGTCCGCCGTTATTTCAACGCGGCTGTGGTTGTTGTCGAGTGCGTGCTTGATGATGTGCGCCTGATGCACGGCTGATTCATCAAGCAGATGAGGAAAGTTGGCCGTAAAGCCGCCCTGTGAGGTGTTCATGATGAACAGGTTGGGGAACCCGTGGCAGCCCATACCGTGCAACGTGCGGGTGCCATCACGCCAGTGATCTGACAGCGTCTTGCCATCTTTGCCGGTAACGTCATAGCCAGATCTGCGGGTGTAGCTGGTACCCACCTCAAAGCCGGTGCTGTAGATGATGCAGTCAACTTCGTACTCAACGCCGTCTACCACCAGGCCTTTCTCGGTGATTTTTTCAACGCCCTGACCGTTGGTATCTACAAGCGTTACGTTCGGCCGATTGAATGTTGGCAGATAGTCGTCGTTGAAGGTGGGGCGCTTGCAGAACATTTTGTAGTAGGGCTTGAGCTTCTCCGCCGTCTCGGCGTCGTCGACGTACTCATCCACCCGATTGCGAATCTCTTCCATCTTTTCGAAGTTGGCCATCTCGATCAGCTCTTCGACACTCATATTCGTGTCAGCGCCAGCGTTCTGAAACTGGTTCATCGTTTTGCCAATGAGATCGGTCCAACCGTCGTCTACCAAATCTTCGGCTTGCGGTATGCCAGAGATGAGCGCGTTGAAATTCTCCATGCGGTGTTTTTGCCAGCCGGGTTCAAGGCTTTCTTTCCACGCTTGATCGGTAGGGGAGTTGCCGCGTACATCTACCGTTGATGGCGTGCGCTGAAACACGTACAGCTGCTTTGCTGCTTCGCCCAGAAACGGTACACACTGAATTGCTGTGGCACCCGTGCCAATGATTGCAACGGTCTTGTCACCCAGCCGATCAAGACCACCGTCGGGTCCGCCACCGGTGTAGTCATAGTCCCAGCGGCTGGTGTGAAACGTATGCCCTGCGAAATTACGAACGCCTGGAATTCCAGGCAGCTTGGGACGGTGCAGGGGTCCGTTTGCCATGGACACAAAGCGTGCCTTGATGGCGTCGCCACGGTTGGTTCGCACAATCCAGCGATCGATGGCTTCATCCCACTCAAGCCCGGTTACTGTGGTTTGAAACAGCGTGCGCTCATACAACCCAAAGTGTTTGCCGATCGCTTCGCTGTGAGAAAGAATTTCTTTGGCGTAGGAGTATTTTTCTTTGGGGACGTAGTTGAGTTCTTCTAGCAACGGCAGATAGCAGTAGGCTTCAATGTCGCATTGCGCGCCCGGATAGCGGTTCCAATACCAGGTGCCGCCAAAGTCGCCGCCTTTCTCGATGATACAAATGTCTTTGACGCCTGCCTTGTGCAGTCGGGCTGCGGCCTGCAAACCGCCAAAGCCACCGCCAATTAGCATGACATCCACCTCATGGCTGAGGGGATCGCGCTCCAGAGCCTCTTCGACGTAAGGGTCTTCAAGGTAGTGAGCGTAGTCGCCGGTCATTTCTACATACTGTTCGTTGCCATCAGAGCGAATACGCTTGTCTCGTTCTTCGGCGTATCTGTTGCGAAGCGCATCTGGGTCAAATTCGAGGGTGGTTTTGGAATTCATGATGCTTCTCTCTCCAGTAGCAGCAAGCCTTTAACCTCAAGACGGGCGTAGGCATTTTCTTCATAGAATCAGATAGTTACCGAATATTGGAGCAATAATCAGCAAGTTGCAATTGCGGTTCCAGCGCTAGCGTAGGGGAACCATCACGTCGGCAATCAGAATGTAGGCATCGTGCAGATTGAGCGGTGGCTTGTAGTGCTCTGAATTTGTGCCCGCTTGTGGTGCGACAACCAGCATCACGCGCTCGCTGCTCGTCAATCCGTCGACATGGTCCAGTAGAAAGGGCGGAACCACAGCTGCCGCCCCACCTTCCGCCAGGTCGATCCACTGGGGTGTAGTGGCTGCCAGCGTGCCCATGCTCCAGGAGTACATGTCGTACTTCAGTCTGGGGTGATTCCCTGAGGTTAGCGGGGGTAATTCGGCGATCTGTTGGGCCCAGTTGCTGCCCGGGAGCGCCGAGCCAGGGATGATGAGCGCCGTTCCCGGGGCGTTGTTGTTTAGGGTGGGGCGCTCGAAGTTGGCGCTTGTTGGCTGGCCGGCTTTTGCCTGCTGGCCTTGCCCGAGTTTGGTTGCGGTAGTGATGACGTTGGGCACTAATGGGCCCCTGGCGGCCGAGGGCTGGGTTGCATACAGCACTGACCTTGGGTCCGTTGTAACCGGGCCGCTGCTGTTGTCGTTACCGCTGGGACTGGTCTGCGTTGCGGCACTGAAAAAGAACCATGCTGAGAGGAGCGCCAGAATGACCACGAGTATGGGGCCGATCTGCGCCATAGAGAGATTCAAGCGCATAAGGGGCTGCTCTGGGTTGGTATTCGCATAAAGTAACTAACAGTGTAGTTACATGATGCTAACAAATAGTGACCCAAAAATAGTGGCCCGACGACGCCGCTCTGATGTCACATCGGGATCTCCCCAGGCGAGCCTGATAGTGGGCGAACCTGAAATTAACCAGAGACTGACCAGCGGTAGAGGCAGACGCCGTCGAGCGCTACCTGCCGATCCCCAAACCCCTCCGGCGATCAGCAAGCAGTACAAACCTTAACGCTAAATGAACGCGACGCGTGGATAATGTTGGCGTTGAATTGTTGTAAAGCGTTAAGAATTTGTAATCACTGGGTTTTGCGCAACTGATTCGAGGCTATCGGACAGCATGCACCAGTCTTCCCGACTGTCTGTCCAACAAGCCATCGCCGGTTTAACCCAGCTGGAATCGTTGAGTACACCGGCCTTCACGAAGCGTAAACCTTGCGATAGCAACGCAGTGGTAAACATGGGTGACCCACACTGCGGACAAAATTCCCGGTCAACCGCGCCGCCGCTTTCGCCCACCACTCGATGGCTTGCGTAGGTGCCGCTAATTGTCAGGTCTTCTTCGGGAATGGCGATTACCGTCGCAAAGCCGCTGCCTGTGGCTCGCTGACAGTCTTTGCAGTGGCAATGCACAGCGATGGCTGAGTCTGCAGATACCGATCCTTCAAAAGTAACGCTGCCGCACAGGCAATGTCCTGAAAATTCGATCTCGTGGTTTGGCGACTGTTGGTCAGGGGTGTCCGCGATCTTCTTCTTCGCTCTGTCGGTTTTGTCCGGCATTATGCTCTGCATAACGGAGGTTTGTCATGGTGGCGACGCGACGCTTTGCGGGTATGTTCTTTGGTCTGTTGTTTGTGCTCTTACTTGTATTGGGCATCGGCGGTTGCGCCCCGACATCCGTTGGTTCATCGGTAGTACAAAAGAATGCTGAAAGCGAGCAACAAACTATAGTCGCCTGCACGGATCTGGTTCTCGACTACGCCCTCTATCGCGATCAACTCGATGTTGAGAGTTTTGTTGCTCTCTTTACACGGGAGGCCCGGCTTAGCGTTCAGGGCAAGACCTTTGTGGGCACCGATGCGATTCGCGCACGTCTGCAAGGCGCCAAACGGGGTCCGAAAACCCGCCATCTGATGAGCACTATTCGCATTAGTCCGGTGTCTGCAAACAGAGCCACCGGCATAAGTTATGTCACCGTGTATGCAGGGTCAGCGGCTCTCCAAGAGAAAGCGAGACAGCAAGAAGGCGAACTTGAGGCGGTGAACGGCTTCGCCATGATTGGCAACTACATCGATGAATTTGAGCGTACGCCTGAAGGCTGGCGCATAGCCAGCCGGCGCCTCGAAGGTGCGTTTCGCGACGCTTCTTTTCAGTAGGCGCGGCTCAGGCGACGAGTTCTTGCAGCGAGGCGCCGTAGCGTTCCAGGTCTTGCAGGTAAGGCAGATCCTCGTCTTCCGTTAGCCAGGGCGCGGCGGTGGCCGTATCGGTGGCGAGAATGTGATAGCCGCTCTGATGCACCAGATTGATGGCCACGGTCTCTGCCGCCGCGCGGGTTTGGCCGAGGCTCGCGACACTCACATAGTGAACCGTCTCAAGATTTTGTTGGGTTAGGCCGGCGACCTTATAGATGTGCAGGAAGCAGCGTAGCGGCGAGTTGATGTTTGAGAGGGTCTTTGAAACGGTCTTTGAAAAGGTCATGGGCGGGTTACCTGGTGACTCAGTTAGCGACTATCTGCCTCAACAGATGCAGGTCTCGTGCCAGATTTACCCGTCCGGAAGCCCCAGTACCCGTTTGGCGATGATGTTGAGCTGCACCTCTTTGGTGCCTCCGGCTATCGTCAGTGACTTCTGATAGAGCCAGTCTTTGGTGACCTGGCTTGCATCTTGGCTTACGCCATCTCCGGTGAGCGCCTGGGCGCCGAGCGCCGCAATGAGCAGCTCGTCACCGTCTTGTTTTTGCAGTGCGTTGGTGAGCTTGACGGCAGAAGAGGTAAATCCCGGGGCGCGGGCTTCCAGTTCTTGTATCGCGCGTTTCTGTGTCAGGCGCTGGGCGTGGCCGTTCATCTCGTAGCGGCACAGCCAGTTGCGCAGGTCGTTGTCGTTAAGCTTGCCGTCGGCGGTGGTGCCGGCGTACTCAACGACTCGAGCGGGCATATCGCTGCTCGCGCTCATGCCACCCTGCGAACCCGAGACGTTGATGCCGGCGTGGGTTGAGCGCTCGAATTGCAGCAACCGCTTGCCCACCGTCCAGCCGTTGTCTACCCCGCCAATAACGTCGACGGCGGGAGCTGTTGCGTTTTCGAACAGCGTCTCGTTGAAAGGGGAGGCACCGGAGATCAATCGAATCGGCCGTACTATGACTCCGGGTTGGCTCATGTCGACCAGCACCAGACTGATGCCGTGATGCTTGGGCTTGTCGGGTGAGGTGCGTGCCAACACAAATATGTAATCGCAAATCATGGCATCTGACGTCCAGGTTTTGCGGCCGTTGAGCTCGTAGT
>CAZFIA010000201.1:0-5992 GCA_964519335.1 uncultured Pseudomonadales bacterium
CCTCAGAAGCTAACGCTCACCCACATATGTCGGGTGACAACCTGTGCCTGGTGCATAACGGCATTATTGAAAACCACGAAGCGCTGCGTGAAGAACTGAAAGGCTGTGGCTACGTTTTTGAATCGCAAACAGACTCAGAAGTAATTGTGCATCTTGTGCACTCGCACATTAAGAAAGGTTTAGACCTACTCAGCGCGGTTAAGGCCAGCATTGCGCGTCTCGATGGCGCTTATGCAATTTGTGTTATCTCTAAAGACGAACCCAATCGCATTGTTGCCGCGCGCGAAGGTAGTCCACTGGTGGTTGGCAAGGGTATTGGTGAGAACTTTTTGTCCTCAGATGTATTGGCATTGCGGGCCGTTACCGACCGCTTCATCTTCCTCGAGGAAGGCGATGTTGTAGAGATCACCACTGACAAGGTGACCGTTTGGGACTCCGCGGATGAAGTAGTAAACCGTGAAGTTACTCAGGTAGAAATGGGTGCGGAAGATACTGATAAAGGTAACTACCGACACCACATGCTCAAAGAGATTCACCAGCAGCCAAGCGTTGTGCGCGCAACACTGGATGGCCGCGTTAGTGCCGATAAGGTTTTGGAGCAGGCCTTTGGTGTAGATGCGAAACGAATTTTTGATGAAACCAAAGCGGTAACACTGATCGCCTGTGGCACCAGCTACTACGCAGCTTTGGTTTCTAGTTACTGGATTGAAGATCTGGTTGGCGTGCCCTGTAGCGTTGAGATTGCGAGTGAGTTTAGATATCGCAAGGTGGCGGTAACCCCTGGAAATTTGTTTGTAACGATTTCCCAATCCGGTGAGACCGCAGATACCCTTGCGGCGCTACGAATTGCGAAAGAAGCCGGTTATCACGCCACGGCAACTATCTGTAACGTACCGACGAGCTCCTTGGTGCGCGAATCTGATCTGTCGTTGATGATTAAGGCGGGTACCGAAGTAGGTGTTGCCTCTACCAAGGCATTTACAGCACAACTCACAGATCTTTTGCTGTTAACGGTATTGCTTGCGCGACGCCATGGTCTGGGCGCTGAGAAAGAAGCTGAAGTTGTTCAAGCCTTACGTAATCTCGATGCTTATGTAGAAAGTGTACTTGCGCTAGACGAACACATACTCGAACTTTCGCAACGCTTTGCGGATAAGCATCACGCGTTGTTTTTAGGCCGCGGACCTATGTTCCCGGTGGCGATGGAAGGCGCACTAAAGCTCAAAGAAATTTCATACATTCACGCCGAGGGTTACCCCGCGGGTGAGTTAAAGCACGGACCGCTTGCGTTGGTTGATGACGACATGCCCGTAATTGCGGTTGCGCCAAATAACGAACTGCTTGAAAAGCTGCAGTCGAACCTGCAAGAGGTTCGCGCCCGTGGTGGTGAGCTGTTTGTGTTTGCTGATGAAAAGGCACACTTTCCGTCAGAAGAAGGTGTAACGGTAATAGATATCCCAACCGTACCCGACATAGTGGCACCCATCGTCTACGTGGTACCGCTACAGTTACTCAGTTACCACGTTGCCGTACTAAAAGGCACAGACGTAGATCAACCAAGAAACCTGGCGAAGTCAGTAACCGTAGAGTAAGAAATTCGGGGACAGTTTACCTATTTGCGAAGATCTAACCCGTTGACCCCGGGTTAGTCAGCTGAACTCCCCCGCCAAATACCGCTCCAGAGTTTCGTGAAAAGCACGTATACGACTCTCCCGATAATTCGCCAATGAGATCGCACCTTTTTTACTTGCCTTCATGCCTCTTTGGATGCGTGGAAAGTTCGGCGTGTCCTGATCGATCACCGGGCCCGTGGCTACCCAGCTCTTTCACTGACGCCCAGAGCTTGTCAGGCCCCAGGCGCTTGTCTTTCATGGGCTCTGGATGTGTTCCTTCATCACTTTTTGGATAGAGCATCCAGATTTCGTAGATAGAACGCTCGGGACTGTCCTCATCTGGGTGAAACCGATAGACCAATGGCGCTACAACCGTCGGCCAACCCGTAAAGTTTGGGAGCAGCGTGCACTGAATCTGATCAATCATTTCAGCATCGCTCACACCAGACATATCCTTGCTGTGCATGTACGACCAGGCCTTCTGCCAAAGTAGGCGTTTGCAATAGCTTGTTCGTCGGGCAGGTCTTGCGCCACATAACCACTAGGTAGACCGCCAAGCATAATCCGCCAGGGGTTTACAGTTGGAATCCAGATTGATGAAGACAAAACTGGCCCAAAAATCAATTTACACGCGTGGCAGGGTTAAATCTTTTAGATGTCACTCTTAAGTGAAGCAGCGATCTACAGGTATGTCTGCGCTACTCATGTCGGCTGATGAAGTGTTTAGTAACCCGGACGGTGACTGAATCTGATCATCTGCATACACCTCTTGCACCCAGGGTTTTGGTACGAGGTCAGCAAAGGTGGTTGTTTTCTGTTCAGCCATCAGATGTCTCCTGCCAGGAGTTGTTTGTGAATTCGGGGGCAGTGTACCTATTCCCGTCCCTCCAAATTGATCTCTTGCTTTCACACGGAGTTTCGACAACCACTGGAAGCGCTTTAGTACTGGAGCAAATAGGTAAACTGTCCCCGTTTTAGACACACCGGTAATGGCGGGTTCCTAGCCAATAACTTTCGGAGGTTCGTAGCAGAAGGATCAGTCTATGGACGTAGCCTAAATCGATGACAGAGTTCTGTGGATTTAGCGCTAGGCTGCTGAAAAGCGCCTATGTGATGGGCTAGCCAAAGGAACCGACCATGTTGCAAAACAATATCTACGGCCAAGAACCTAAACCCGTTCGGGCTAAGTACACGCTACTGCTTTTTCTCCTGTCTGCGTTCTTACTACCGGGCATAGTCCAGGGTTCAGAAGGCGTTTCACCTAAGAATATGCCCAGCATTGAAGGCTATACGAAGGGCGAACTGGAAATAAGGATCGCGACATTTGGATTGGACAACCCGGTAACCGTGGGCAAAGTTGCCGCCGACGGAGTTATCCATTTTTCTTGGCCAGAGCTAGACCTTGGAGAAGTCGACGAGCATGGCTTTTTCACGACGCCGCTTAAGAAGCACAACGACCTTAGATTTTGTAAGGAGCCCAATATTGCGTTTACTAATCAGGAAGCAAAAACTGTAAACGTTAACTATCTCTACTTATACAAGTACGGTCAAAAAGTAGGTGACCTAATACCTTCCACGCAAGTAGGTTCTGAGCATCGCCCGGATGAGGTGGGTAGCACTATTCGTTGGATCTATAGCGATAGTGCAGCTAGTGTCGAAGCGCAATGCAGCGTAAAGAGAGAAGGGGAGAATCTTTATAGCTTCGACGAAACCAAAACGATCAGTTTCGCTTTTCAGAAGGGCTGGAATCTGGTGTCCGATACTCTAGTTGCTGTTGAAGAGTACGAGAATGAAGGCAGGAAAAGGAGCCTGCCAAAAACCAAAACGAAGCGGACAATAGAAGAGATACCAAGCGACATAGTTTGGCACATGAAATATACCGCGAACGACGAGCTGCTAGAGTTCGAACAGCGGCTACTAAAAGAGACGCCCCTCACAAAGCAGGACTACGAAAGCTGGCTGCCGAAGACGTTGGGAAAGCTGAAAAGGACGGGCTATGAAGTTGGGAAAGAGATTGAACGAATAGATACCGACAATAATGTAAATATGCTCTTTGCCAAAGGATCGAAGAAGATAGACCTTACTATTGTCGACCCGGCAGGCAGTAAGGACACAGTGGCAATGTTCACTACGATGATGGACTTCGCGAGTACCGACTGGAAAGAAGAAACCGATACCGGCTATCGAAGTGCTGCTGAAATGGAGGGTAAAAGAGTGCTTACGGATTACAACGAAAACGAGTCGAAAGCTAACCTTCAATACAACGTGCACGACCGATTGATGGTTAGAGCCGATGCAGAAAATATGACACCTGAAGAGCTATGGAAGCATCTTCAGGCGCTAGATTTTGAGGCGCTGATTGGCGGCCATGAGAGTTGAGGTTGGAATGAAGTTTGCCGGCTAGCAAAACTAGGGCGCTAGTTGGTGCGAATCAGAAGGACTGTCAGCACCGAATAAGCGAGCTGTTACATACAGGGTGCTAGAGCGCCAACACGAGTTGTTTGCTTGTAGCCAATGATAGGCTAGCTGATTTGCAATTGTACTGCGCAGATATATGGCAAGCGCTGCAGCTACCAGACTAGTGTTCGCATCCTGCTACGGACCGCTAGGGAGTCTGAGCCAGTCCGCAGTTGGGAAAACGTCATGCTCATGTTAACTGCGCATCATAATGAGCGTTAGGTTGAAAGGGGCGATGGCGCGAATCCCCAGTTCACATGGCGGATCGGCCTGTGATTGATGATGCACTGCAAACCCTTTGCTCCACATCAGAACCACACTCCACTGATGTCCCGTCAAGACAGCTAACCTAACGTCCTTCTGTAACACCCCTCCCAATTGAATTGGTGGCCTTTGCTTGCCTGAAACAACGCGCGCGCCATGGTTTCAGCGTATGCAGGGGTAGCGACTATCCGGGCAGAAGTTGAAGAGGCTGTAGAGCGTTTTAGCAGAGACCTCACTGGATTGCGCCAGATCTATTACAATCATTTGCGATTTTACTTACCTCACAATCTAGAGAGCTGCCTGCATGGATTTTTTCAACCCTGAAACGCTCGATAATCCATACCCCCACTATCAAAAGTGGCGTGAAGAGATGCCTATCTGGTGGGCAGAAGATGCGAACGGTTGGGTGCTTAGTCGCTACGACGACGTTCGCGTCATTCTCAAGAACGCCGCCTTGTTCTCCTCAAACGCGATGGGTGAAGGTGATCAACGAGCGATAGCCCTGCCACTGCTTACCGATGATGCACCTCGCCACACCCAGTTGCGCGCCATCGTCAACAAAGCGTTCACCAGTCGCACCCTGAAAGCGATGGAAGTTGAAGTTGCCAATCTGGTCGAGGAGCTATTGGACGGCATGGCCGGCAAGACGCTTCTGGACATTTCTGCCGACTTCACCATTCCATTGCCGATTGTCATCATTGCCAGACTCATGGGTATTCCCGAGGAACGCGCAGCCGATTTCAAACGTTGGTCAGACGCGCTGACAGGCACCAGCGAAGTCACAAGCCTTGAGGATCGCATGCCAGATATCATGGAGATGTCGGCCTATTTCGCCTCCTTGATTCCGCAGCGAAGAGCAAACCCTGGCGACGACCTAATCAGCAAAGTGATACAGGCTGAAGTGGATGGCGTAGGCATCAGCGATCAAGATATTGTCGGCTTCAATATTTTGTTGCTGATTGCTGGCAACGAAACCACCACTAATTTGCTAAGCAATTTACTCAATCATCTCGCTAATAACCCGGAAAAGTGGGACGAGCTACGTAACGATCCAGACAAAATAGACTCAGCGATTGAAGAGATTCTACGTTTCGATGCGCCGGTGCATTGGGTGAATCGCAAGGCAACGGCAGATACGGAGTTTCACGGCCAGAAGGTTAAGGCCGGCGAAACCGTCTTCGCCGTTCTCGGTTCCGCGAATCACGATGCTGCGCACTACGAAAGTCCTGAAGAATTTCGACTCGACCGAGGCCGCAGCGATCATCACACGTTCGGTCATGGCATTCACTTTTGCATCGGCGCACCACTAGGTCGCATGGAAGCGCGGTACGCACTGGAAGGTCTGTTCCGACGTTACCGAGGTATTCGCCACCCCGCTAAAGCCGACAACGAGCGTACGCACTCACATATGCTGCGTGGGTTTCATCATCTGTGGCTCGAAACGGATGCGTTATGATCGCCACCCAATAAACCCTCCCCGATTGCCATGCACACAACGTTCCTATTCCCTAGACTGACGCTATGCTGGTCTATCTAGCTGAACTACTGCGCGACGCCGGACGCCGGTTCGTGCCATTTTTAGACTGGATCGGCGACCTCAAGCGGCCAGAAATTCTTAAGGCCGATATCATCGCTGGCATCACAGTGGCGCTGGTCTT
>CAZFIA010000202.1:0-5966 GCA_964519335.1 uncultured Pseudomonadales bacterium
GCTCAACGCAGCAAATTAATCAGGTGTAGAGGCTGCCGGCATTGACCACCGGTTGGGCTTCGTTGTCCGCACAAAGCACGACTAAAAGGTTACTCACCATGGCGGCTTTGCGTTCTTCATCAAGCTCTACCACGGCGTCCCGTTCGAGGTGCTCAAGCGCCATCTGTACCATCCCTACCGCGCCGGCCACGATCTGCTCGCGAGCCGCAATGATGGCGGAGGCTTGCTGACGCCTGAGCATCGCGCTGGCAATCTCTGGCGCATAGGCAAGATGACTGATGCGCGCTTCGATCACCTCAACCCCGGCCTCCTGCAACCGTGCCTGAATTTCATCCTTAAGCGCTTCCGCAATATTCTTTGGGTCACCGCGCAGCGACTTCTCACCGTCTACCGCAGCTTCGTAGGGATAGGTGGTCGCAAGATTTCGCAGCGCCGACTCACTCTGGATAGTGACAAACTCTTCGTAGTCATCGACCTCAAACACCGCTTCCGCACTATCGACGACTCGCCACACAACAATAGTCGCGATCTCAATGGGGCTCCCGGAAGAATCGTTAACTTTCAGCTTGCCGCTTTCGAAGTTACGCACCCTGAGCGACACCGCGCGTTTGGAGTACAACGGGTTCGCCCAGCGCAAGCCCGGCTCCTTGGCGGTGCCAACGTATCGCCCAAACAGTTGCAGCACTTTGGCTTCGTTGGGATGCACCATAAACAGGCCAACCCCACCAAAGATCGCCGTTGCCAGGCAAATAATGCCGATCAGTGGCGAGAATTTCAGAAAGTTAACGGCCCCAAACACGCCCAAAGCCACCAGCGCGACGGCGGGTATATAGCCTGATATGGGCGTTACGGTGATTTCTCGATGCGCCATAAAGCAACTCCGGTAGTAACAGATTAGCCGGAGCAGAATAGCGTAAAACGCGTCAAAATGATATCTTTTTGATATCTACTCGTGGATGGCTAATCTTCGCCAAAAAGGAAAAACTACCGATCCTATTCCGGTTAAAATCCGTCGCTAAGAAGTGACTTTGATACCCAGAAGGAGAGCCCTTTGGCCAAGAAAGTAGATTGGTATTACTACCGCGGCGGCTGAACCAGCTGCACCCGAGCCACCAAGTTTTTGGAGGCAAGTTCCATCGACGTGAAAGAAAAAGTACCGGCCAGTAAAAAGCTGCAAGCGAAAGACGCCAAAGAACTACTGAAGTCGTCGAGCAAGCTAATCGTTGCCAAAGGTAAGAAAGTCACAGAATTTAAGGGCGCCCAGGCCAAAGGCAAAGACGCCGTGGCCGCAATGCTCGGTCCTACCGGCAACATGCGGGCACCTACTCTACGCGTTGGTAAAACGCTACTGGTTGGTTTCAACGACGAGGCCTACAGCGGTATCTTTGGTTAACAAGCTAGGGGCTAAGAGCGGGGTTCATCCTGCTCTTCATCCTCCTCAGGCTTGGGCTTAAGCTCGGGCACGAACCGCTCTACAATGGGCCTCAGGACGCTGTCGTAGGTTGCAAAACCAACCGCTACTGCTGCTACCCCCATCCAACCGAACTCCCGGATAAGCAAAGCTGGCCATATAAAGCCGTATACCATGTTGCGCAGAGTATCGACAAAAAACTCCACGCCAAGCGCAAATAAGGAACCTGGAAAGGTTCCGTCGCCGCCAAACAACCCCGCCAGATCGCTCACCAGATCCGGAATCTCAAGCACTTCCATCAGTACAAAAGTCACCACGTAACCCAACGCATAGAGCCCGCCGCCGCGCGATTGGACCAGGCCAATCAAACCCGAACGCAGCGTTACTCCGATGCTCTTTGGCTCGCGAATACCCTGTTCAATCGTCGCGAAGGTTTGGTGGAGACGGTTCTTGATAGGGGTGTTTCTTTAGGTGGTTAGGGTAGATTTTATATCTGTACAATACAGCCAACTCAACTGGATTCTTCTCTGCATGACTGACGTCAATCAAACACTTACCGATTTAGGTATTACCCTGCCTCCAGCCCCCGCCCCGGCGGCAAACTATGTGCCCTTTGTTCGCACCGGCGATCTACTGTACGTGTCGGGCCAGGTATCGATGGACGCCGACGGGCTGGTGCGCGGCACACTCGGCGAAAACATGTCTGTGGAGGATGCCCAGAAAGCCGCACGCCTGTGTGCGCTCAACCTTCTGGCACAAGTAAGCGCGGCGTGCGACGGTGATTTGAACAAGGTGGTTCGAGTGGTCAAGCTCACCGGTTTTGTTAACTCAACACCAGACTTCAATCAGCATCCGCAAGTTGTTAATGGCGCCTCCGATTTGATGGCCGAAGTTTTTGGCGATGCTGGCAAACACGCAAGAGCTGCCGTCGGCTCATCTTCACTGCCGCTCGGCGTTGCAGTCGAAGTCGAAGGCATTTTTCAACTTAGTTAAGACAGACGCCAATGAACTTTAAGGACCCAAAATGAGCTACAGCTGCTTCGATGTTGAAATTTCTGATCAGGTTGCATTGGTAACGCTCAACCGCCCAGATAAGCGCAACAGCATGGTGCCCGAGTTCTGGACGGAGTTGCCGGCTATCGTTCGGGATATCGACAACAATTCCAAAGCCCGCGTGATTGTTATTGCGTCGCAAGGCCCACACTTTACCTCTGGCATGGATTTATCCGTGTTCTCGCAAAACCCGGAGCTTGCTGACGCAGGTGATGCACAAAAACGCGATGCACGAATTACTCACGGCGCAACCTTCATTGATACGGCCAGCTACTTCCAGGAGAGCTTTAGTGCTCTGGAAGACTGTCGCATTCCCGTGATTGCAGCAATCCAGGGTGGTTGCATCGGCGGTGGTGTCGATATGGTCACCGCCTGTGACATGCGCTACGCCACCGAAGACGCCTTTATCTGCATTCAAGAAATCAACATTGGCATGACCGCAGACGTGGGCACTTTTCCGCGGCTGGTGAAACTTATCCCTGAGGGTGTGGTGAGGGAGCTCGCCTACACCGGTCGACGCATGCCCGCGCAAGAGGCGAAAGAGTCGGGTTTGGTGAATCGAGTATTCGCCGATCAAGACAGCATGATGAAAGAAGTGCTGGCCATTGCAAAAGTGATCGCGAGCAAACCGCCGCTGGCGGTCTATGGCAGCAAGCGCATGATCAACTACGCGCGCGACCACAACACACAGGATGGGCTCGACTACATTGCCGTGTGGAACGCATCGATGCTGCAAGCCGCTGAAATGCAAGAGGCGATGCAGGCGAACATGGAAAAGCGATCGGGCGATTTTGTAGAGTTACCGCCAAAAAGACAGCGTAACTAGACTGGAGTTTAGGCCTAGGTCTTAGGTTTAATTTTCCAGCCTCGGCCCTCGCCGGATACGCTCATGTCACGCATCTCATCTACGTTTTCCATAAGGTCTTCATAGGTGCAGGCCCGACCCAGCTTTATGCCTTTATTGCTAAACACGGCGCACCGGCTAAATCGCCCGGCGGCGGCCTCAATGACCTCACCGGTAGGTGCATCTTCGCTGCACATATAGAGCACGGCGGGGCTTACCAGGCCGGGCTCATTGGGTGGCCGGTTGGGATCGCGACCGGGTAAGTCTTCGGTCATGCGCGTGGTAGCAGCCGGCGCCAAACAGTTCACCCGAACGTTCTTGCTGCGCCCTTCGAGCGCCAGTACGTTGGCCAGGCCCAGCATGCCCATCTTGGCGGCACCGTAATTCGATTGGCCAAAGTTGCCGTAAATGCCAGAACCCGAACTGGTCATAACGATGCGACCGTAGTTTTGTGCATACATAATCGGCCAGGCGAAGTGGGTGACATAGGTGGTGCCGCGCAGATGAACGTCGATAACGGTGTCAAAATCATCCAGGCTCATCTTCTTGAATGAACGATCCCGAAGAATGCCTGCGTTATTAACCAGTATGTGCAGGCCACCAAATTCTCGGACGGCGTCATCAACCATGCTCTTCGCACCATCGCGGTCGGAAACAGAGGCCTTGTTTGCAAATGCTTGCCCGCCAGCGGCGACGATTTCAGCAACGACAGCATCCGCTGCATCAGAGGCGCCGGTGCCATCCATAGAACCACCAAGATCGTTTACAACAACCTTGGCGCCACGCTCGGCAAGCTGCAGTGCGTGACAGCGACCCAGGCCTCCGCCGGCTCCAGTAACTAGCGCAACCTTGTCCTCAAAATCCATACGCATTTTAGTACTCCCCCAGATAGTCAATAAGAAGTGATCAAGAGGCAGTGTCGGGAAACAGCGCCTGTAAATGTGAATCCGCAAGGGGACGAGTGAGTTTCGAAACGACATAGGTCACGCCAATTGAAACAAACTCGCCCATTGCGGCACACGAATAAGGGTTGGGGCCCTCTCGCTCGAGCCATGCAACTGCTGTGTGCAGTACGCCTGAGCTACCAAACCAATGGGCTTCAAGTACGTTGGTATGCAATACCAAGAACGCGCCAAAGCCTGCGAGCAGGCCGGCATAGGCGCCTTTCGCGGTAACTCCGCGCCACAGAGCCCCCACCACCAATGGTCCGGCGAAGGCCGCCATCATGCCGCCGTTGCCGATCCAAACAATCAGCGCGACATTTTTGTCGATAAGCGCCCAGGCCATGCCCATGCACACCAGCAACACCACAACTGTGGCCACGCGACTAATCAGCAAGACGCGCCGATCAAGAACATCCTCGGCAAGCTCCGGCTGAAACTTGGGGACAATGGTGCGGCGGTACAGATCGTTGGCAATGATCTGTGACGAGGACACGACCAACCCATCCGCGGTGCTCATCACTGCGGCGAGCACACCAACACCAATCAGCGCCGCAAGCCAGGTGGGAAAGAGCTCGATAAACAAAAGCGGCAGCGATTCATTAGGGTTTGAACCCTCCGCATAGAGCGAGTCTCCGAGCACAGCACGTGCAAGCAATCCACCGAGCCCGAGCATGGCGAGAGTCAGTCCAAACAAGAATGCCAGTTTTACAAACTGCATCTGACCATTCGAATCTTTGAGGGCCCACAGCTTGTTGCCCAAATGCGGTAACAAGCCAAGCGGCACGTGGGCAAAAATGATCGCAGCGATGGCCCACCACGAATGATAAAGCGGTGTTTTCTCGTTGAGCGCGCCCACCAACGCGGTGTCTTGTGCTTCGAGATTGTCGAGCATCCCGGAAAAGCCGCCCTCGACGCCATAGCCCATAAAAAACAGGACGATCACCACTACGGCCAGCAGCAACATCATAAAGCCCTGAAAGCCGTCGGTAAGGATGTCGGCGTGGGCACCGCCCATGACCACATAGATCAGAAGCACCGCCGTTGTAATGATCAACGCCCAGCCCGGTGACAACCCAAGCATGACTTCAAACATAACCAGGCCAGAGACCAGTTGCCCCGCCAGATAGAAGAACAGAATGAGGGACATGAGCGACACCAGCACCCGTATGCCATCGCTCTGATAGCGATCGCCCAGATACTCAGGAATCGATCGGTTGCCAAACTTGTGGCCCGAGGAGGCCACCAAGCGCATGCAGATCAGCACGCCAAAATACAACCCCATGGGATACAGAAAGTTGCCCCAATTGGCGGCGTAACCCCATTCATACGACAGTGCCGGACTGCCCAGAAAGGTCGCTCCACTGGCGGTGGACGCGGCAAACGCAAAGGCCAGAAAAACCGGACCGTAAGAATTTCGCGCCGTGGCAAAGTCATCGGCGTGCTTGATTCGCCGTTGCGCCACCACCCCAAGCCCCAGCATCAGCGCAATGTAGAGCACCAAAAATAACCAGGACCACTGCGTAAGACTCATGCACCCTCCCGTGAGAAGTCTCTTCCGGACGTGCAATGTACACTATGCCCATGCAGAACTACGACTACATCATCGTTGCTCCCGGCGGTGCCGGCGCCAACGCTGCTGTAGTCGTAGTTCTGCATGCGCATCGTGTTCATTGCACGTCCGGAAGAGACTTCTCACGGGTGCGTTGCTTGGTCT
>CAZFIA010000203.1:0-5956 GCA_964519335.1 uncultured Pseudomonadales bacterium
ATTGGGACGGGGTGTTCGAAGCATTCCTTGCCGAATACGCTGCCGGGTTCACGCCCAATCCTGATGTTCTGTGCAACCGGGAAATCAAGTTCAAACAATTTGCCGACTACGCCCAACGGCTTGGTGCAGACTTCATCGCCACCGGCCACTACGCGCGGATGGTAGACGGAAGACTCCACAAGGCGCGGGATATCAACAAGGATCAAACTTATTTTTTACAAGACGTACCTATTGAGCGGCTTAAGGGTTGTCTCTTTCCGCTGGGTGAAATCACCAAGCCAGAAGTACGCAAACAAGCAAAAGCACTGGGGCTGAAGAATCACGCAAAAAAAGACAGCACAGGGATCTGCTTTATTGGCGAGCGCCGCTTCGCAGATTTTCTGTCGAACTATCTGCCCGAGCAGCCGGGTCAGATCGTCAATGAGGAAGGCAAAGTCCTAGGTGAGCATCGTGGCACGCCTTACTACACGCTGGGTCAGCGCAAAGGCCTCGGCATCGGCGGACAGAGCAGTGGTAGCGATGCCGCCTGGTTTGTTGTCGCAAAAAATACCGCAAGCAATACGCTGGTGGTAAGCCAACACTCTGAAGCTCTGCAATCGCGTTGGCTACGCGTCGAGTCCATCAATTGGCTGCAAATCAAACCCCAGCGGAAGCAACGACAAGAACAGCTGGAATTCCCTCGACGGTTGAGCGCCAAGGTTCGTTACCGTCAGGCTGATCAAGCGGTGCAACTCGGCGCATCGGCAGATGGCGGTTATTTGTTGAGCTTCGACAAACCCCAGCGAGCGATTGCCCCAGGTCAGTATGCCTGCCTCTATGAGGGGGATCAGTGTCTGGGTGGTGGCAGAATCACCGCCTGCGAACCGCCGCGCGTGAAGAGCCAGCAACCTCTGATTGCCCCTATCGACCTGGAGGCCGCAGCACGCAATGGCTCGTAGCCTGGCTAACCAATGTTGGGCGCTGGCGGGCATTGCACAAGCTGCGCGGTGCGTACAGCACGCCGCCCAGGGTAAGATCGTCGACGACGCCGCGGCTCTAGCACTCTATCGCGCGCTACTAGAACAAGACGCCAGCAGCGTGCAGGCTCTGGCGGGTCTTGGCGATTTCAGTCTTGGGTTAGCGTCATCTGCGGCTATGCTGCACAAACCCGATGAAGACCATATACACACCCTGCGCTATACACTGGCAATTCTTGATGCAACCAGTCGATTGCGAAAGCAAGACCGGGCTGTCACCAGACTAGGCAACGCCGTGGGTGCGCTTGATTCGAGCAATGTTATCGACAGCTACGACATCCCCTGGGACACGCTTGCCGACATTTACGTGGACACCCTTGGCAGTCTGAACCAGCGTGTGCAGGTACGCGGCAGTCCTGCAATTCTGCAACGACGCGATGTTGCAAGTAAGATCCGAGGTCTCTTGCTCACTGGTGTGCGCTTCGCCTGGCTCTGGCACCAGCTCGGGGGTCGCCGCTGGCATCTGCTCGTCAGCCGCAGGCGCATGTGGCAAACCACACAACTCATTGCCCAAACAGGACATACCGGTGACTCGCGCGACTAAAGCCAACCCAACTCAGGCGCACGAACTCAGCGCACTTACGGCTATTAGCGCCATAGACGGCCGCTACAGGCATCAGGTAGCGGAGCTTGCCAGCGACACCAGCGAGTTTGGTCTGTTGAAGTTTCGTGTGCAGGTAGAAGTCGAATGGTTCATTGCCTTAAGCAACGAACCGGCCATTGCCGAGCTACCCACGCTTGCAGCAAAAGATAAAGAATATCTGCGACAACTAGTCAGCACTTTTGATATCCACGATGCCCAGGCAATAAAAACCTTTGAAGCAACCACCAACCACGACGTAAAGGCCGTGGAATATTTCGTGAAATCGAAGCTTAGTGAGCGCGCATCGCTAGCGCCCCACCTCGAGTTCGTGCACTTTTGCTGCACCTCAGAAGACATCAACAACATGGCTTACGCGTTGATGGTGAAGAGCGCCCGAGAATCGACACTGCTTGGTGTAATGGACAATCTGATCACAAGCATCACAACGCAGGCGCACCAGGCGGCTAAAGCGCCGATGTTGTCGCGAACTCATGGCCAGGCCGCCTCGCCCACCACTATGGGCAAAGAACTCGCAAACGTTGTCGCTCGCCTCACCCGCCAGCGGCAGCAGTTTGCCGCGGTTACCCCACTCGGCAAATTTAATGGTGCAGTAGGTAACTACAACGCACATCGGGTCGCCTACCCTACTGTCGATTGGCCAGAAGTGACTGCCAATTTTGTAACCGGGCTCGGCTTGTCCCACAACCCCTACACCACGCAGATTGAACCCCACGACTATCTGGCTGAGTACTTTCACGCGCTGATGCGGTTTAACCAGGTGTTGCTCGACTTAAATCGCGATATCTGGAGTTACATCTCCATCGGATATTTCAAGCAGCGCAAGGTCGAGGGCGAAACGGGCTCCTCGACCATGCCGCACAAGGTAAACCCCATCGACTTTGAGAACTCAGAGGGCAACCTGGGAATCGCCAATGCCCAGCTCGATCATCTTGCACTAAAGCTGCCGGTGTCGCGCTGGCAGCGCGATCTTTCTGATTCAACGGTATTGCGCACCCTTGGCACGGCGCTCGCGCACAGCCTGCTCGCCTGGCGCGCGTGCTTGCGCGGCATGACCAAACTGGAGCTATCGCCGGATGCCTTGCTTACCGACCTGGATAACAGCTGGGAAGTTCTGGGTGAGGCGGTTCAAACAGTGATGCGTAAACACGGTATGCCCGAACCGTACGAAGCCTTGAAGGCCGCTACCCGCGGACGTCAGCTCGACCGCGAGAACTACGCGGACATTCTAAAAAGCCTCGAGTTACCCGAGGCCGCTCACGCAGAGCTTGCCGGTTTAACCCCTGCAACCTATCTCGGCTACGCCGAAGACCTGGCGGATATCTAGGGCGCAATGATTGAGGTTCACGTCATTCCCGTTACCTGGGCGAGCCACAAGCGTGAGCTCACACAAATTCGGCAAACGGTGTTTGTCGAGGAGCAGAATATTCTGCCAGAAGTTGAGTTTGATGCAGAAGATAGCGAGGCCACTCATCTACTCGCGCTCGACAGCACAGGCACCGCATTGGGCTGCACCCGGTTGCTCGACAGCGGTCATATCGGTCGAGTAGCTGTGTTGGAAAAAGCGCGCGGCAGAGGCATAGGTAAAGCGCTTATGGAGGCCACCATAGAACAGGCCCAGTCCAAGAATTTGACCAAAGTGTTTTTGCACTCACAAGACGAAGCACAGGCGTTCTACAAGAAGCTCGACTTTGTAATGACAGGCCAGCGCTTTATGGAAGCTGGCATTGCGCACGTTAGCATGGAGCGCGCCTTGCCTATTCCGTTTGACACCACCGGCATAGGGAAGTCGTCCATAGTAAAGACACCAGGCAAGGCACAATCATCAACCGAGCAACCTCGCGCCTCGCGACTGCGAGAATTTGCAGATGATGGCAGCGCTATCGAACAACTCGAGGACGTTCTTGGCTGCGCCCGGAGAACAATTTCGATCTACAGCCCAACACTCGATCACGTGCTGTTCGATCGCGACAGGGTGGTAGAGCTGGTATCAAATTTTGCCCGCAGTGCGCCGGGCTGCCAGGTCAACATACTGATAAGCGATAGCACGCTGATCGTCGCACGCGGCCATCTGCTGATCGAACTCGGTAGACGGCTAGAACAAAAAATGATTCTCAGAAAGCTGCCGGATACTCTTAAGGCTGATGCACAAAGTTGGCTGGTTGCCGACAATTCTGCACTTTGGGTACAGTCAGAGCCTAACGAATATCAAGGCTGGAGCGATACGTTTAATCCCGTGCAAGCAGAACGTTTTGCGAAGCGCTATACGCACCTATGGGATCGATCGATCATCGACCCAGAGCTACGAATCCTACAAATCTGACAGTTCCAACTGCATTGGGGCCACGCCAATACCGTTGCGGTCGGCGTAAAGCCAGGCGTCTGGCGCAAAGCTAAGCCCTGCAAAACGCACGACACAGTCACGCTCGCCGCCGCCTTGCTTTACGCTCCTTTGTGGATGCGCACCCAACGCCTGAACGCCAAGCGCCATCGCCCCCACTTCGTCTACATCGCGCAAGCAACCGTTGATAACCACGCCCGCCCAGCCGTTCTCAATCGCTGCCGCCGCGAGGTTATCGCCAAGCAACGCACAGCGCATAGAACCACCACCGTCCACTACCAGCACAGCGCCATCGCCCTGCTCGCGCACACGTTCAGCAACCAGCGAATTGTCTTCGAAGCACTTAATCGTGCGGATGGGACCACAAAATGCAGCCTCACCACCGAAACTCTTGAATACCGGATCGGCCGCAACAATCACACCTTCATTGGCATCAAAAAGATCCGGTAGAACAAAGCGCAACGCCACAAGCGCTAGCGATCAGCAATCGCGACAACCTTGCGCGGCTCGGGCCCCGTGTAGTCGGCACTCGGGCGAATAATACGGTTATTGCTGCGCTGCTCCATGCAGTGTGCCGTCCAACCAGAGACTCTGGAGCAGACAAAAATTGGTGTGAACAGCTTGGTAGGTATACCCATAAAGTGGTAGGCCGATGCGTGGAAGAAATCTGCGTTAGGGAACATCTTCTTTTCATCCCAGAGCACTTTTTCTATTGCGCATGACACGGGATACAGCACTTTATCCCCTGTTTCTTCGGCGAGCTTCTCGCTCCAACCCTTAATAATCGCGTTGCGCGGATCAGACTCGCTGTAGATTGCATGACCAAAGCCCATGATCTTTTCTTTGCGCTCGAGCATCTTGAGCGCTTCGCTGGCGGCTTCGTCTGCGCTGCCAAATTTCTCGATCATCTCCATCGCGGCTTCGTTTGCACCCCCATGCAGTGGCCCGCGCAGAGAACCAATAGCGCCCGTTACGCAGGAGTGCATATCAGATAGCGTCGATGCACACACACGCGCCGTAAACGTGGAGGCGTTGAATTCGTGCTCGGCGTAGAGAATGAGCGACACGTCCATAACCCGCTGGTGCATGGCGCTAGGCTCTTTACCCAACAGCATCTCAAGGAAATGGCCGCCGAGGGAATCTGCATTGGTGTTGGTATCGACTCGCACACCATCATGTGAAAACCGGTACCAGTAGCAGATAATCGATGGCAACGACGCAAGCAAACGATCCGACACCGCTTGTTGGTTAGAAAAGTCACCCTCTGGTTCGAGATTACCCAGCATAGAGCAGCCCGTGCGCATGACATCCATGGGATGGGCGTCAGCGGGAATGCGCTCCAGCACTTCTTTTAGCGTATCGGGTAAGGCACGCATCTTTCGCAACTCGCCCTTATACCCATCTAGCTGTGCCTGGGTAGGCAACTCGCCACGAAAAATGAGATAGGCCACCTCTTCAAAGGTTGTGTTGTCTGCAAGATCAGAAATGTCGTAACCGCGATAGGTAAGGCCAGTGCCCGACTGCCCAACGGTGCACAGTTTAGTTTCACCAGCGCTCTGACCGCGCAATCCTGCGCCAGATAGTTTCTTAGTAGGCATGTTTAGTTATTCTCCTGCGACTGCGTGAACAGCTCATCCAATTTTTCTTCGTAGGCGTGATAGTCGAGTACATCGTACAACTCCATACGCGTTTGCATTTTGTCGACTACATTCTTCTGCGTGCCCTCCGCTCGCAGTGTGGTGTAGACCTCAAGGGCTGCCTTGCTCATCGCCCGAAATGCCGACAAGGGGTAAAGCACCATCGAGATACCCACTTCACTCATCTCATCGAGTGTATAGAGTGGCGTTTGGCCAAACTCAGTGAGATTGGCAAGCACGGGTACCTTCGCTACCTCGATGATTTTACGGTACAGCTCCTTATCCGTCATGGCTTCTGCAAATATTGCGTCCGCACCGGCTTCTACAAAGGCAGCTACCCGCTCCAGCACCGCGTCATACC
>CAZFIA010000204.1:0-5952 GCA_964519335.1 uncultured Pseudomonadales bacterium
CATCAATCGGGAAGGTTTGAATAGTCGGTGGCGGAGGTCCTGGCGGCGTAGGTACATCGCCTCGGTCATCAGTATCGGTATCGCCATCAATACCAGGAGCACTGAAGGGTGCGCGGTTTGGCGGGCTGCGATCTGCGGCGTGCACTCCAGTAGCTAGCCCAGAAACTAGCAAAGCAGCACCCGAAATAGCTGCGACCAGAAATCGAATTCGCAAGCGAAACTCTATGTTCATTGCCAATCACCTATAAGTAGAAAAGGCGCCCAGGAAGAAGGGTGAGAAAATTCTGGGTCTGCCAATAGTTTCAGCTGAGCAGCACGCAGGCTGCTCGCCTTGTTGGAATCAGGCTGCGCTAGTGCCGCGTAAAACTGTGGCACCAGCTCGGCGGTGGCCGCATCTTCAACAGACCACAGCGAAGCCACCACCGACTGTGCCCCGGCATTAATTGCTACACCAGCCAGTCCTAGCGTGGCTCGGTCATCACCAATGGCGGTTTCACAAGCGCTAAGCACGAGCAAGTCGAGAGGCTGCGACGAGCGGGCGGTAACTTCGCGCCGCTCCTCGATAGCACTACCCAGTGCCCCCATAGTGAGTCGACCGTCGTAGGTTAAAAGGAAGGAATCTTCGAACGTCCCGCCAAAGCTGCCGTGGGTGGCAACGTGCATCACATCAAAGCCTCCATCGATCAGATTGGTTTGCAGGCGCTGCTGGGTAAACTCGGCGTTACGGTAAACCGTTGCTGAAAAATCACTCGCTAACCGATCGAGCTCTTTATCCACTCCGGGCAGAGCCTGAAAGCCCTGCACCTCTTGTGACAACCCACCAGCGAACAAAGCGCCTCCCTCAGAATCTAAGTTTGACTGCGGCGCTAACTGCAAACCAACAGAGGTAACAATTGAAAATCGCTGCAGCAAAAACTGCTCGCCATCGTGGAGCGCTGCAAGCGGAAATATTCGCAAGGGGCCATCGGGAACAAAAATCAACGTGTCAGAGTTGCGGTCATTGAGTTCCGGCATCAGAGGTGCAATCAGAAGATCATAGAGCGCGCGTCCATGGGTGAGATGTTGATCGGTTCGCTGCGCACTCTGCAATGCGCGTCTTAGACGCGTCGCAAGTTGGCGTAGTTCCTCGCGCGATATTTCAACAACATGCCGCGATAGCTGGCCATCACCCGACAACAGAATCTCTGTTCGGTCGTCCAGCACGATGGGATAAACCAGCATTGTGCCGCTTTCGCGACGCTCAGTTAGCTTAAGATCGGCATCATCTTGCAGGCACTCTTCACCGAGAAAGTCTTGAAACTCTGCAACTTTCATCGCTTCAATTGCATTGCGGGCAATGAGCAGCGGTTCTTTGGTTTCAACCTTGGCAGTGTCGGCACTTGCCGACTGAGTGGCGCGCAACAGCGCGTCAGCATAGCCTTTGTAAAGCGGCCCTATCAAAGAGCCATAGGCGCCTGGGTCGCTAGCGACAATACCGGCTCGCAGTGGCTCCAAGAGCGTGATGGCGCGTTTGAACGCGCTCGCAGCCAAGTCAGCCTCACCGTCTTCAAGCAAAAGTTTCCCCAGCAGAAACTCCCAGCGCAGCAAGAGACTAGGCGCGTGAGTCTGCTGTGCCTGCTCGGCGGCATTCCGCGCAAGCTCTAGCGCTCGAGCACTATCTCCCTCACGGGCAAAAAACTCCGCCGGCAAACCATATGCGAAGCTGCGTTGTCCCACGTCGGCCGAGCTTGTCGCTACGCTGTTCCAAAGCGCTACCGCACGATCTTTATCGGCTGCCACCTCGCTGGAATTGGCAAGCAAACCTGCCGCACCATTGCGCAATTGATCGGCACTAGCTGACTGC
Source organism: uncultured Pseudomonadales bacterium (assembly GCA_964519335.1). Classification (GTDB taxonomy): domain Bacteria; phylum Pseudomonadota; class Gammaproteobacteria; order Pseudomonadales; family Azotimanducaceae; genus JALZVT01. The sequence goes on from CAZFIA010000204.1 coordinate 1,844, forward strand.
CCTACCGGGGTCTTTTTAAGTTCATCAAGCAGCCTATTTAGGGCAAGCATGGCGCCTGTTGGATCGAGCTTCGCGAAGCGCGCCCGAGCCAGGTTTAACAAGTATCGATTACGAGAGGCGTTTTCACCTGCCTGTTCAGAGAGCTTTACGGCACGCTCAAAACTGCGGGAAGCCAACACTGGATCTTGCATGCTAGCGTGCAAACGCCCGTACTCATTGGCTAACAGGGCTCGCTTACTCAGGGGAAGGTCCTCAGCAAGCATGGTTGCCGATTCAAAGTTAGACTGCGCTTGTGCAAAGCGCCCTAGCTCAAGAGCGATGCGCCCGGCGAGCAGCGAGAAGGAAGGATCTGCCTGTCTCTTATCAGAGGCTTGCCACTCTTTAAGGTAAGCATCCGCCTCAGTCGCCCGGCCTGCGTCAAACAAGGCACGGGCCTGCTCAAGAGTTCGCGCACTTTGCACCTCATTCTCGGAGCCAAAGGTTCCTGGTGCAAACAAGGCCGCCGCGGCAATTGTGCCGAGCGCAAACCAGCAACGCTGTACGCCGCTATTCAAGCACAACCTGTACGCGCCGATTCAGCCGGTGCTCTATTTCACTCGAAGCATTCGAGTACAAAAGTTCGGATTCGCCTTTGCCGTCGAACGTGAGTCGCTTGACCAGTTCTGGGCGCACAGCCAACACCAGGTTGTACACTGTACGAGCGCGCTGCACGGAAAGCGATTGATTGATGTCTGATTTGCCAGTCACGTCAGTATGACCAACCAGACGAAAACGTTTTTCAATTAGCGAAGCGCTTGCTAGTGCCTCGGCCAACTCTGCAACTTTAGCGCGTTCCGTCGGGTCGAGTTCACTGCTTCCGCGTTTAAAGTGGGTACGAAACGCAAGTGAACGATTGACTACACTGCTACCCCCGCCTGCTGTTGTTGCCCTTCCGGATTCTGCGTCGAGTTCTGCGCCAGATTGCACTATGGGTTTTATCTGCGCCATGCTCATACGGCCCATGCGGTTTGATGAAAAGCTACGGGTAACGCGCTCACGTTCGAAGGGCGCGTCCAAGAGCTGGGTGTCCATTCTCAGTGCAAGCGCGTCCATCCATTCAGGGGGATTGCTGTGGGCGCGACGCGCAAACTGTAATAGATCGAGAGCCTCGGGATTCGGACCAACGTCGCTGGCCAGTACCTCAGCGTAGCGCGCAATAGCCATAGCCTGTGTATCAGCATCACTCGCGTGCGTCTGAGCCTGCTCAAACAGTTGAGCAGCGGCGCTGTTATCGCCTTCTTGCTGTAAGGCCTCGCCTAGCTCAAGCTCTAGCTGCGCGTCAAAACAGCCTTCGGCTAATGCGCGACTGATGCGCTGCCCAGCCCGTTCGAACTGACGTTGCTCAATAGATTGCGCCGCTAAACGAAGGTACGTGGAACCATCAACACTACACTCCTCAACCTGCTGTGCGTTTACGTAAACCGGCAAGAGACACATCAAGAGCAGCAGGCGCGACCCATAGGGTCCAAAACGGCAAAAAAAATCACCTAATGAACTTTGAGATTTAAACATAACCTACCTCGGCGGTTGGGTTTTAATGGAGTTACAGCACTCCGAAACGATGAAGTTTCTGAGCACGGCACTACTGGGATTGAACAGCGACGCTCGTACGACCTCTAATCGCGCCATTGTTATCGCGGAATACCACGCGAATCCGATTGCCGGCGGCATCCGCTCCTACGGGCGAGCTTTCCGACACAAACACACTAAACGTGGGCGTGCCGCCACCCTCAATGGTTAGCGTCACAGGATCGGTTAAAGGGGTCGCGGGATTAATGCACGCACCAGTAAGCGGATTGGTTTGGCATATCGCAATAGTTACTGGTAGCACATTTACCGCAGACTCCGCTATAACTGAAATATTGGCACCCGTACCCACATTAACGGTTGCAACAGAGAACGCGCCCACGCCGTTAGTGAGTCGCACAATCCCATCACCCGATGCAGTGGCTGCAAGCGCCACAATATCGGCGACCGGTTGCGCAGATGACGATAGCAATAGCGTGTTGGTACCCACGAGCGTACCAGCGGGCGGTGCGTTGGCACACTCAAAGGCCAACCCGGAATCAAGAGGGGCAAACACACCATCTAGCGAAACAAACATAACAAAACTCTGTGCCGTGCCAGGGGCGATGTTTACCGGCGCATTGCGAGTTCCAGTAAGCTCGTTAGTTACTGGGTTCGTGGTTTGATAATCGAGCCGCGCCTGTACCGACTCTAGCAAACCAATCGAGCAATCTTGTGCAGTTACCGAGCCTGCGTTGATAATGGTCGCAAAAGCCGTAACCATATCTCCGGCTGTGCCACTGCGACTGCTTGGTAGCACGGCCGCAGCGACGAGGGTAGCTTCCGAGGGTTCGAGATCGTTGACCCCAAGCCACGTGTGGCCGAAGGCCTCCTTGTTCGCAACGCCTGCAAACAGAGCGCTGTTGGAACCTCCGACACTTGTATTCGCTACCTGCAGATTGCGACTAGTAACAGCGCCCGCAGCGTTTAGCGTGTCAACTAGAACTGCCAGCAACTCACCACCAGCGCTCATGCCAAAGTTAACAAGAGACTGTGCCGGCAGCCCTCGCGGATCAAGCGGATCGTTCGGTGCGCCAATCGATTCGCTAGTCATCAAGCTCACGGGGGCGGTTACAACTCCGGGATTCGAAGGGTCAAGCGAATACAGACCTACCGCTGGATCGCCATCCACAAGAGCAATCCGAGTTTGGTTTTGACTCACTAGAAAGTGCGAAACGCCAGCCACAAAATTCGAACCCGACATTGGCGACAAAGGTATGTTTGTCGACAGCAGAGTGCTTGATTGGGAAGCGTCAGCCGGTACACGATAGAGCTCAGAAAGCTCACCATTCACCTCGGCCGAGTTGTAAATCACCTCCGAACCTAGCCAGCCAATATCTTCCCAGGCAGTAAATCTTGCCGCAGCAACTGGCGCGCTGTTGAGTCGCGTAGCCACTCCCGGATTATCGAGATCCACAACAAACACCTCGCCCGGGGTACTTGCACCGGCGCTAACGGCTCGGTAAGCCACCCGTTGGCCGGTTAGGGGCTCCACCTCAAATTCAAAGACCCGTTCGTTTGCCAACAACTGTCCGTTAACAACTTGGGCCGAACTGTGGGTGCGAGCAACAGAATCAATAAGCACAGTGAAAAGCGGCTCTGTCTCCGAACTCGGACGCCGCGCGCGCCAAAGTACTCGACGCGAATCTGGCGTAAAAACAACTTCCGCCGGGCGCGCAGCAGGAGTCAACGGCTGATCGATACGCACCGCGTTGGCGGGTAACGCCAGATAGCTCAGCCACAGTTGCACCTCGCCCGACTGTAGCCTGAGCAAATATACGGCGCTGCGCCCATCAGGAGCTAATTGAATACCTGAGATTTCTGCGCCCGCAAGGAAGTTGCCGGCGATCAGCTCAGCAACGCCTGGCCGCCGAGCGTCCGCCAGAAAGAGTTGATCTGTAGCGGTGGCCGGATTGCGCAGGTTATACACCACACGATTTCCGCCGCGCTGCGCACCAAACGCAAAAGGAGCCAGCGTATTGTTTGACCGCACAGGGTTCAATCGGGCAGCAACCCCAGGATTTAGTAAATCGACGACAAATAGATCATCGAAGGACGCATCGCTGGCAGAAAACGCCCCATAGACAACAAGTCGATCGCGGCCGGTAACCTCTGCGCCCCAAACCTGCCCATCCGCCGGCAAGACCGCGTTTACGCGTTCGGGAGCAGTAACCGAGAGCGGATTGGTTGGCGTCACCTCCTGCAAGTACAACTGCGGACGGTTGCCATCAGAGAGATCGATATCAGCACGAGACAGAATTTGCTCCGCCGCAGCGGGACCGCAAAATAGAAGCCAAATAAGTGAGCCAAAAAAGCTAAGGGCTATGGGTTGCGCTCTCTCGTACGCCACTTGATGCCAGCCTTCCAGCCACCGGACCATCGCAAACATAGCTGATTCCTTTCTCCCACCCCGAGCGACGACTGAAGTCGTGGCCTCGAACCGACTGTTAATGCCAGTACTTCCCTGTAGCCCATAAACTTATCGCTATTGGCCGGCTAATGCC
>CAZFIA010000205.1:0-5931 GCA_964519335.1 uncultured Pseudomonadales bacterium
TCCAGAAACACACAGTTTTCCGGCGCAACTTGTAGGGCCTCACAGGCAACTTTGTAGATACGTGGGTCGGGTTTGCGAATGCCAAGTTCGCTTGACTCGACGATGTGGTTAAACAATCCCATAACTTCGGCCACTTGCTTGGCCTTCTCGCTGCTGCTTGCCATTCCTGGGCCTGCGCCCGATTTAACGTTGTTGGTGATGCAGCCAATCTTGTAGTGGGTTTTGCAGGTTTTCAGCACGTTCACCATGCGCGGACGAATGCTGCCGCTCAACAGGGCCAGCACGTCTTTACCGGCAACTCGATGTCCCGCCGATTCGGCTTCTTGGGCAAAGAGCTCATCAAAAGCCTCAGGGCTGATCTGGCTGGACTCAAATTGCGCCCAGGCGTTGTTGTCCGGGTTAGTCGAGTTGATACCCCGGATGAAATCTTTTGGCAGATTGTGTTTTTCCTCATAGGCCGCAAAGGCCTCAAAGGGTGAGGAGGTAATCACGCCACCAAAATCCCAGAGTATTGCTTCGATCATTTCTAAGTCACCCGTTACTTCACTGTGTCTGCCATATTAGAGTAGTTGCACAACAATTAAACGTAGGGGTGCGGTGTGGAACTTGAAGGTGCGGTAGTGATAGTGACGGGGTCGTCCTCAGGAGTGGGTGCTGCGTGCGCCCGTCAGCTCGCCCAGCGTGGGGCCAATGTTGTAGTTAATTACTCTGGAAATCGGGATGGTGCGCAGGAGACCCGGGCAGCCGTCGAAGCCACGGGAGCAGAAGCCATCGTGGTGCAGGCGAACGTCGCTGAGGACGCTGATTGCCGAAAACTCGCAGCCGAAGCGGATACGCGCTGGGGACGCATTGATGGGCTGATTAACAATGCGGGCACCACGCGATTTAATGCGCACGAGAACCTTGACGGTCTAAGTGCCCAGGACTTTCACGACATCTACGCAGTAAACACAATAGGTGCGTACCAAATGGTCAGGGCCGTGCAGCCCATCATGGTTCGCGGTGGACGTGGGAGCGTAGTCAATGTTGCCTCAATTGCTGCGGTAACTGGCGTGGGTTCGAGTGTCGCTTACGCTGCATCGAAAGGCGCCTTGGTTACGATGACTCTTTCGCTGGCTCGCGCGTTGGGCCCGGAGTTGCGAGTAAACGCGGTGTGTCCCGGCTTTATTCAGGGCGACTGGCTAAAGGAGGGCATGGGTGAAGAGCGCTACAACCAGGTCAAATCATCACTAGAGCGGAATTCGCCACTGGGGATGACGACGACAGCGGACACGGTGTCGGATGCGATACTGATGCTATTGGCCAGCGGCGACCTGATTACTGGAGAGACGCTGATCGTGGACGGGGGCCATCATTTGATGACCGCACCGTTGGGAAGACGTTAGCGGCTAATTATCCTATTTAAGTTTGGTGTGACCCCGGTCAACCGAGTTAATCCGGTTCGACAGGGTTTTGAAAGCGGTAGCCCACTCCGCGCACCGTTTGCACCATGCCATCAACGCCGTGTGGTTTGAGCGCCTTACGCAGTCGCAGAACATGTACATCGACGGTGCGCTCTTCCACGTAGGCGCTGCGGCCCCAGACCCGATCAAGCAACTGGCCACGGTTGAAAGCCCGCCCTGGATGCGACATCAAGAATTCGAGCAGGCGAAATTCCGTAGGCCCTATGGAAACCAGCGCGCCATCAATCTGCACATTGTGGCCATGCAGATCGAGAATGAGCGGGCCTGCCTCAAGCCGACCCTCCGCGGGTAAACCCGAGCGACGCAGCAGTGCGCGAATGCGAGCAATCAACTCTTTGGGCGAAAATGGCTTGGTGATGTAGTCATCGAAGCCGGACTCGAAACCACGCAACTTGTCGCCTTCCTCGCCTCGTGCCGTCAGCATAATGAGGGGGGTTTCTTTGGTAAGCGGATCTTCGCGCAAGCGTTTGGCCAGCTCGGTGCCCTGCATCCCAGGCAGCATCCAGTCGATGATGACCAGAGCGGGCAGCTCGTTGTCAAAAAGCAAGCTAAGGGCTTCTTCAGCGGTTTCAGTGCTCGTCACAGCGAAGCCCGCGCGCACCAACGAAAACTCCAGCATCTCGCGGATGTCGGGTTCATCTTCGACAAGCAATATTTGGTTACTGGCCATGAGGGCGGAGTGTGGCGATCCTTTGTTTCGGTTTTATGAAGGTATTGGTTAATCGAGGTTGCTGGTTATCGAATCGGTAATTCGCCATCATCACCTTCCAGGGCGGTCAGATCATGAACCTATAAAGCTCAGTAACAGTCAATTAAATGAATAGAGAGGGAAACACAATGGGTCACGCACAAATTAAGTCGGGGGATGGGTTTGAACTTGGCGTCTATGAAGCGCAACCGAAGGGTACTGCCAAGGGCGCTGTGGTGGTGATACAGGAGATTTTTGGCGTTAACAAACACATCCAGGAAGTCACCGACGGCTACGCTGATGCCGGTTACTATGCGATCGCTCCGAAGCTTTTCGATCGCGCTGAGCGGGACATCGAGCTTGGCTACGAAGGTGATGATATGCAGCGCGGTATTGATCTCGCCTTTAATCACACGGACCGGGCTAAGGCGCTTGCCGATATTCAAGCGTCGATTAACCAGGTCGCCGCCTCTGCCGGTACGTCTGGGAGCGGAGTTCAGGTGGGCGTCGTCGGGTACTGCTTTGGCGGTTTGATGACCTGGCTTGCGGCCTGCGAACTGCAAGGCATTGGGGCAGCCTCTGCCTACTATGGCGGGGGCGTGGCGGCTGAGCTTGAACGGAAAGCGGCGTGCCCGGTAATGATGCATTTTGGCGACCAGGATGCGCACATACCTCTGAGCGATGTTGACAAGGTTCGAGCCGCGCATTCAGACGTTGAGGTGCATGTTTATGGTGCTGATCATGGCTTTAATTGTGACCACCGGGCCAGTTATCACGCCGATTCAGCAGAGCAGGCTCGGCAGCGTACGCTCGATTTCTTTGCCAAGTACCTAGATGTTTGATTATTGGCCTTTGTTGGGCAGGAAGGGTTGATTTTTCTGTTGTTTAGGATTTAGGCAGGTATTGCTTGTAAATAGTGGAGGAATACGGGGAAAAACGGCGTCAAAGCTCAGTCTGCCTTGACATCGAATTGGGCTTTGAGGATGCTTCCCAAACCGCTTAGTGGGGCGGTAGAAAGCGTCAGATTGCTGGCGTTATTCGATAGATCGCCTTCGATCAGGCTGGCACAACAATAGATCGCGCATTCAGACTGCTCAGGCCAAGTGGCCAGGGCGATGTGAAAAAAGCGTGACAGTGGTTTGGCTGGCGATAGAACTGAGCAAGGCGGTGGTCTGGAGGGCATTTTTTAGTGTCCACACCGGGAATGGGACGGGGTTAAGATAACTAACAGAATCTGCTAATCGACAAGCAGCACGCTGATGCGAAGCCTCTCGACTGCCGGCTAGTTCCGGGGTTGGGTTCTGGTGATGCATGGCGGCTTCCTTTGTGGTTAGACTCTTCTCAAGTCAAGCTTTGTTAATCCCAAACCTCACCCAAACTGCAATTGACCGTAAAAGTACGATTGAACCTAAGAACAGTAAGAAGAATCGAAAAGAACGCTGATTCAAGATTTTTAACAACACTTCATAGTAATGAAGTTAGGCACTCTGGTAGGAAGTTCCATGAATAAAAAACCGATACTCAGGCTCGCCACTACAATCGCTATTGCGATTTCAGGGGCCCTTTCAGTGACGATGGCGGTTCCCGCCCAGGCAACCGATCTCACAGATGTGTTTGGTGTTGTCGATCGAATCAACAAGCAGGCCATTTCCTCGCAAGGCAAGATTGATGCACTTACCGAGGAAACCCGGCAGCTCTTTAATGAGTACAAGACTGTCCTTAAAGAGGTTGATGGCCTAAAGGTCTACAACCAGCAGCTCGAACGCCAGGTGCTAAGCCAGGAAAAAGAAATGGGAGAGCTGTCAGCGTCTATTGATGAAGTCACCGTCATCGAGCGTCAGATCACACCTCTTATGCTGCGGATGATTGATGGCCTGGAACAGTTTGTCGGTTTGGATGTTCCGTTTCTTAAAGACGAACGCGATGCCCGGGTTAATCGTCTGCGCGAAATCATGGATCGCGCTGATGTAGCGGTGTCGGAGAAGTTCAGCCAGGTGCTTCGAGCCTACCAGATCGAAAATGACTACGGCCGAACTCTTGAGGCTTATGGTGACACCATTGAGGTTGACGGCGCAGAACGTATTGTCGATGTACTGAAAGTGGGGCGTATCTCGTTGATGTATCAGACCGCAGACGGTTCAGAGACAGGTGTGTACAACACCGCCAATAGGGCTTGGCAAAAGCTCGACGATTCATACACCGCGCCGGTTCGCAACGGCATTCGCATGGCTCGCAAGCAGGTATCACAAGATCTGCTCACCGTGCCCGTCATTGCCCCGGGGGAGTAAGGCCTAATGAAATTATCTAAAACACTATCTAATCTGAATCGATCCTTAGTCGCAGCAACGCTTTGCAGTGGTCTTATGCTCGCTGCTGCTCCGGGTCAGGCCGCTGACTCCGGTCTGGTGCTTAACGAAGCGAACAGCCTTGATGAATTGCTGAGTAACGTGCAAAACCGCCGGGTGGTAGAAGCCCGCGATCATGCAAAACGCGAGGCCGAGTTCAGGCAGAGCAAAGCAGCGCAAGGGCAACTGTTGAGTAACGCCCAGGCCGAACGAACTCGCGAGGAGCAGCGCTCTGAGCAACTCGAAACCAGCTTTGAAGAAAACGAAGCGAAAATCGGCCAGTTAACAGAAGCGCTTGATAAGCGTCTTGGCAGCTTGCGCGAACTGTTTGGTGTGCTGCAGCAGGTTGCGGGCGATACCCGCGGTTTGTTCGAAGGTTCAATAATCTCCTCACAGTATCCCGATCGCGGTGACTGGCTGGGAGAGCTTGCCAAGAAAATGGGTACGGCTAGTCAGCTCGCAACCATCGACGAGATGGAAGAGCTGTGGGCTCGTTTGCAACAGGAAATGACCGAGTCGGGCAAGATTGCCAAGTTTGATACCACGGTTACTCGAGCTAATGGCGAAAAAGAAAACGTTAATGCAACACGCATTGGTGCCTTTGGTGTGGTTGCCGACGGAGAATTTCTGCAATGGAACGTTGATAACCAGCAGCTTGTAGCGCTCGCTCGTCAACCGGGTGGCCGATTCACGTCTACCATCAACGCGCTTTCCAGTGCAGGCGCCGGCTCTGTTGTGAACATGGGCCTCGACCCCACTCGAGGCTCGCTGCTGGCCCTCGAGATTCAGAAAGCCTCCTGGGGCGAGCGTATTGGTTCACCCTTTGGTGGTATCTCTAACGGCGAATGCTATTTGCCTTTCTGTGATGGTCAAGGCGGCTACGTTGGCGCCGTAATCATCATGCTCGGCATCATCGGTGTGTTGCTTGCGATCTGGAAGTTGATTCAGTTAATGGGCATCAGCCGAAAAGTTAATGCACAGAAGACCTCAACCACCGCTGACTCGGGCAACCCGCTGGGCCGAGTGCTAAAGGTCTACGAAGACAACCATGACACCGATGTTGAAACGCTAGAGCTCAAACTGGGTGAGGCGATACTTGGCGAAACACCAAAGATAACCAGCAACATTACGCTGATACAGGTGATCTCCGCCGTAGCCCCATTGCTTGGTCTACTCGGTACGGTGACCGGTATGATCCAGACGTTCCAGGCCATTACGCTGTTTGGTGCGGGTGATCCCAAGACGATGGCAGGCGGTATTTCTGTTGCACTTATGACCACGGTACTGGGTCTGGTTGTCGCGATCCCAACAATTCTTCTGCATTCGGTGGTTAGCTCTCGTAGCAAATCACTTCTGCACACCTTGGAAGAACAGAGCGCAGGCATCATTGCGGAACACGCAGAGAAGTCTGGCCGGGCTCTTGGGTAAACGGGAT
>CAZFIA010000206.1:0-5914 GCA_964519335.1 uncultured Pseudomonadales bacterium
TCTGATGCACCCGATGGATTCCTGATTGGCGCCCATGCCGCATCTGTTACCAAAAGATTGGGATTACTTTTGGCGCACCGCCCTGGCTTTGTCGCGCCCACACTGGCTGCACGAAAACTGGCCACTCTCGATCAACTTTCAGGCGGACGCACTGCTGTACACATGATCTCTGGCGGCAGCGATGCAGACCAGGCGAAAGACGGAGATTACGCTGACCACGCTGCCCGCTATCGGAGAACACGCGAATATACGCAGTTGCTAAAGCAAAGCTGGACAGCGGAAAAGCCTTTTAACCATAAAGGCGAGTTCTATCAGGTTGACCGGGCTTACAGTGACGTGCGTTGCGCTCAATCTCCAAGGATTCCTATATACGGCGGCGGCGGGTCCGATTCCGCCATTGAATGGCTGGCACCAGATATAGATGTTTTTATGCTTTGGGGAGAACCACTCAGTCAGATGGCTGCGTTTATGGCCAAGGTTCGTGCTGCAGCGGGTAATAATCCGGTGAGTTTTAGTGTTTCTACCCGGCCCATTCTCGCGGAGACCGACGCCGCAGCCTGGGATCGAGCCCACGACATTTGCGAAAGAATCGAAGCAAGGATGGGCGGGCGCAAAGCTCGCCCACCAAAGAATATTGGTTCTCAGCGCTTGCTCGCGCTCGCAGCCGACAGTGACGTTCACGACGACTGTCTCTGGACAAAGCTTGCTGAAGTTACTGGTGCTCCCGGCAACTCAACCGCTCTTGTTGGTTCACCTGAAACGGTCGCAAAGGCGTTACTCAAGTATTACGAACTGGGCGCAACCAGCCTCTTAATACGGGGCTATGATCCCCTGCCCGACGCGATTGACTATGGCCGGGAGCTGATCCCCAGAGTGCGAGCCTTGGTCGCCGAAACCGACAAACGCCTAGGGTCGTCGTAGCTCTGAAGCCAAACCTTCACCCATCATGTCGATGAAGTTCTCGGCATAGAACCCGTTTACTGCTGACTTCGGCAAATCATGCAGTGTCTCACTAAAACGCTTTAGCGGATTGCGCCCACCTTCAACATGCGGGTAGTCGGTAGAAAACAGGCACATCTCTTCAAACGAGTTACGAACAATCCAACCGCTGTCTTCGTGAGGGTAGGGCGTTACCCGTAACTGTCTGCGAGCAATCTCTGAAGGTTTGTCCGAAAGTTTTTGCAACCGTTCTTCGTTTTTTCGAAACGCGTGCGCTGCGGAGTCCAGATTGCGCAACCAACCCGGTAACCAGGATGCACCCAGTTCTATCGCTCCCCACTTGAGCTTTGGAAACTTATCGAAAATACCATCGATTATTAGCGTCGCTAAGGTCTGCTGTACCGATGTAGATATGGGGAGGTAGGTAATGGAAGTGAAGTTGGCGTCACCTCCGTGAAAATCTGCCACCGGGGGAAGCCCGTTGTTCTTGTAGGTCAGGTTTAGTTTATCTTCGCCCCCAACATGAAACAGTATAGGCAAGCCCGCTTCCTCGGCCATGGCCCATACCGGATACAGATCAACGTGGCTGGGGCTATGCTGTTGTGGGCACCACGACGGCACCATCAGTGCTTTTGCGCCCATGTCGATCGCGGCCTTTGCAGTTTCTTTCGCCAGTGCAAAGTCTTCTAATGGAACGTAAGCCGTTGCAAGCAAACGTTTATCCACGGCACAAAAGTCGGTCATCATTCTGTTGTGGGCAGTCGCTGCGCCATAGCACAGCGCCATATCATCGCTTTGATCGAAGCCAAAGTTGCCGAGACAAAAAGTGGTGAACACCAGCTGGCTAGCCACGCCAAGCTCATCTACTGCGGCCGGTCGATCTTGTTTCAGAAATGCGCCCTGGGCCTCGTAGTTTTTGCGCAACATGATGTTCTCGGAGGCCGAGGCACGAAAAGCTTCATCCTCCTGACGCTTTTGCGCATCTTCGATGGCAAGTCGATTACCGACTCGGATACCCAGATTTGGATGATCCAGAAAACGTTGGAGCAGCGAGCTTTCGAAATAGGGGTTCAAACAATCCGACAGCTCCATCAAGTGGCTGTCGGCGTCATGAACAAGGCGGCCTTCTATATAGGGCATGGAATTTGGCTCCAACGTTGACAGATGAGCCAAGTATATACCCTATGGAGCGCCCGATTCCGCAGTCATCCTGCTACCGCCATTGCTAGCAAGACGCAGGTAACACCTCTTTGGTGACGAGTTCACCTGTCTTTCTATCTACTCTCTGGTTGTCCAAGATCTCACTTTCAACTTGCCAGTTATCCTTAGCGTTTGCGAGCAAGTAGTTCTTACTTTCACACTCAACCTTGTTGCTGGCCTTAACACCGTACACAGCTCTGCAACTAGCTTTGTCCATAGTTTTGGTCAGGCGGCACCTCACTCGAGTAGATCGGATGCTGCTAGCTGATCCCTGTTTGCTTAAGAAGCGTTCCAGTTCTTGCGCCGCAATCTTGGTTGCTTCTCGTTCTTGAATGGTGCGAGGGTTCCCTTCGATCATTTCAAATACTGGATGAGCTTGATGTACTTCGTTTAGTCCTAGCTGATTCGCTACTCTCCAGCCGTTCTCATCTTTTGCTAGCTGGATTTTGGCGACTGATTGTCCATTTGATTTCGTTGTCACCTCATAGCCTACGAAACCACTCTTGGGGTAGTCCTTGCCATACGCCGTTAGTGTAATTCCGAAGTGCTGTCCAAGCTCAAATTCTTCATTTGTGTCCAGGTAAGTGCTTGCCAGATGTTTCAACGTATCCAGACTGTCGAAACTGGTGTCAATGACACCATTTGTTACCTTTATGTCGCCGTAGGTAGCAAACGATTTACCTTCGATGTTTGTTCCATTGTCTGCAGAGGTGAGCCTGATTGAAAAAGGAAGTCCCAGGCTCTCTGCCTGTCCAAACCTAAGTTCCAGTTCGAAGCCACTCGTTAGATTTAGTTGATCTGGAATACTATCCCCTTCGCGCTTTACGCCTAACCCGACGTGTGGCCGGGAAAATGCCGCTGGATCAGAGGAGCTGAACGTTCTTCCTGATAGCTTGCCATTGCTAAAAAGGAACAGCTCAACAGATACATCGGCGAAGAAATCCGTGCCTTGGCGTAATTTCAAGACACCGTTCTGAATTCTCGCTTGATCAAGGCTGAAATCCGTATCGCGCACTTTCCCCTTAATCTCTTGGTCCTTAATAGATCCTGCATCTGCCACTGCTTCTACATCTGTATTTGCTTCTGCGGATGGCGGAACTTCAATACCTTCCGCTGTCATGCTCTCGGAAGGCTCGCTCTGGACTGATTTATTCTCGCCACAACCTACGATGCTAGCTAGGACATATAAGGACAATGCAGTCTTAATATAGGCGCTTTTCAATCGAAGTATCCGTCTGCCAGGTAGGGGAATGGCAGGAAGAATAGCACGGCACTATCTGTTTAATTGGGAGCATAGGTGCAGGTTAGCCCGCTAGTACGGTTCGAAAAGTCGCAGACTAATTTGGAGCGTCGTCCAATCCGGCGAAGGGGCCTGACCTTTCCCCCTTCTAGGTCACCAATGCCCCGGCACGCCGCATTTAGCGAAAGTTATTCCGCTTGAGCCGTTTGTGCTTTAAGCGCCGACTCGGAATAACCTTTCTCGATCATCTTCGCTTGAATGGAACCGAGATCGCGGCCGGTAATATCAGACAACGTCTGGGCTTCTTGGTCCCAGCGTGCCACAAGCTCATCTGCATACTGTCGCTTGTTCTCGCATGCACCGAAATCACCTCGCCATTCGTGGCGCAGCACGTAACGACCTTGATAATTGTCGCGATCGCCTGTCTCTTGAAATTGCAGATCCTCTGGAAATGTCTCTGCGTCATAGCGAAGGTGCAATCTTGTTACGAAGGCGTCGATGGCAGGCGTGTCAACATAGGAGTTTGGCAATCTCCAAAACTTCCAAAACGGCAGCCGTTCGCCTGTTCGCTGGTCGAGTCGTCTTGGCGTAGGCACCCAGTTTACGCCGAGAGTTGCGAGCTCCCTTTGGGTCAAGGGGTCGGCAGCGCAGGGATCACACCAGGCCATATCCCAGGCGTACTCCATAAAAACCGCTTTGCCGCTTTCTTGCTGCAATTGATGACGAAACATATCGCGATAAAAATCGCTGAACTCTTCTTTGATATAAACTGGAACATTCATATCTGAAGGCAGCTTAACGGTCCGGTAGTTGGCAGTTTCTACTCGACCCTTGCGGCTTAACGCAAACACGAACAATTCTTGCTGGCCTTCTGCGTTCACGGTTCCGAGACGAATCGGTAGCATGAAGTTCTCATCTTCATACTCGACCTGTAGTGGACTGAGGTTGGCGGACCCATTGTGTCTATCAAGCGCAACCTTGGCGACGAAGAATTTCATATCGCGCTTCAGATATGCCGAGACGGTTTTATCGGCGCCGGTTGGGATTTTATATCCTTCTTCGTTGAGCCAGGTGATAAGTCCGCCAGACTCCTTGGCCGACAAAATCTGAATATCGTACTCACCGATCTCATATTCAGCTTCGACCTTTACCCGAAGTACCCTGCGCCTTTCCCGAGCACTGCTGGCTCTGCGTCGAGAGCTTGTAACAATAACTTCCTCGATCTGTCTGTATTGATCGCCTTCGCGACCGCACCACGGTTCTGGATCGTTGTACTCAACTAGCCGCGGCGCCGTAAACGCATCCAGGTGATCAACAACCTTCTGATCAATTACACGGATCTCATCACGTTTTGGTACATCGACCACCGGGATCACCATCGCAAACTCTGACGCATCGCCGCGATAGTTCGACGCCATGGTTACCACCGTCCGGTTGCCATCGCGCACAAGCGCCACCTTTGAGGCGTCGTTAAAGAGCTCAGTGTCTGCCTTGGCTACAAAAAAGCCGCAAAAAGCGCTTGCCGGTGGGCTAAACGCGAGTGATGTTAGGCAGCACGCGGCCGCCACCAGGGTGTGTTTCATGTTCATCAGATGCCTCCCTTGATAACCTTTCGGACCATTCGAATCGGATCGCCGGCAACAACCGATCGATCAAAATAGTCAGCGGTGCAAGTGCGGCGAGCGCGTAAATCACCGCGCCGCGCACGTGCAAGCCCCAGCTCAACCATGCGGCCAATACCGCAACCGCCGCGGCAAACACCAATCGTCCCAGTCGTGTGTTTGGCGTAGAGCGCGGGTCTGTAATCATGAAAAAGGCAAATACAAGCAAAGCGCCGTTTTGCATCTGGTGCATGGGGATCGCCAGTGGATCCCCCAGGTAGAAAGCGCGGGAAAGCAACAACCCGCTATAAAACAGCAGGAATCCGAGCGCGATATCCAGCCGTTTTGCACTCGACAGAACAAGTGCTGCAAAGCCAGCTACAAACGCAGCGACAACGGGCATCTGTCCCCACTGTCCGGGAGACACCCATGCCCCGGTACTGGAAAGCGTAACAATGGCGATGCCGATGCACGCGGGATTAAAGATGTGCTTTTTGTTGTGGCGCACCAAAAACTTGGTGCCGACTCCAATTAACCCAGCAGCAAACCAGAAAAACGGATTGGACGAGCGGAGCAATAGGGCGATACCCAGCGCGGTAATCGCTGCCGATTTCCATTCAAATCGAGTGCTTGTAAGTTTCGCGCCCAAGAGCTGCGACAGCATTGCTCCGCCAAGCGCTGCGCTAAACGCTGTAAAGCTCGCGCCATAATCGCCAATGAATCGCGATAGGAAAAACAGGCTGGACAGAGCCAGTAGTTGCCAGTGCCGAGCATCAGAGTTCAGCGAGCGGAAGGCCTTGGCAAAAGGTGCGATAACTTCCATGACATGGCTACAATACCAGATATTATGACAATTTGTTGCATAAACAAAGGTTGATGTACCAAAAATCGCGGCAGGTGACACTCTGGTTAATGAACCCTGGAAAATTGCGGG
>CAZFIA010000207.1:0-5884 GCA_964519335.1 uncultured Pseudomonadales bacterium
TCAAGCCGTACCTTCCTCGTATCACGAGCAACCGGAAAAGCGGCTTTGGGGGCGAACTCGTTCACTTCGACCCGACACCGGCAGGACGGGTATCCGCCAGAGTTTTAGTTTGCCCGAGCTGCGCGCTGTCTAACGCAAACTCAAGAGGCTTGTTACTGGTCCGCGCCTTTTCGAGCCAGCCCGTTCGACTAAGCAATCTTTGCACCACAGACTTGGTAAAAAAGCCCGGACCGCTCGTGCTGCGTGATTTAGGGGTCATGCCAAGGCGATAACGCAGTGTGCCGTTGGCCATGTTCAGTCGCTGGTTGAGTAAGGCACTTTGAGTCCAGTACTCCGTGGTTACCGAAATGTTGAGGCAATCGTGATTTTCAATTCGATGCGGCGCGTTAAGCGGCCAGTGCAACATTTGCCCAGGCTGGAAATCAAACTTCACTGCAAAATCGTCGAACCAGGGATCATAGGCTAGATCGACCTCCAACTCATAGATCGCAATCCGCTCAAGATCTTCGCCAGAAAGGAAAGGTTCCGCTGAAGGATAAACGTAGACGGTTTTACTGCCCGAGATTTGCCACAACGACTGGTTAGGTAAATCACAGTGGTAATACACCTGCGCATTGGGGGAAGAGATGAGAACACCAAGCGTGGGATTGCTCATGCGTTCACTCGCGGGCAGACGCTCGCGCAGCTCGTCTAATATCTGGTCCTGTAGTTCCCGAAATTCAGGATCTACGTCGTTGGTGTAACGCAGGTTCAACCAAAAACGTCCGCGCTCAATTGCCTGCAAGATCTGCTCACCAGAGAGATTGCGAATATCCCCTTCATCCCACTGTCGCGCGGTTTGCTCACCCGTTTTACCCAAGCTCGTTTGGGCCCCCATTTGAATAATGCTGTAATGCTCGCGAGGGTAGTGTTCGACAAGCTCAGCAAGTCGATTCCGGCTGAACAGTGGCGACTCGTGCAACTGATGCGCAACAGTCACCGGCTGCCGCCCCCAAACGCTAGTGACTGAGGCCGGCCAGGTGGCCGTGGCTTCGGAGGTCGCCTTACTAGACGGTGGAAAAACCGCGTTTTGCATCTGCGCTGGGCTCGAGGTCTATGGAAAACTGTCAGCTTCAGTTTGCAACACGCCGGCTGAACGCGGTAGTAACAGTTTGGTGTTGCGATGAAAGGGTTCGTAAATTCTGTGACCAATCCCACGTCGTGGGAGGAATCAAAAGTCATGTCCAACCCTATCCGGCCCGGATAGACTAGGAAAATGTCAATTTTTCGCCTGCAAGCTGCCGCCCTCGCGTTTGGCCACGTCCCGCTGCTCGATGATACCGATCTCAATATTGAAGCTCGCGAACGGCTGTGTCTGGTTGGCCGCAACGGTACCGGCAAATCTACACTGATGAAGGTCATTTCCGGCCACCAGACGCTCGACGGCGGTCAGCGCTGGGAGAGCGATTCGCTGCAAATCGCAAAACTTGAACAAGAAGTGCCGCTGGGCATAAACGCAACCCTGTTCGAAACGGTCGCAAGCGGCCTGGGTGACCACGCGGGCCTGCTAAAGCGTTATCACGATGCAAGCAACGCTCTCGACAAAGCGAGCGAGGCAGAACTGGTCGCATTTTCGAGACTGCAAGAAGAGATTGAACAAGCGGGGGTCTGGGAAGGCACACAGGCAGTTGACGCGACACTCGATCGGCTAAAACTCAATGGCGATGCGTTAATGAGTGAATGCAGCGGCGGCGTTAGAAGGCGCGCCATGCTCGGCCAGGCCATGGTAAGTGAACCCGATTTGTTATTGCTGGATGAGCCCACTAACCACCTCGACATTGAATCTATTACTGCGTTGGAAGAAGCACTCAAGAGTTTTGCGGGCACTGTGCTCTTCATCACTCACGACCGCAGCTTTATCGACAATCTAGCGACTCGAATAATCGAGTTAGATCGAGGGATACTAAGATCCTATCCTGGAAGCTATGCCACCTATCTAAGTCGACGAGAAGCAGAGCTATCGGCAGAAGCAGATGCCAATCGCAAATTTGATCAGAACCTTGCCGAAGAAGAAGTGTGGATTCGTCAGGGGATAAAGGCTCGTCGAACCCGCAACGAGGGTCGGGTTAGACGGCTTGAAGCGCTGCGCGCAGAACGCAGTGCACGTCGCGAGCGCGGCGGCGGCGTTGCTATGCGTGTCGATTCTGGCGATGCGTCCGGAAAAATAGTGCTAGAGGCCGAAAAGGTCTCCATAAGTTTCGACGATCAACCCGTGATCGAGAACTTCAGCACCAACATTTTGCGCGGTGATCGCGTGGCGATTATTGGCCCAAACGGCAGTGGCAAAAGCACCCTGCTCAAGCTATTGCTGGGAGAGTACCAGCCTACCAAAGGCTCAATAAAACGGGGTACCAAGTTGCAGATCGCTTACTTCGATCAGGAGCGCGAGCAACTTGATCCTGAGCGCAGCGTTCGTGACAACGTCGCCGATGGTGCCGATCGCATAGAAATAGGCGGTAAGTCTCGCCACGTGATCGGCTATCTCAACGACTTTCTATTTCCTCCCGCACGGGTGCATTCACCTGTAAAAACCCTATCCGGAGGCGAACGCAACCGCCTGCTGCTGGCACGGTTGTTTACCCAGCCAGCTAACCTGCTCGTGCTAGACGAACCCACCAACGATCTCGATGTTGAAACACTAGAACTTCTGGAAGAGCTGCTCGCCGACTACGAGGGTACGCTGTTACTCGTGAGTCATGATCGAGCATTTATCGACAAGACAGTGACCTCTACCCTTGTTATCAACGGCACCCGCGTTGAAGAGCACATTGGTGGGTACAGTGACTGGAAGCGCTACGTCGACCAGGAAGAAAAAAACACAGCCAACAGCAAGAACGCTGGTCGAGCCCAAAGTCGCGGAAAGAAGTATCAGCCCAACACAGCCAATCCCACCGACAAGAAGCCCGATGAGGCACGCCGATTGAGTTTCAATGAGCAAGCTGAGCTCAAAAAACTGCCCGCCCTGATCGAATCGCTTGAAGCAACCCAGGCAAGCCTCACAGAGACCACCGCAGATCCCGAGTTTTACAAACAAGACTCCGATGAGATCGCGAGCGTCATGCAAGAGCTTGCGACTACCGCAAAAAACCTTGAAAAAGCGTACGAGCGCTGGACCGAGCTGGAAAGCTAGTAGCCCCAGCTGGAAAGCTAGTAGCCCCAGCTGGAAAGCTAGTAGAAGTGAATTCTGCCGGGTGTATAGTTTGACGCTTAAGAAAGTCGCTTAACCCTGAGGAGCCTTCCACATGTTGCACAACGCCCCCACGATTAGTCGTGCTGACTTCGAAGCCCAAACCGGCTGGGAGTTCAAGGCCGAAGGAGCCTGCAAGGGTGAGGTTTGTGTGCCGCTAGACTTCACTCCCGGCGAGGCCCTCGAGCTTGAATCCATATCTGCGGCTCTGGACATGCCGCTAGTCGCAAACACCCAGCACAAGCTATGGGCACTCGGGCCCGAATCCTTAGGCTCGCGCGCGCTCACGCAGGCCGAAGCGCCACCGCTGAAATTACCCGGGCTTGACGGCAAGCCGTTCGATCTCGCGAGCCTGCGCGGTAAAAAGGTTGTGATTTACGCCTGGGCCCCCTACTGAGGATGCTCCGCTGACCTGCCCGTGTGGCAGGCACTACGCGATGAGCTAAACCAAAGCTCCAACGATACGTTTGAATTGGTCACTGTCGGGCTCGACGCGCTCGGCAACGCAGGCTGCCAGGAGTTTATGGAAGCGGCACAACCTACGCATCCGGCCCTCGTTGATCGCCATCACGCGCTCGCCGAAAAATTTGGCGTCACTAACATTCCAAGCAGCATCTGGATTGATGAGAACGGCGTAATCGTGCGTCCGGCAGAAGCAGCCCCCGCGCCGCCAAAACCAGACGAATCGGAGGCGGCCTCCGACTTCGCGCCAGACTTGAGCGCCGCACCCGAACGCCTGCGCGACATGATGGCAGAAGCCGCAAAAATTCAGTCGGATCCGCACAGCTATCATCAGGCCCTACGCGACTGGGTAAGCAAAGGAAGAGACAGCAAATTTGCACTGTCCCCCGATCAGGTCATTGAGCGCTCACGTCCGCGCACAGCTGACGTAGCTCGCGGCCACGCCCATTTCGAGCTGGCAACTGCACTGGAAATTGCGGGGGAACACAGCGAGGCCATCACACATTTCAAAAAGGCCCACGAACTGGTACCTGATAGCTGGACCTTCCGCCGTCAGGCCTGGTCGCTTGAGCCCGTTGGTGAGGGACCCTTCGCGCGGTTTTGGCAGGGTCCAGCGCCGGATGCGCCCGAGCAGTGGCCTTATGAAGGCGGCTGGCTAGAAGATGTAAAAAAGGAAGGCGCAGAAAACTACAGTGAACCTTTCAAACCCTGAGTAAACGATGAGTACTACTGACAGCGTTACCTTGTACCACAATCCTAATTGCAGCAAATCCCGTGGCGCTCTGGAGCTTCTCGGTAAATTTACGCAAGACAACAAGCTGCAACTGGAGTTGATTGAATATCTAGAGACTCCGCCAGACCAGGAAACCCTAACGACGCTCTTGCAACAACTGCCCGACGCGCCTGCCAATCTCGTACGCAACGACAAGAATTTCAAGGCCTTAGGGCTCGATGCAAGCGATTACACGAGCACTGAAAGCGTAATCGACCTGTTGCTTAAGCATCCCGAGTTGATGCAGCGCCCGATAGCGGTCTACAACAACAAGGCGGCGATCGGCCGACCACCAGAAACCCTGCTAGGGCTATTTCAATGACCACATCCAATTCTTCTGGGGGCGACTTGCTGATCGTCACGGGTGCCGCATCAGGAATAGGGGCCGCGATGGTTAGAGCCGGCATGGCCCGAGGTGCAAAGGTGCTGGCTTTGGATGTGCAGGATGCCAAAGAGGCGCTTGCCGAGCAGAGCGCTGGTAGCTCCGGCAAACTCAGCTTCATACGCTGCGACGTCAGCAGTCCCGAAGACTGGGCCAAGGTAGCCGAACAGGTAAAAAAACTCGGTGTACCCCACCAAATTCATTTGAACGCGGGCATTCAGATCGCGCCGCCCGAGGCTCCGCTTACTGACTATGAGTTTGACGCGATGGAGCTGGAGCGTTATCGGCTCATGATGGGCGTGAACGTCGATGGCGTTGTGTTTGGCCTTAAGGCGCTTCTGCCACTTTGCCAATCTGGCACCGCAATCGTAGTGACCAGTTCTCTCGCCGGCATAACGCCTTATAGCGTTGACCCTCTTTACGCGATGAGCAAACACGCGGTGTCAGGCCTGGTGCGCAGTCTTGGACCCACCCTTGCACAGCGCGGCATCAAGATAAACGCGATCTGTCCCGGCGGCATCGACACTGCGATCATCCCCCACGCCCAGCGCAAGCTCATGCCGAGTGATGAGAATCCGGTCGACACCGGCCAGCTCATGACGCCCGAACACGTCGCAGAAGAGGTGATGCATCTGATGACGGTCGAGGAGACAGGGAAGACCTGGGTAAAGCTGCGGGCCGATAAGCCTGTCTACATTATTCGCGCGCCTGGCGATCGAGGCCCCGCCAGCACTTAACAAAAAAGCGCGCCCGGTGGGCGCGCGATTTTTACTTCACCTATGTGTAGGTCTGCTACACACAATGCTCTCTACTAGCGCACCCGGGCGTTAAACGCGAGATCCCGCGAGTTGTTACGGCGATTGTATCGATTGCCGTTCCGATTACTTCGAATCGGTTCGAGAACCACCGCGACATCTCGCAATTTGGCGTTATCAAAGCCAAGCACCCATCTGCCATTGGAGTAGCCGCGCGGCGCGTGGATGGTAGTTATCCCTCTTCGAAGAGACACTCGACCCGAAGATCGATTGCCTACCCTCAAGGC
>CAZFIA010000208.1:0-5883 GCA_964519335.1 uncultured Pseudomonadales bacterium
CCGCAACCAGAACAGATACAGGCTGCTCCAATGAAGAAGATACTAATCGGCCTCGTACTAATCCTTGTTGCGGCGGGTATTTGGGCTTACAACAACAAAAGCCGGGTCCTGCTGTACTACATCTCCACTCAAAGCCAGTCAGACATCGGCCCCAACGTTGCCATCGATTGGCAACGCGGACCAGACACCAGCCCAGAAACAGCCCAACAGCGCCCACCCAACATCATTTTCATTTTGGCGGATGATCTGGGCATCAACGACCTCTCAACCTTTGGCGGCGGCGTTGCGGGTGGCGCGGTACCCACACCCAGCATCGACGCGCTTGCAAACGAAGGCGCGATGTTTACCCAGGCCTATGCCGGGCACAGCAGTTGTGCACCCTCGCGCGGCATGATTATGACCGGGCGCTACCCCACTCGAACCGGTTTCGAATTCACACCCACCCCACCCGGCTTTGGCCGAATGGTCTCGATGGTGGGCAATGAACTGCGAGAAAAATCCGCCAGCGCTCTACCCAAGGCTGAATTCCACGCCGAGCGTGAAGAAAGTCATCCAGATTTTGCAAGCAAGGGATTACCCACCGAGGAAGTTACTATCGCCGAGGTGTTGGCCGACAAGGGCTACCACACCGTGCACATTGGCAAGTGGCATTTAGGTACGCAAAACGGTATGGCGCCCAACGATCAGGGTTTTGCCGAAAGCCTGCTTATGAACAGCATGCTATTTGCTGAAGAAGACGACCCAGACATCGTAAATGCAAAGCTCGACTTTGACGCAATTGATCAATTTCTCTGGGCCAGAGCTGAATTCTCAACCAGTATCAACGGCGGCGATCTATTCAAACCCGGCGGTTACCTTACCGACTACTGGACCGATGAGTCACTGAACGTCATAGAAGCCAACAAGAATCGCCCGTTTTTCTTATACCTTGCGCACTGGGGCGTACACACGCCACTGCAGGCAACCAAAGCCGACTACGACGCGGTTGGCGATATCAAGCCGCATCGTCTGCGCGTGTATGCCGCTATGGTAAGAGCACTCGATCGTAGCGTGCGGCGTATCGAAGAGAAGCTTGAGGCCGAAGGCCTCGCCGACAACACCATTATCGTGTTCTCCAGCGACAATGGTGGCGCCGGCTACATCGGGTTACCCGAGGTGAACGCGCCTTACCGCGGCTGGAAGATTACCTTCTTCGAGGGCGGCATTCGCGCCCCCATGTTCATCAAGTGGCCGGGCAAAATCAAACCAGGAACACGCATAAAGCAGCCTGTTGCTCACATCGATCTTATGCCAACGCTGGCTGCCGCAGCAGACGCGCCGCTGCCAGAAGGCGTCGCCATTGACGGAATAAACCTCCTGCCGCTGGCGCAGCAGACCGGTACCGCTGAGCGCAAGAACGACGCGCTGTTCTGGCAAGCTGGCTATACACGAGTAGTCCGTGCAGGCAATTGGAAACTTCAGGTCGAAGGCCGACGCAACAAGCACTGGCTGTACGATCTAGCTGCAGACCCAACCGAACAGACCAATCTTGCTGAAACTCGTACCGACAAGCTCGAGTCACTTATCGCCTTGCTTGATGAGCATCAGGCGGGTTCGCGCGGGCCGCACTATGAGTACGCTATGGAAAGTCCGATTGCTATCGACAAAACGGGTGCCGATAAGATTAACCCCGAGGATGAATACGTTTTCATCCCAAATTAGATGAATACGTTTTCATCCCCAACTAGTTGGCGAGTATCGCCTGGGGCTAGCGGTTACGCAGATCTTTGCGCAAGATCTTTCCAGACGCACTCTTGGGAATTGCGTCAATCACTTCCAGCACCTGAATCTGTTTGTAGCTCACCAGGTGCTCGCTCACCAGCGCCTGAATTTCTTCAAGCGTTACAGTTTCACCAGGCTGCTGGGTAACAAACGCCTTGGGTAGCTCGCCCGCCTCGTCGTCTGGAATACCAATCACCGCAACGTCAGCGACTTTTGGATGGGTGATGAGCAGCGCCTCGAGCTCCGCCGGGGCCACCTGAAAGCCTTTGAATTTGATCAGCTCTTTCATCCGATCAACGATCGTCATGTGTTGGTGCTCGTCGATGATGGCCACGTCACCCGTGTGCAACCAGCCATCGGCATCAATAGTCTCAGCCGTGGCATCGGGATTGTTTAGATAGCCTGTCATCACCTGCGGACCACGCACCCAAAGCTCACCACGGCCGCCAATGTCTTGATCTTCGCCGGTCTCTGGGTCGACTACCCGGCTCTCGGTATTAGATACCGTCACGCCACTGGTGCCAGGACGATACTGTCCTTCTACAGTGGAGTGGCTCACCGGGCTTAACTCCGTCATGCCGAAGCCTTGCACCACTTCGCAGCCCAAACGCTTGGACGCCTGGTCGGCAAGCTCTGCACCCAGGGGAGCAGCACCCGAAAACACCTGGGTAATCGATGACAGATCGTAGTCGTCGACAATGGGCGCACTGGCAAGGCCAATGATAATGGGCGGCACGGCGAAGAATCGCGTGATGCTGTGATCCTGTACCGCCTGCAACGCTTCCACCATGTCAAACCGCGGCATGGTGATGGTTTGTACCCCATTGGCGATTAAACCGTTCATAAGCACTTGCATGCCGTAGATGTGAAAGAACGGTAAGGCTGCGAGTGCAACTTCGTTATCTTTGTAAAGTATGGCGTGCTTGCATTGCTCGATGTTGGCCACCAGGTTGCGGTGCGACAGCATCACGCCTTTGGGCAGGCCAGTGGTTCCCGAGGAGTACGGCAACACAACAGTATCGCCAGGCTGTACGGGTACCTGAGAAATCGGCTCGGAGAACACATCTGCCATGGCCGTTGTGCCAGCAGGCGCATCCCCCATCACAACAATCTCGGCCACCTTGGTGCCCTCTATAGCTTCTCGCGCAGTGTCTACAAACATGGGCACGGTAAACAGAATGGTTGCACCCGCGTCGTTTAGCTGGTGCCTTACTTCGCCTGCGCCGTAGGTGGGGTTAATAGTAGTCACCGCAGCACCGGCAACCGCCACACCGTGAAAGACAATCGCATATTCGGGAACGTTGGGGGCCATCAAGCCAACAACACCGCCGGGGGCGATACCTCGACCGGCGAGCCCGCCCGCAAGCGAGTGAATGTGCTTATCGAGTTCGGCATAGGAGTAAACACTGCCTTCGCCGGCATCGCGGATGGCTACCCGATCGGCAAGTTTAGTCGCGTGCTGCAACACATGAGCCGTAATAGTAATGTCTGGAATATCAACGTCGGGCAATGGGCTTGAATGGATGATCATAGTTACTCGGTCCCAGTAAATCGCCAGGGCAGGCTCACGCCTGCGTGAAAAGGTCGTACAACTTCAGATCCCAGCTGCACTTGTTCGGGTACCTCAACTGGGACAGCCTCAAGCACAATAGTTTCCTTGTTAGCCGGAAGTTTGTAGAAGGCCGGGCCAAACTCAGATGCAAAGCCTTCGAGCTTATCCAGTGCGTTCTCCTCGGCAAACACTTTGGCATACGCCTCCAGCGCGTGAGGCGCATTAAAGATGCCAGCGCACCCGCAATCCGATTCCTTGGCCCCTATGCTGTGGGGTGCTGAGTCTGTGCCCAGAAAGAACTTGGGGTTACCGGAGGTTGCAGCCTGCCGCAACGCAAGCCGGTGAAGTTCACGCTTTGCAGTGGGCAGACAATACATGTGCGGCCGCATGCCGCCATCGAACATGGCGTTGCGATTAATCTCGAGATGATGCGGGGTAATGGTAGCGGCGAGGTTAGGCCCTTCTGAGCTCACATAGTCCACTGCGTTCTTGGTGGTGATGTGCTCAAGCACTATACGTAGCTCCGGGTAGCGCTTGCGCAATGGCTGCAACACCGTATCGATAAACACGGCCTCGCGGTCAAACACATCGACGTCTGGCGTGGTGACTTCGCCGTGAATCAACAAAGGCATATCGATGCGCTGCATGGTCTCGAGCACAGTGCCAATCAGGTCGACTGAAGTCACGCCCTGATCGGAGTTAGTCGTGGCATTGGCGGGATAGAGCTTGCAAGCCACAAACACAGCGTCTGCATAACCCTGCGCAATCTCTGATGCGTCAGTGCTATCTGTTAGGTACGCCGTCATTAAAGGCTCAAAGGTTGTTCCCTTTGGAACGGCAGCAAGTATTCTCTCGTGGTAGCTCTGGGCCAGAGCAACGGTGGTTACGGGTGGGCTGAGATTGGGCATAACAATCGCCCGGCCAAACTGATGCGCGGTGTGGGCAACGGCGCCGGCCAGCATGTCGCCGTCTCGCAGGTGGACATGCCAGTCATCAGGGCGGCGGATAACCAGCCGTTGTTCAATATTTTCTGCCAACAGGAGTGCGCGTTCGGCTCAGTGAACGCGCAATCTACCACGTTGGCGATAGGCGAACTACTCGCCCGCCCGGTGCAGATTTCGAGTGGCAAACATGAGCACCGCGAGCGCAATAAGCAGCAGCGCTGTGCCCGTAAGCAACGCAAAATCCTCAAGCTGTAGCAGCACAAACAGCGTGCCATAAAGACTGAGCAACACACCAACAATCAAGCTGGTAATCAGCTTTTCGCGAGTCATACCCCAGCTGTAAGCGCCAAGTAGCGCCGTAATGAGCGCGGTAGCCAGCGCATAGCTTATCCAGAACACCATATGCTCACTGGCGGCCAGTAGGGTCATGTAAAACATGATCAAGCCCAGGCTCACCACAGCGTATTGCACCACGTGAAATTTGGCCTTGGTGATCAGCTCTACGCAGAAGAATGTGAGAAAGGTGAGCGCAATAAACAACAGTCCATATTTGATACCCCGATCGATGCTGGTGTAAGGCGTGACCGGGTTGTGAAATCTAACTCCCATTCCCCCGTTGGTAAGCGCCCTTTGTTGATCTTGGTGCACCCAAATATCGGGCAGGTTGCGGGCCAGGCCGTGCACTTCCCAATGGGCAGTAAAGCCCTTGGCGTCAATCGCGCGGCTTACCGGCAAGTGCTCGCCTGTAAAACTTGGATGGGGCCAACTGGATCTGAGACTGTAACTGGTGGTACCGCCCAATGCGTTCACACCAAAACTCTTGGTAGTTCCGAGACCCAAAGTTAAGTCGAAGGATGCATTGTCTTTACCAGCCGGAATAACCACCTTCGACTGGATGCTATGGTTCAGGAGGTCCTGATGCTCACCCGGCGCGAATTCAACCGGCGTGCCATTCCAATGCAGCGGCGCGCTGCTCTGCGGATTTGTTGTTGCGCCTTTATGTGACGCACCCAGCCGTATCGCCCGCGGATCAATAACACCGACCACCAACCGAACGCCGTCCCAATCTACCGCCGTGTTATAGCCAGGCACCGAAGACAGATGCGACTCAATACGCGCTCGTGGCGATTCAAAGACACCGCTTGCTTGAAGATCAACAGAAAACAGAGCGATCTCGTAGATCGATCGCTTGCGCATCTCATGCGTGATATCCGCATCAATCTCAAGCTTGTCCGGCAGCACGATGATCTGCTTGCGCGTTCGAACCGGCTTATAGCTTTCTGCGCGCCAACCGTCCGATGGCGGTTTTTCCTGATAGTCGACGGGAACAACCAGTACGGGACCCGTGACGAGTTGAGGCAGTCCCCAGGTGTTAGCCACTTCGCTTTCAGCCTGCTGAAAATAGCCTTCGCGCTCAGAGGCGACGCCGCCAACGATCAACAGTGGAATCAGCGAGACCAACCCCAGCAAGGCCACCATACTAAACCGGCCGTAAGATCTAATAACCTGCATCAGCGCCGGGCGCTGCGCGGACTGTTCTTGGCTTGCGGATTCCATAACTAATCGCTGCGTAAATGAAGATGCAGTGATGCTATGACTGTGGTTCAGGGTTTCTAGAGGCTGGCG
>CAZFIA010000209.1:0-5879 GCA_964519335.1 uncultured Pseudomonadales bacterium
AGTCGGTTGCTGTGCGTGAGCACCTGATAACTTACCGGCTCTGGCCTCAGCCTGCTGCGACATCATTGAAAAGCCGATGGTTATGCGGATAAGTTCGAGTTGGCTGTGGGTGCCAGTTTTTGCCAATAGCTGGCGAATTTGAGTGCGAACAGTTTCTTTTGAGGTGCCTCGTGTTTCGGCGATTGCCGCAGTGTTGTGCCCCGCAACCATCGACTGCACGATCTGGGACTCCGCGCTGGTCAGGTCGAAGGCACGGGCCAGGAGCGGTCCTAGTGACTCTGGCCAAACTATTTCTGCACAACGCAAAGCGAGTGCATCGTTATTCTCAAAAGTAGTGCTATTGAGCATTACAACCAACGGTCGATCGTCACCGGCTCGTGCAATACGAAGCAGGTCGGATCGCTCACTGCGAGGGCCGGGGCGAGTGCTGATGTTCTGACAACGAACAAGCAGCGCCTCCTGAGCAGCAGGTGCAATGTCGAGTGTGTTCAGTGGCTGGCCCGCCCGGGCGCTTAGCAGCGCAGTCGCCCCGAAGTTGGCGCGCAATATAGTCCCGGACCGGCTTAGCAATACCTCTGGCATTACAACTTGCGACCGTTCAGGCTGCTCAGAATTTGCTTTCCAGTCGCTCTGATGAACCCGTTCCAGGATTGTGCTGGCGCGCTGAAAGTGTTCTGCCACTGGGGACTTTAACTCGGTGTCCGCCAGGTCCTGTTCGCCGATATTAGAGGCCTGAGTTAGCTCCTGGTGCCACTTCTCAACCAGCTCGTCATAGCGCGCGGGGTCGAGAGCCACCTCATAAGCGGCATCTGCCAGGCTCAAGTGGTCGATTGAGGGGTCTGGGGAAGAGCTTGAGTGTCGGTCATCAGCCATGATTTATTGATCTTACCTAATATTTTGCAATATGACCGGCTGTTATAGGGTGTTGCGCTACCGAATCGACCGGGGCCGTGGGAGAATCTTGGTTTTAGTGCTAACCCAAGTCCCTATGACCCTTATTAAGCAAGAACACCTTATTCAAAGCGTGGCAGACGCGCTGCAGTTTATCTCTTACTACCATCCGTTAGATTTCATCCGTGCCTTACGCGGCGCTTACGAGCGTGAAGAGTCGCCGGCCGCAAAGGCAGCGCTTAATCAGGTCTTGGTTAACTCTCGTATGTGCGCTATCGGCAAGCGGCCGATCTGCCAGGACACCGGCATTGTGATTGTTTATGTAGACGTCGGCATGGACATTCAGTGGGACGCCGAGCTATCGGTTGATGACATGATCAACGAGGGCGTGCGGCGCGGCTATAACTTCTCAGACAACGTGCTGCGCGCGTCGGTTCTACGGGACCCCGATGGATTGCGGGCCAACACCAAAGACAACACGCCGGCGGTGGTTCATTACCGAATGGTTCCGGGTGACAAGCTAGGTATAGAAGTTGCGGCCAAAGGCGGGGGCAGTGAAGCCAAAGCCAAGTTCGCCATGCTGAACCCTTCCGACAACGTGGTGGATTGGATTACCAGCGTAGTGCCCACAATGGGTGCAGGTTGGTGTCCTCCTGGCATTCTTGGCGTTGGCATTGGCGGCACGCCAGAGAAGGCCATGATGTTGGCTAAAGAATCGCTGATGGAACCCATCGATATTCACGACCTAATCGCTCGCGGTGCGCAGTCACGGGCAGAAGAAATGCGTCTTGAGCTGTTTGAGAAAGTGAACGCCATGGGCATTGGCGCTCAGGGCCTTGGCGGCTTGACCACGGTGCTTGATGTCAAAGTAAAGGATTTTCCAACTCATGCCGCCAACAAACCGGTGGCGGTAATGCCTAACTGTACGGCGACTCGGCACGTGCACTTTGAGCTGGATGGCTCAGGCCCTGCAGTATTCACGCCGCCCGATCTTTCCGAGTGGCCTGATCTGGACTTTGAATTGGGCCCCGATGTGGTGAAGGTAGATCTGGATTCTCTGACTCCTGAAACTGCGCGCCAGTGGAAGGCAGGCGACACGCTGTTGCTTACCGGCAAGCTGCTCACGGGGCGCGATGCTGCACACAAGCGCCTGGTTGATATGATCGCCAAAGGCGAGCCGCTGCCGGTCGACTTTAAGAATCGGTTTATCTATTACGTGGGTCCGGTCGATCCGGTGGAAGGTGAGGTTGTTGGCCCGGCAGGACCGACCACCGCCACGCGGATGGATAAGTTCACGGACACCATGCTCGACAAAACTGGCTTGCTTGGCATGGTGGGCAAGGCAGAGCGTGGTCCTGTCGCCATTGAGGCCATCAAGAAACACAAAGCCGTATCCATGATCGCCGTTGGCGGTGCTGCCTATCTGGTAGCCAAGGCCATTGTGGGCTCAAAGGTCGTTGCCTTTGATGAGCTGGGTATGGAGGCCATTCACGAGTTCACGGTGAAAGACATGCCGGTTACGCTCGCTGTAGATTCAACGGGTGCCTCCGTGCACTCTGAAGGACCGAAGATCTGGTCCGGCAAGATTGCGGAGAAGATTGCGCTTACCACCGTCGGGTAAAGAGCTGGATAAAAAGCTGGATAAACAGCTGGGTTAGAACGAACGCGTGGTTACAGAAACCAGACCGCCCGCAAGTAGAGCTGGCTGCTGGTGGCCGTGAGTATGCGATCATCGGGGTTCGGTGCGTTCTGCAAAATCACGCCACCAAACTCATCGCCTGCACCCCCCAATGGGAAGATGCCTCCCGCCTCGAGGGTTAGGTTGTTGCCTGCCGTATAGTTCAGTGCGCTTTGAATCAATGGCGCGCCGTCATTGAGGCTGACCAGAGCGCTGGTGGTTAAGTTGAGCAAGGGGGTTAAGCCCAGCGAGGTGCCAAGTGCGAGGTAGTTACGCTCAAGCACAAATAACTCACCGCGGCCAAGACGCTCCAGTGCATCGGCGTTGATAGTGCTAATGGTTTCTGAGGCCGAGTTTGTGCCGTAGCCGTTGTGGTAGAACTCGGCAAACGCATAGCCTGCCTGACTTCCAAAACCGAAGCCGAAATCGATGTTGGCCACAAACGATTGGGTGAAGTCTGAATCTTCCCAGGAACCCACCCAATCTACTCGCCATACCGCGCCGCCAACGGGCCCAGACAAACTCGCCATGGCAACAGTTGCATCGAAGTGTCGTGCACCGACCAGTTCGTATTCGAATGCTTGTGCGGTGGCCCGGTAACGTAGTCCGTATGAGCCTTGATCGGCGGTGAGGTTCTGTTCGCCGGGCTCACGCCGGCCGACAAAAATGGCTTCAAGCTCTGCGCCGCTATCGGCTAGCCGAGTAATCAAGAGTGCGTCTTCACCGTTCTTGAAATCGCGGTCGGTGGCGGTGGGCGAGAAGGGACTGAATATGTCTTTAGGATTGAAGACCAGCCCGTTGCCGAGCGACAGGGCCTGGCGCCCCGCCTGCACCCGCCACTTGTCGCGCTGCCAAACGAGCTGGGCGCGATCGAGGCGAGCGTTTGCTGCGTGACGCGACCCGTTACTCACGGAGGTAGTGAGATTCACTGCGCGTCTTGAATCGTTGATCAACTGAGTGGTTTCGCCCGACGACTGGCCGCTAAACAGTGCGCCATTCTCAACCACGTCGCCCTGCAATGCCGTTATTTCTCCGGCGAGTTCCCACCGCCAGGGGCTGGCTTTGTCTGGGTCTGAACTTGCAAACTCATGGCTCAAGGTAAAGCGTGCATCAACATTAAGACCGTAGGCGGGATCAACACTAAAACGCGCAACGCTATCGCGTTCGTCTGCGTTCAGCCAGTTACCCACCGCCTTCAATCGGGTATCAAGCTCAAGTCCTGAAGCCGCTGGCATATAGGCCAGCAACAAGAGCAGGCTAGCTAGCCGATTGTGTCGCACTGGTTGCCTGTTCTGCAGCGGTTGATTGGTCACTCACTATTGACCCGTCACGCATTTTAATTTGTCTGCCCGCGTAGTGCATGACTTCAATGTCGTGAGTGACCATCACGATGGTGGTCTTGAGTTGAGCGTTAAGTTCTACCAATAGCTGCATTAGTTCTTTGGTGGTTGCCGAATCGAGATTGGCGCTGGGCTCATCTGCAAGCAGAACGTCGGGTTCGCTTGCAAGTGCTCGCGCGATGGCAACGCGTTGCTGTTGGCCGCCCGACATCTCGGCTGGTTTGCGGTCGGTGAGATCGGAAAGACCTACGCGGTCAAGCATGTCTGAAGCTTGCTTCTGTCGACGCGCCGCGGGTGCGCCCTGTAGCTGCAGTACAAACTCAACGTTTTCAATGGCTGACAGCACGGGTATCAGGTTATACGACTGGAACACGAAGCCGAGCCTGCGCAAGCGCACGTCGGCGAGTTGAGCTTTGGTAAAGCCGTTTAGATGTTCATCATGAATCCAAATGTCGCCGCTGCTTGGGGAGTCGAGCGCGCCAAACATGTTCAGCAGGGTAGACTTTCCGGAACCGGAAGGCCCTGCGATACTCACAAACTCGCCGGCTTGCACTTCAAGGCTTACGTTATCGAGTGCGCGCACTTCCATTGTGCCTTGTTGATAGTAACGGCACAGAGACTCGCAGCGAATGATGCTCATAGCATGAGGCCTTAATGTTTGTTGAGTGCGGCCACCGGATCGAGCGCAACGGCACGGCGGGCAGGATAGAGGCTGGCGAGAAACCCAAAAGCCAGGATGATGAGTGTGAGCGTTGCAATGTCTGCCGGAAACACGACGGGGTAAAGGGGACGGTTCATGCCCACCAGCTCCATGCCGCCAGTAAATTGACTCACGTCGATGCCACCGGCGAGCCAATAGTAGATTGCCGCGGCGATGAGCCCGCCCGCAACCAACCCCACAAATAGGATGAGCCAGGATTCAACCAGCACTTGCTTTAGGATTGATCCGGGTTTCATACCCACGGCCAGCAGCAGGCCGAATTCGCGGGTGCGTTCGAGAACAGCGGCGACCAGGGTGTTTACAAGCCCAAAAGTAAGTGCGGCCAGAAACACCATTTGCCAGATCACCACCATGCCTTCAACTAGCTTGTATATGGCCCAGACACCCGGGGCGACATCGCGCCAGTCGCGAACGACGATCTGTTCTGGCAAGGCGGCTTGTAGTTGCTTCCTCTCAGCGTTGGTGTCGAGGATGTCTTCCGTGCGAATGGCGATCTCGGTGACGTGCCCGCCTAATCCCAGTGCTTTTTGTGCCACCGACTTGTGGACGTAAACGGCCTGTCTCTCAGCCGCCTTGCTGTTGGCGTGATAGACACCAACGATGGATAGCCCAATCTCTGTGCGCGTATTGTCGGCGCCGAGTGCCAGTAGCACCAGGCGTTTGCCCAACCGGGTTTCAAGATCGTTGGCAAGGGCAGCACCGATAACAATCCCACGCGCGGGGCTTTGCAAGAAGTCGCCATCGATTCTGAGGCGATGTAGCGAGGTTTCCTTAAGCTCGCGAGCTGCATCGATGCCATACAAGGTAGCGCCACGGGTTTCCCGTTCGCTTTGCAAGGTGACGCTTGCAACAACCCGGTCGATCCAGGGCAGTTCGGCCGCGTCCAATGCGGCTACGATATTAGTATCAAGCGCAATGCTGTGGGTGGTTTTTGGGTCATCGGGCCAGTCTTTGTGTTGCAGAATAATGGTGCCGCCAAAACGCTCAACTGTTTCTTCGAGCGTCGATAACTGCCAGCCGCGAATAAGAAAGCCGCCGGCGAGAGTGGCCGCCATTCCGATGGCAACGGCGAGCAACAGAGATGCGTTTCGTCGCCGTTGGCGCCAGAAGTTTCGAAGTGCCAGATTAATAATGAGCGACCACTCACCAGTGCCTGAGAACACGACTACATTTCCTCGCGTATGGCCTGCACGATCTGCATGCTGTGTACCCGGCGGGTGGCAATAAACGCGGCAATTTGAGTGGTAAC
>CAZFIA010000210.1:0-5845 GCA_964519335.1 uncultured Pseudomonadales bacterium
GGTATCCACAAATTGCGACTGCCAGAAAACCCGGTTAGAGCCCTTAACAATTAGTTGCCCCGAATTTGGTAGCCGTTGGCACAACGCTGGGAGATCTATTTCTGCGGCAGTGGCGGCGTACCCCAGTAGCTGCTCGGCTGGCAAAGCATCCGCTAAAGCGCGCATGCCGTCACCCACACAAAAAACTCCCGCAAAGGGCGCGCAGGGTTCGCGCAATTCACGATGGTAATCAGCGGTACGATCTCCTAGTTCCAGCATTTCCCCCAGAACTGCATAGGCCGGTCCAGTGTGGACCCCGGCAGGGTCTGCGAATGCACTTAGGGCCGCAGCCATGCTGGCAGGGTTGGCGTTGTAGCTGTCGTTAACCAGCAGCCATTGCCCTCCGCCTTGACGCGTAACCAGACGCTCATCCCCCCGGCCTTCCGGCACCAGACCGACCGGTAACTCGCTGGCGAGAGCGGGGTCTTTGTCGAGCGCGAGTAGTGCTGCAACCACGCAACCCAGGGTGAGCGCCCGGTGCCGCCCACCGCCCGGCACGCGCGCATCCAGCCGTCCTCCCGGAATTTCGAAGGTGGCCGAGTCGCCGCGCTGGGCACGCAAGCGCACGGTAGCACCCGGCTGCTCGCCAAAGCTGCGCACCTGCGAGCCTAGACCGGCACTCGCGGCCACCGAATACTCACAAACCAAATTAGATATATCCTGCAACCCACTGGAAATACTTAACTTTTCTTTCCTTAACGCCTCTAGCGATGGAAAATTACCTAAATGCGCTGGATGCACGTTCAATAGCAGTGCGACATCGGGTTGCACCAGGTTCGAAAGGGGCGCGATTTCACCCTCCCGACTGGTGCCCAACTCATAGATCGCATAGCGCGCATCCACCGGTGTCCGCGCAAGGCATAAGGGAACGCCCCAGAAATTGTTCAAACTGCCAGGCTCAGCGGTCGCACTGAGCGCCGCCGCAAGAAATGCCTTGGCGGTGGTCTTACCGCTGCTGCCGGTGATTGCGATCCGCGAACCCCTATGACGAGCTACCGCCGATCGGCCCAGCGCCCAGAGTCCGTCCAGAGTGTCCTGCATACGCAACTGGGCAAGCCCAAGCGGCTGACTTCGCGACACCAGAGCACCTACCGCACCCTGAGTCTGGGCAGCTTGAAGAAACTCGTGGCCATCGCGGCTGCCCGGCGAGGAGGTAAAGAATCGATCTCCGGGGTCACCTGATAACGCAATAAATAGATCACCGCTTTGGAGGGTTCGACTGTCAATACTGATTCCGGTTACTGCAGATCCGCCAGCCGGCTCCGGCGCCCCCACCGCAGCGGCAACTTCAGTCCAATGCCACAGCGGCCGATTCAGTAAACGATCGGTCGGTAGCGCTGAGTCTTTAGCGGCATCTCTTTGCCTGGGAGTGGGATCGTTTGACATAACTTGGGGACTTCCGCCGGAAATGGGCGCCGGAAAAAGGGCGCCAGAAACCTGAACTTGAGATTCCGATATCCTAGCAGCCTGAACTGTCCTTTAGTTTTAAGCCGGAATCTATTCGATGACGTTTTTCCAATCTATCTGGCGCGGCCTAACAATGGCCCGCAACGTGGCCGCTAACATCTTATTCCTCATCATTTTGCTGATTGTGTTGATTGCGATCTTTGGCGGCAGCGGCTCGCCCGGACTGCCCGGCAAGTTTGCTTTGGAGGTTGATCTGGAAGGCGTGCTGGTTGAACGCGCTACACCCCTTGACCCACTCAATCAGTTGCTCGATTCAAACGTGCAGAGCGAGACAGTGCTGGGTGACATTGAAGATTTGCTCGAGCGTGCAGCAACCGACGAGCGCGTAAGCGCTGTTGTGATCAACACCACGAACTTGCTGTCTGCAAATCTCGTACAGATCGAGAGAATTAGCATCGGCATCGAGGATGTGAAGAAAGCAGGCAAGCCCGTGCTCGCCATGGGCTACTACTTCACCCAACCTCAATACCTTATCGCAAGCCAGGCCGACGAGCTTTACTTGCACCCGATGGGTGAGGCAATGCTCACTGGGTTGGCAACGACCCAACCCTATTTCGCAACCTTGCTTGCAAAGCTCGACATCGACGTCCATGTTTTTCGTGTCGGCAAATTTAAGTCTGCGGTCGAACCTTTCTTGCGCGACTCAATGTCGCCTGAAGCTGCTGAAGCGAGCAAAGATCTGCTAACGCAACTCTGGTCGAGCTACCGAACAAAGATTGCCGTGAACCGAGGGCTCGAAGAAGCGGCCATAGACGGCTTTATCAATGAGCTGCCGCAAACTCTTGAGGCGGCAGAAGGCGACGTTGCCCGGCTTGCAGTTGAGTCCAGACTGGTCGATGAGCTGTTAACGGACGACGGCTTCAACGCGCGTATTGCGCAAGCCGTTGGAGTGGAGCCAGGCGATCTAGAGCGCGTGACAACCCAGCGCTATATCGGCGACCGCGCCTTGAGTTTGCCCGAGACCGGTCCGAGCGTCGCCTTGATTACCGCGGTGGGTGCAATCTCGGGGGGTGCGCCGGAACAAATCGCCGAAGGAATAGTTGCAAAGCGCGTGGTAAAGCTCATTGATCGGGCCAAGGATGACGACAACGTAAAAGCGTTGGTGCTGCATGTCGACAGCCCAGGTGGAGAGGTCTTGGCTTCAGAACTCATTCGTCACGAGCTCGAACTCACGCAGCTTGCCGGCAAACCCGTTGTTGTTGCCATGGCTGGGGTAGCCGCATCTGGCGGCTACTGGATTTCGGCAACAGCCGATCGAATAGTCGCAAGCCCCAATACCATAACGGGCTCTATTGGCATTTTCGGTGTATTGCCGAACCTGAACAAAGCGCTCGGGAATGCAGGGGTCAACTTTGACGGCGTTAGCAGTCATGAACTCGCCGGAGGTCTAACTCTTGTCCGCCCGCTGTCCGAAGACATGAGAAAGATCATTCAGTCGAGCATAAATCAGGGCTACCACCGGTTTATCACTCTGGTTGCCCGGGGTCGCGATCTGGAACGCGCGCAGGTTGAAGAGATTGCGGAAGGTCGGGTTTGGTCGGGTGCACAAGCCCTCGAACTTGGCCTGGTTGATCAGCTAGGTAATCTGCAGGATGCAATCGAAGCAGCGGCAGAACTGTCAGGCATTAGTAACAACTACGCAGTGAAAGCCATCGATCCGCCCCTATCCCCGCAGGAACAACTCCTACGTCAGCTCACGGGCAAAAACGCAGCGGTATCAAAATGGCTTGCGCAAATACCGGGCGCTGATAGTTTAAAGCTGCTGCTCAACACAAGCCACGAGCCGCACGGCAAGAAGATACTGGCCATTTGTGAGGCCTGCGATCTAATCTGGTAGCTAAATTTGGCAACAACTCTAGCTACAACACTAAGGATTCAGAACAAGCGGAAGCTGGGTCGCCCACTGCCGCCGCGACTGGCAGCACGACTTCGAGCGGCCTGGCGCCTGCGCCGCATACGCGAATGCAACTCCCGACGTTTAACGGCTAGCCATTCGTCTCGCGAAATATCCGGGTTACGATTCCGCGATTTCTCTTCGCTCTTGTAGAGCGTAAAGTCTTCGAACGCGTCGATGATAGGCTTCAGCTCGCGTACGACCAGCTCGATCATGATCGCATCATCAATGTACCCGAGTACCGGCACATCATCTGGAATCAAATCTTCTGGTTCTGCAAAGTACCGCAGTGCTGCGATAACGTTCTTCCGATCGGCCGCTGGCAAAGCCCACTCTTCGTCACCCAGCATATCGATAAGGCTCGCAAGCTTATCTACGCGCAAGGCGACAAACTCTGGAATTTCTGCATCGCGAACGGTGTGGATCATTGCAGCCGCCTGGGCCATCGCCTCGGCTTCACTGGTTTTGCTCGCCGCCGAACGCGCCTGCTTCATCGACCGCCGAAAATACTGCAGGTCTTTGTCTTCAAGCTCAAAAGTGACTTTTAGTGACATTACTTAACTCTGTTGGTAAATCTGAATCGAACCTATATTAGTCTGCATTTTTATCAAAGCGTGCCCAATAGTCAGCAACGCTGCTTTTCATTTCCTTGCGCAACAAAAACAAACCAATCAGGTTCGGAACGGTCATTAAGGCAACTGTGATATAGGACAATAGCCAAATAAGTGAGGTATCCGCGATGGTAGCCACAAAGAACCCGCCCACGTAGAGCACTCTGTAAGGAAGCACCCAACGGACGCCAACGAGATAGGTTATTGCGCGATCGCCATAGTACGACCAAGCGACAGCCGTGCTGAAGGCAAACAGAACCAAACCAATCGAAACCACATATTGGCCGAAGTCACCCAGGAAACTGCGCTTGAATGCCTCGAGTGTCAGTGGCACAGAATGCAAAAGTGAACGACCCGAAAATCCAAGGCTTCCGTCGACAGGGCTTCCATCGCGCACCTCAAGCGCGCCCGAATACGGGGCCCCGTCACGCATAACCATTACGTCTTCTGCAATAGACCGATTGTGAATCACGGTGGTCGCTGCAGATGAATCTATACGGCCGCCAACAACATTCAGACGACCTTCAAAAGGAGTTACTGCCTCGACGCCACCCGAACTCCCCGGCAATACGTTATTGAGATGGGCGTAGAGCGCCTTGACCGCGGAGGGATCTGTTTCGCTATAGCTGCCCGCAATGATTTCCATATCAAACGCCTGAAAATCGGTCTCAAACTTTTCTTGCCAAACACCTGACGACAAAATAACCAAACCAGTGAGCGTGCAGATAATCAGCGTATCGATAAAGGGCTCAAGAATAGCCACCATGCCTTCGGCCACCGATTCTTTAGTGCGAGCTGCGGCGTGCGCAATTGGCGCGGACCCTTGCCCTGCCTCGTTCGAATACAACCCGCGGTTTACGCCGCGATTAAACGCGTAAGCAAAACTGGCGCCAAGAAAACCTCCCGTTGCGGCCGTGCCCGTGAATGCATCACTCAAGACGGCAATAAAGGAGGGGATGACTTGATCGACGTTGCTGACGATGACTGCAAATGCACCTATGGCATAAAGTATTGCCATTAGCGGAACAATACTGCCGGCTACCGCGGCGATGCGCTTAATGCCGCCAACGATTACCGCAAACATGGCGATAGACAAGACCGCCCCGGTCATCCAGCGCTCAATGCCAAATGAGGTTTCGAGGCCTTCAGCCATGTTGTTGCTTTGCGGCATATTGCCGCTACCGAACGAACTAATAACGGTGGCTACTGCAAAAAATACCGCGAGCCACTTAAGGTTCAGACCGTATTCCATGAAATACATGGGTCCGCCTGCCATTTGCC
The DNA here is from genome assembly GCA_964519335.1 of uncultured Pseudomonadales bacterium. Taxonomy (GTDB): domain Bacteria; phylum Pseudomonadota; class Gammaproteobacteria; order Pseudomonadales; family Azotimanducaceae; genus JALZVT01. Next base: position 5,293 of record CAZFIA010000210.1, read on the forward strand.
CATTGGCATCTTCTTTTCGGTACTTATGAGAGAGCGTGACCTCAACAAACTTGGTTGTCATGCCAACCAACGCCGTGATCCACATCCAGAATAACGCCGCAGGTCCGCCCAGATAGAGCGCGAGGGCTACTCCGCCGATGTTGCCCGTACCGACCGTGCCAGATAGCGCCGTTGACAACGCCTGAAAGTGACTGGTGTCGCCCGGATCATCAGACTCGCCATAGCGACCAAACAGTACCTTCCAGCCGTGTGTGAAAAATCTGACCTGAGGAAACCCGAGGTACAGAGTAAAAAACAGACCGGCGCCAACAAGCAAATAGGGAAAGTAGAAAGCACTGCCCAGCAGGCCATCAAGTTGGTTGAGCAGCTGCTCTAGCATAGTGGTTACCCTGGCCGATTATTTTTTGGTGCTAGTGACTGAAGTCGGCAACACCGAGCGCATAACATCAAACAGCTTGTTCTGTTCCATCACGCCGCGCACAGCGTCCGACCCTGGCCCGATAGCATAAGCCGCAACATCCTCACCGGCGTGGGTTTCTGCACGCAACGGAAC
>CAZFIA010000211.1:0-3209 GCA_964519335.1 uncultured Pseudomonadales bacterium
CCCGAAGCTCGACGCTAAAAGTCCGCCGTGGCCGCTCTTTGTCTGTGCGCTGCTGGGAAATGGGTGGTTTATGGGGCCTGTGCCTTTTGGGCAGCTAGCGAATGGACCATCTGCCCAGGAGAGAATTCAGCGCGCGTTCAAACGCTTTGCCGGTTTTGTGGTGGCCTGGATTGCGGCGCTCATACTGTTGCCGACGCTGCCGGTGTTGATTGCGCTTGCGCTATGGGGTGCTTGGATCACACCTAAAGTGATGATGGTGAATCGAAGTTTCCAACATGTAGAGCGTTCGGAGGCATGACGCTCGCGAGGTACGAAGGTCGCCTTAGAGCAACGAAAGACTATCAAGCTCTAGCGCCATTCTGGCTGGCAAGATCTTGATACCAACAAATTTCTCGATAGTAGGCTTTCTGTTCGGTACCGACGGCTAGACTAGCGTCGTTGCTGCTTGCACATTTGATTATGACGCTTGATGGGGCTTCGTCCCAATCAAGCTGAACGCGAAAACTGGCAGCGAGTTGGCCTGTGCCAACTGGAGTGACGACTATGTTGGCTATGGAGCCTGCAGGTGCAGCCAGAACCCTTTCCAACAGGGCGTTAGAAAAATCTCCTATCCCGGTAGGGAGCCTGATAATTGTTGTGCCACTCCTGTGTGCATAACCGGTACCGATTTCGATGCACCGGTATAAACGGGTTTCTGATAAAACGTTTCAGCGGGAACGTCGACCTAATCAATACAAGGTTGGAATTTGGGCAAGTCGGCCATTGCCTCTAGCGAGAACTCCTTGTTCCCAAACATCATTGGATAGTGAAACTCGCGCAATGAAGCGTGGAAATCTCTTACACAGCTCACGTACATTTGATGGTGGTACCGGTCGGTTTTTGCGACATGGCTTAGCCACCGCTCTGCTGCCAGAGGTGGGGAGAGTATTGATGCAAGACCCATCAGCTGATCTCGACGAGCGATGCCCTGATGTAGCGCATCTGAGACTGTCTTTACTGACTCATCCCCAACCTGGTGAAAAGCGTAGTACCACTTCCACTCGAAAGACTCTTTCATTTCCACACCGTCTTTCCACTGGGGGTGGGAAGCCACAAACGGATCCATCGTCGCCGCCTTGGGTAAATCCCAGGCATCATTTACTTTTTCGCGTTGCGCAAGCAGAAGCTCAGCACCTGCGGGAACGGGCACCAAAGATTCAACGACGACTCGTGCGGCGGCCGGTAACGCGGTAGTAAACAGTAGCCAGCACGCAAGTAAAACTGTGGCGGCGGTTGGCCCCTGATGAAAACGCGCGGTAACAAATCGAGATACTGCAAGCCAAAACAGCAGGTGTAAACCCACCACCAATACAACAATGAGGCTTAGGGTAAGCGGAGCCTGTGTGAACAAAGCCATACCGACGAACGGTAGAATTACAGATAAGAACAGCAATAAGGTGCGAGCGCTTCCTCTAACCATGAGCGTGTTCGCCGAATTGCTGGTAGCGTTTAGTAATTCATAGCGGCCGTCACGTCGCTCACGCGCGTCGAGATCGTACAGAAGAAGTATGAGCACCAGCGGCAGCAGTACAGACACCAAAAAAGCGAAATCTAGCCGGCCAAGCCGAGACAGGTCCGGGTTGCCGGTGTCAGCCTCATAGATCTGGCCTTCGATCGCGAGCATGCGCAGTCGGTGCTGCCAGGGCAGATCTTCTCGCGTGCCGAGCGCCGAGAATGCGAGCGCACCGGGGGGTTGATAGGTAACGTGATGCACGTAGTATGCCGCGCTGCCAACGTCAGCCTGTTGGGGCAACACATGTTGTTGATCGGCTTCGTTTTCCAGAAGTATGGCCGTGATAGCAGATCGCTGCTCGCTCACCTCCTGTGTGGCAGTGACCACCGCGAAGGACGCGACCAGGAATGCGATTGCGAGTGCTGCAAGCACCGAGCGTTCGCGTAGTGCATAACGTACTTCTAGGGTGAAGTGCGCGAACTTACCCATTAACCTTCGATGCCGCTCGTGAAGAACCCATCAAACCCAGGAATGCAGCAACTAAGGCCCAAAGCAGCATTGCTGCTAGATAGGGCAGGCCATTGGCCAAACGCTCAGTACTGCTTTTGGGCGTCCATTTGAAATCGTCGAGCATTTGCCAGTGATGCGCATCTACGCGGGCGCGTTGTCCAGATGCCTCGTCCTTGTTTCGATTTATATCGTCGGCGTAGCTGAGATCGTTCGTGTGCACCTGGTTTAGACCTGCTACAAACGCAAAACGCGCGGCTTCTGCGTCGCGTAAGAACTGATGATAGCGCTTCAGGTCCGTACTGGCCGTGGCTATAGAAAATGACTTCAGTGCAACGTAAGGCGACAGCCAACTGAAGGTGCTTGCTGTTTTAGCCTGTGCTAACTCTTGTTCTATCCGCTGGTCGGCAAAACCATTCAGGACATCTGTTAAATCTCGCTCCGCCTTGTCTGCCAGAAAACCACGAAAATTGATGGGTAGCTCTTCCAGGGTGTCTACACCGTACTGGTTCATTAGTTCGGTCCGCATTTTCGCGAAGGCGGGGTCGCTTGCGTTGTGGCTATCGCCGGCGTCGCGCAGTACCCGGGTAATTTCCAGCTCGTTTTGCACTTTGCTGGTTAGCGGTTGAGACGCATCTGCTGTGCTGCCTGCGATTCTTGGCAACAAAATGCAGAGTGACATCCAGCAGGCCAGCAAAACCAGTAAAGAAGAAGAGGCGCGCTTGCTCCATACCGATGCGGCCGTAATTAGAAACACCCAGCCCAAGAGATATACGGCGTAACCCAACCAAAATGCCAGCGCAATCGACGCCCATTCGCCACCCAGCCAGGCCATGATGGCTACCAGCGCAAGCGGCAGCAAGGTGGCTATTGCGAGCGCACCCAGGGCGTAAGATTTGCCTAGCCAAAAAGTGGCGGGGCTCACGGCCATGGTGAACACCAGCTGATCAGTTCGCGCTTCGCGCTCGCGTGCCAATGACGCAAAGCCGACCACGATTAACAGCAGGGGTACGAGCAGCTGATAGGTAAGGGCTGGCGACAAGAACGCGTAGGGGCCGGCATCAGCGCGGGTGTACTTGGGTGCAAAGGTCGCCGAGTTTTGTCGGTGACCTTCGAGAAACATTACGGTACCGGTGTAAGGGTCAACACCCGGATCTGCAATGGCGAGTGGCGCCGGTGTTCGAAACACGTAATGGCCGTAGTGCACCAT
>CAZFIA010000211.1:3309-5760 GCA_964519335.1 uncultured Pseudomonadales bacterium
TTGCAGCAGGCCAATGTGGCTTGCTACCTGGCAAGCGCCGTAAACGTCATGGGTCACCATAAGTATGGTGGTGCCCTGGTCCGCAAGCTGCACAATGATTGCGTTGAACTCATCGATGGCGACTGGATCGAGACCGGACGTGGGTTCGTCTAGTAAAAGAATGGGCGCTTCGCGAAGAATCGCCAGCGCAATTCCAACTTTTTGTCGCATGCCCTTGGAGTAGGCTTCTAACCTGCGCCCTCGGGCATCTTCGGCAAGCCCAACGGTGTCGAGCGCTTTATCGATCGCGGCGCGACTATTGGGTGCTTTTGCGAGCGAAAGAAAGTAGTCGAGGTTTTCGTGGGCACTGAGATGCGGGTAGAGGTTTGCCGCCTCAGGCAGATAAGCCACCTGCTTGTGCACAGCTTTGATGTCGTTACTTACAGATTCACCGTTAATGCGCGCGGTGCCGCTAATTGGCTCAACAAAACCCAGAAAGGTGAGCAACGTGGTGGACTTGCCGGCGCCGTTGCCGCCGAGCAGGGCAAACACCTCGCCCTGCTCCACGTTGAAGTCCACACCGTTGAGCACTCGCTGGCCACCGCGGTCGACGGTCAAGCTTTCTGCCGCCAAAACTGGATTGCTCATGAGTCACTCATCTGGGGTGCCTGATTAGAACGCGTAGGAGGCACTTATTCTATAGCGGCGCGGCGCACCGGGCTCTACCCAAACGTCTGCAAACGAGTTGGTGAAAAACGTTTCGTTGAAGGCGTTGTCGAGATCAAAACGAACCGTAAAGCCATCTGCGGGCTCAACCTGGCCAAAGAATCGAACCGTTGTATAGCTCGGCAACGTGAAGTCAAACCCGGTCCAACCCAGTCGGCTGTCGGTAAACAGCAGACCTGCGCCCAACTGGGCAGGCATGCCCGCTACTCTGAAACCCTGGCTGATTTGCAGGTTCACCTGATGGTCTGGCGAGTTGATGAGCGGATCACCCTCTTCAATGATCGCACCAAATGATGCATCCGGGTTGCTGTTGGTGAACTCTGCGTCTGTATAGGCGTACGAGAGCCACAGGTTAAAACCGTTATCGAATGCAAGACTTGCATCTAGCTCGACGCCACGGCTGCGCGCCTCACCGGCTGATGCAGAAAAGAAGCCTGCTGCTACCGCCTCGGGTCGATCGTCGTTTACCAGAATATTGCTCTGGTCGACGTCGAATAAGGTGAGGGTTACAGAGCCTGCGACGCCTTCGTAAAAGTGCGAAGCATCCAGTTTCAGTCCGATCTCGGCTGACTCGGTGAGGTTGGGGTCAAACTGGCCACCCGCGAAGTCGGAGCCCGTTTGTTGGCGGAAACCTTCACCGTAGGAGGCGTACAGACTGAACCCCGGGGTTACTCTGTAAACAATTCCAAACTGAGGTGAGAAACGTGTGTCGGAAGAGGTAACAGCGGCTGATCCGAAATTTGACAGGTCCTGTTCAAAATCGTCGAAGCGCACGCCAAGCCGAATCTGTAATTGTTCGGTTAGATCGATTTGATCCTGAATGTAGAAACCGAATCCCTGAAGGTCTTCCTCTCTGTCGGTGTTGGGCCCGGGTACCGGTGTCGGAAACTGATCGTAAACAGGATCGTCCACATCGAGTAGCAGAAAGGCGACTGGATCTAGATCAGCGACGGTTGAGCCGGCGGGTATGGAGCCCGCACGAAAGCGTTCAATGAAGAGGCTATTCTCGAAGTTGTCATAGTCTCCACCGACTAAGAGTCTGTGCCGGAGGGCGCCTGTCTCGAACTCACCTGCAACCTCGGCCCGGGCGACAAAATAGTCCGAATCGAAGTCTCTGAAGCGGAAAAATCGTGACACCGTTTCGCCATCGATGAAATAGGACTGACGACTGCCAAAGTTGCTTTCGGATGCGTTGCCTTCAAACGATGTGTCTCGAAAGCCCAGACCGGCGAGCAAACTCCATTCATCAGAGAAGTTGTGCTTGAACTCGAGTTGATGGCCGAGCACATCGGTGTCGATCGGACCATCGCCCGGTTCGCCAGTAAAGGTTCTGCGGGGTGTGAAACCAAACTCATCTGAGAAGACAACACCGCGGTCGAAGGGTATCTCTTGATCAGTGTATTCAAGTTCGTAGGTTAGGCTTGTTGTGTCAGAGACATCCCAGGTGATTGATGGATAGAAACCCACGCGCTGTATCTCGACGGTCTCGCGAAAACTGTCAGAGTCTTCAAAAAATCCTACCAGCCGGACACCTACCCGTTCATCGGCAAAGGTAGTTTGTACATCAGCCTCCAGACGAACCTGATCCCAGCGACCGTAAGTGGCTCTAAAGTCGCCGGCGTTCTTGAACTTGGGGCGTTTGGTCACGATGTTAACTGTGCCACCGGGCTCGCCACGGCCGAAAAGTGCCGAACGTGGACCTTTTAGAACTTCGACGGATTCAATGCCAACCACATCTCTTGGGCC
>CAZFIA010000212.1:0-5607 GCA_964519335.1 uncultured Pseudomonadales bacterium
GCTCTTGCGCTTATGGGGCTCTGGGGTTTTATTCACAGCACGAGTTACGGCGGGTTGATGGACACCAAACTATTCTGGCGCATAGTGTTCTGGGGGCTTGCTGCCCTGTTGCTTATTCAGCCACTGCTACCTAAGTCGAAATTGATTTACAACAAAGGCGGTACCAACGTCACACTAATAACCTGGCTCCTTATGGCGCTGTGGATCATGCCCTTGCTGTGGGCCGTCTGGGTATACGGTGGTATGCAATGACAGATCACGATTTGGAGATACGGCACGCAACGGTTGATGATCTTGAATCCCTAACGCAGATCTACAATCACTACGTACGCCACAGCACTGCAACGTTCGACACCACGCCATTTTCAGCTGAGGCACGGCGAACCTGGCTTACGCATCACGCCCCCGGCTCCCCACACCAGCTGTGGATTGCAGAGCAAGGTAGCGCGGTTCTTGGTTACGCCAGTAGCAGCCAGTATCGACCAAAACCCGCTTACGACCGTTCAGTTGAAACATCCGTTTATCTGCATCCTGACCATCTCGGCAAGGGTTTAGGGCGAACCCTCTACCAGCATCTATTCGAACACTTAACTCCCTTTGAATTACATCGCGCCTTCGCGGGCATAGCGCACCCCAACCCAGCCTCCGTGGCTCTACACAGGGCGCTTGATTTTCATCAGGTAGGCTCTTTCACAGAAGCGGGTTACAAGTTTGGTGGTTACCACACGGTGCATTGGTACGAGAAAGATCTGAGCCAATAGATTTGACGAATCAACCTTGAGGGTAGACTCTGGTAACTGAGAGCGATGAGCGCAGAATAGCGCCAAACAGAAGAAATCGATCAGCACAAGAAAACGATGAACACATACTAAGATGGACACGAGAAATAGCCCAAACACTGCGAGTATTGATGCGCAAAACACAAACGCTGCCGCTAGTGCTACGCGTCCAGCGTCGAACAGAGGCAATGGTCGCAAGCGCCGCACCACCGGCCATGATCCCTCTAAACGCTCCAGCAAAAACATGCATAGCTTCGAGCAGCTCAGACGCTCTCAGGAAAGGCTTATACTAAGCATTGGCACCGGGCTGGTGATTGGTGCAGCAGTTGGCTATAACCTCGGCGGCTACTATCCCTTAACCGTCGGCACTGGTCTTTCTATTGGTTTGGCCGTTGGCATTCTCAGAGCAAGCTAGCAACTCTTAACCCACTAAGATTCAGTAACAGCCAATAGGGTTATTTAGCGGCCAACATGCTGCACAGGGTACGGTGTCTCCTCTGTTGTACGGCCCGCTCTGTAGTTCACCAGTAACTCCTTCATTAGTGCGCCAAGGTCTGCCGGAACAAACAATTCTGTTGATTCGGCTATGTCGTCAAGCGACCACCAACGTGCGGCGAGAAACGTTTCCCGCTCATGAGCTTCGAGCGCCTGTTGTGCAATCTCAAAGCGCTCTGTGAGCACCAGAAAATAGCGTTCGTCCTGATGGTAGTCCTCGCCCAAAAACACAAACTGCTCGCTGCGCGTCCACACTAAAATGGCCTCTGGCAATGGCTCAAGGCCAGTCTCTTCGAGCACCTCGCGGGCAAGGCAACTCAGGTCTGTTTCGTCACCTTCCTTGCCGCCGCCGGGAGTAAACCACAGCTCCTCACCCGTGTCGGGTACCAGCGCTTTGATGAGCAAGAGCTCCTCTCGATCAGGGTCGAGCAGCAAGGCCCGCATGGCGGTTCGTCGTATCATGGGTGCTAGTTTAACCGTCCCCTCAGAAGAGGCGTAGCGCTGGCCAATTTAGAACCCTCAAGCGAGAATGAGGTCCAATAGACAGGTACACCATGCAAGCAATTACAGACGCAAGAAACCAGCTCGATCCACTGCTCGAAGCTCTAGCCACCCAGCTCGACGACGAAGGTCAGGCCACGCAGCAAGCCTTTTTCAATCGCATCAGAGGGTCAATTCAGCGCGCACAAGATGAAGTGGATCTGGCAGGACCCTTCATGGAGTTGTCGACCACGGCTTTTGTCGGTTTTGAATTCAGCCCAGACGCCGCGGTATTGATAGATCGCATTCTGCAGAAGGCCGAAACCATCGCAGACTCGTTCACGAACAGCGATGATCCAACCCACTAGTTCGACATCTCTCTAAGCAACCATCTCTTCGTCACAAAGAGGCGCAATATCTAAACCATGCAAGTTTCAGAACTTCATCGATATCCGGTCAAGAGTATGCTCGGCGAGGCGCTTGCCGAGGTACAGGTAGGTGCCAACGGTTTTGTTGGCGATCGCGCCTGGGCATTACGCAACAGCACAGGCAGTCTCACCGGCAAAAAATTCCCTGCACTTATGAGCGCCGCAGCAAAATTTTCAACGCAACCTACCTTAGAGGAAGGCAGTGCGGCCGCACAAATCACATTGCCTGACGGCACAAGTCTGAGCACGGGTGACACCGACATCTCAGCCAAACTCGGCGCCTGGCTAGAAACGGACGTCCAGCTATGGCCACTGGTGAGCGCAGAGAACCTCGATTTTTTCAGGCGCGCGACACAAGAAGATGTAACGCCTGAGCAGATGGAACTCGCGCTTCGGGAGGTATTCTCCCGCCTGCCCGATGAACCGCTGCCCGACATGATGAGCTGGCCATCCGAAGTGCTTGAATACGACTCCCCTCCCGGCACGTACTTTGATGCCTACCCGATCCTGCTTCTGTCAACAGCAGCACTGCACACTCTAAGCAGCCAGGCCCCGAACAATTTTGATACGCGCCGCTTCAGACCCAATATTCTAATCGACGGTCTATCCGGAGCCTTTCCAGAAAATGACTGGGTTGGCAAACAGGTAAAGATCGGCTCCGCGGTGTTGTCCATCGAAATGCCCTGCCCGCGCTGCATCATGACCACCCAACCCGTCGCTGAGATTCCCAAAGACCCAAAGATCATGCGCCATCTGGTTACACACAATGACGGCAACCTCGGCGTCTACGCACGCGTTGTTCAACCGGGAACAATGAGCCGGGGCGACGCGTTACATATCTTGCAGCAGCCAGTAGATCAGACAAACAGCAAGCGATCAGACCAATCGCCAAACAGAGACAGAACTTAATGAGCCTCAATAATCTGGGCTACGTTCGCGTGGCCGCCAGCGCACCAGAAGTGATTATCGGTGACCCAGAGGCAAACGCCGATCGGATGATCGCCGAACTGAAAAAGTTTGCCCGCGATCAGGTAGCTCTGGTTTTGTTTCCCGAGTTAAGCCTTACCGGCTATACCTGCGAGGACCTGTTCTTTACCCAGGGCTTGCACTCGGCTTGCGAGGGCGCGCTCACAAGGTTAGTTGCTGCCACCAAGAACATTACGGCGGTTATTGGTGTGCCCTGGCAAACTACCGACGGGCGACTGCTCAACTGCGCGTTAGTCGCGAGTAATGGCAAGGTATGCGGCGTGGTGCCAAAGCTCACTCAACCGAACTACGGCGAGTTTTACGAGCTTCGCTGGTTTACCGGTGGCGGTGACCTGTGCGAAACCGTTAACCACAAAACCCTCGGTACCTTTCAGATAGATCATAGACAGCTTTTTGATTTGGGGCAGGCCCGCTTTGCCATTGAGATTTGTGAAGACCTTTGGACGCCACAACCACCAGGCGCAGCGCACGCCCTCGCAGGCGCCGACTTTATTCTCAACCCCTCCGCCAGCAACGAACTTATCGGCAAGGCTGAGTATCGGCGCGACCTGGTCCGCATGACCAGCGCGCAGCGAATCTGTGCTTACCTCTACGCCTCCAGCGGGCCAACAGAATCAACTAAAGATGTTGTGTTTGGTGGCCATCTAATAGCAGCCGAGAATGGCCAGTTAATAGCCGAGGGCGCGCGTTTCGAATTAGCCGGCAGTTCAATAGTTACCGAGTTTGATGCCCAACACCTAAGGCACGAACGCATGCAGAACATTTCCTTTGCACAAGCGCAGCGAACCGGCGGCTATCGAACGGTCAGCTGCGACGCCGCAATCAAGCCTATTAGAAATCTACATCGTTCCTACGACAAACATCCATTCGTGCCCGACAGCGCGCCACAGGCAAGTGCTGCATTCGACGCACGCGCTTCAGAGATCATGTCGATCCAGGCCACGGGGCTCGCCCGTCGTATGCGATCAGCGCACATCAACCATCTGGTGCTCGGCTTGTCGGGAGGGCTCGATTCAACACAGGCGTTTCTGGTAGCGCTGGATGCACTGTCAAAACTGGATCTAGATGTAAGCCACCTGCACGCCTTCACGTTACCCGGGCCTGGCACCTCAAAACTCACCAAAGGGTCGGCGCACAAAATGTGTGAGGTGACCGGTGTGCCGCTCGAGGAGATCTCGATCAACAAGGCCGTTGCAGGACATCTGAAAGACCTGGGACACCCCGCTGATGCACGAGACGTTGTGTTTGAAAACGCCCAGGCCCGGGAGCGCACACAGATCCTGTTTAATCAGGCAAACAAACTCTCCGCCCTGGTGGTGGGCACCGGCGATCTCTCAGAGCTAGCGCTGGGTTGGTGCACATTCAACGCCGATCACATGGCCAACTACAACGTAAACGCTGGCGTGCCAAAAACCATGATGAGCTATCTGGTTCGTTGGTATGCCGATCAAAGAGCCAACAAAGACCTGGCAAAGGTCCTACTTCGTGTACTCGACACCCCTATTAGCCCCGAGCTCTTACCTCCTGCCGACGGCAAGATTACTCAGTCGACTGAAACCATCATTGGTCCCTACGAGCTACACGACTTCTTTCTGTATCATTTTATGCGCAACGGCTTCGAGCCCGAGAAGATCTTTCTGTTAGCGATCGAAAGCTTTTCAGGCCACTACAGCGCGAGCGTTATTAAGAAGGTACTGCACACCTTTTTCCGACGCTTCTTTACTCAACAGTTCAAGCGCACAACGCTACCCCCTGGCCCCAAGATAGGTTCTGTCAGTCTGTCACCACGCGGCGATTGGCGCATGCCGGATGAAGCCGACGTGTCGGCGCTGCTAAAAGCGATCGATGCACTCAAAGTTACCAGGGCCGCAAAGCACTCAACGGCCTCACCAAAAAAGCGACCGAAAAAATCAGCTATGAGGAAACGCTCATGAAGTTCACACTGAGCACGCCACACCGTTGTTCCGTCACCGCGACGCTTGCCGTGATTATGGTCTTGATCGGCAGCTTCACAAGCATCAAGGCATTTGCCGCAAACACCGACAACAAGGGCAACTATTGCGGAATAGAAGGTAACTGGGTGCAGATACTGGGGTCAGGTGGATCGGAACTGGACGATCGCCGGGCCGGAGTGTCGTACTTGATATGGATCGATGGCAAAGCAAAGCTATTGGTAGACGCGGGGCCTGGCACTGCTGTGCGTTTTGATGAATCAGGCGCAAAACTCGAAGACTTAGATGCCATTGTGTTTACCCAGCTACAAGCGGGACACACCGCCGATTTGATCGACCTCATCGCCGGCGCTCAACTCGGTCGCCGTGAACGTCCGCTGCCCGTATATGGCCCCGACGGCAACGAAGTTATGCCCTCTACTACCGAAGTCTTGCGTCGCTTGATTGGACCAAAAGGCGCTTATCCACTGTTGGCCGATTTCCTAA
>CAZFIA010000213.1:0-5604 GCA_964519335.1 uncultured Pseudomonadales bacterium
GCCAGCAAGTATGGCAAGGCACACGTTATCAAGAGCCATCACAACGTGGGGGGGTTGCCCGAGCGCATGCAGCTTAAGCTGCTCGAACCCTTGCGCGAGCTGTTCAAAGATGAAGTTCGCGAGGTAGGTGTTGCGCTGGGGTTGCCGAAGGAGCTTGTCTATCGGCATCCCTTTCCGGGGCCCGGACTTGGCGTGCGTATTTTGGGAGAGGTGCGCAAGCGCTACGCCGAAGTCTTGCGTGAGGCTGATGCTATCTTCATAGAAGAACTAAGGAACGCAGGCCTCTACGACTCAGTCAGCCAGGCGTTTGCCGTTTATCTGCCGGTGAAGTCGGTAGGTGTAGTGGGGGATGCCCGTCGTTACGAGCACGTGATTGCACTGCGAGCCGTGGTGACCACCGATTTTATGACGGCCACCTGGGCTGAGCTGCCTTATGCACTTATTGGTAAGGTATCCAATCGCATCATTAACGAAATTGAAGCCGTGTCGCGAGTGGTATACGACGTGTCTTCCAAGCCGCCGGCCACTATCGAGTGGGAGTAGTTGTGGGAGGTTCTGACGAGGCGCACATGCGCGCAGCGCTTACGCTCGCGGATCAGGCGGCAAGCCTTGGAGAAGTGCCGGTAGGTGCCGTGGTGGTGCAGGGCGACAAGATCGTGGGCCGTGGGCACAATCGACAGATTGCGGATTGCGACCCAAGCGCGCATGCCGAGGTGATTGCTATTCGCGCCGCCGCGAAAGCAACGGGGAACTACCGCCTTACTGATGCTGTGCTCTACAGCACCATCGAGCCTTGCACTATGTGTCTGGGTGCAACAGTCCACGCCCGGATTGCGCGGATCGTTTTTGGAGCGCCAGAACCCCGGGCGGGCGCGATCGATTTGCTGGCTAGTCGAGCTGAGCCCGGTAAACGGTTTAATCATTTACCTGAAGTTACTAGTGGCTGCCTTGCCATCGAGTGTGGTGATCGGCTGATCCGGTTTTTCCGCGATAGACGCCGGACTCAGGCTTCAGGAGACTCCGCGCTTGAGTCGTGAACTTATAGTCTTGCCGGGGCGAGCCGCACTTTCGGCGTTTGCCCTCGAGAAAACTCTTGATCGGCTGCAAGCGTTGGAAGGTGACATCGCCGGCTGCTACGCCGAGTTTGTTCACCTCCTCGATTGCGCTCGACCGCTCAACAGTCAAGAACGGGAGCGCGCTGATGCGTTGCTTGATTACGGACCAACGCAAGGGCTGCCTGCATCCTGTGGGGTACAGGTCACTACGGTTTTGCCAAGGCCTGGCACCATTTCCCCCTGGTCGAGCAAGGCGACTGATATTTTCTCGATATGCGGGCTTGGTGTTGTTGCGCGCGTGGAGCGGGGCGTGCGTTGGTACCTGGAAGGCGCAACGGATGCCATCAATAACCCAGACGTGCACAGCGTTTTGTTCGATCGCATGACTCAGACGCTTTCATCTGACGCGCAGTTCGATCAGGTATTTAGCGAAACCGCTCCGCGACCGCTTAAGCGCATAGCACTCTCGGACCTGTCTCGTGCCAACACAGAACTAGGCCTTGCGCTGTCAGATGACGAGATCGCTTATCTGAGCCGGGCGTTTGCCGAGCTCGACCGCGAGCCTACCGACGTCGAGCTCATGATGTTTGCCCAGGCCAACTCAGAGCACTGCCGTCACAAAGTATTTAACGCAAGCTGGACGGCGGACGACAAGCCGGCAGAACTTTCGCTGTTCCAGATGATCCGCAACACGCACAAACACATAAACGGTCGCGGCGTGCTAAGCGCCTACTCCGATAACGCGGCGGTCATAGAGGGGCCTGAGCAAGATCGGCTGCTGGTGAATCCTGAAGACCACACCTATGAGTTTGCGCGCGAGCCCGTTCACGTGTTGATGAAAGTCGAAACGCATAATCATCCAACGGCAATTGCGCCCTTCCCGGGTGCTGCCACCGGATCGGGTGGTGAAATTCGTGATGAAGGGGCTGTGGGCCGCGGCTCAAAACCCAAGGCGGGTCTTGCTGGGTTTACCACGTCGCATCTGAACATTCCCGGTGACCCGCAACCCTGGGAAACTGAAATCGGCAAGCCAGAAAAGATTGCGAGCGCCCTCGACATCATGCTCGAAGGGCCCGTGGGCGCGGCCAGTTTCAACAACGAATTTGGTCGGCCCGCGCTCACTGGTTATTTTCGTACCTTTGAAATGCAGGATTCGACTGGCGGCGAGAACCACAGCGGCTATCACAAGCCCATTATGGTCGCGGGGGGGCTCGGCAATGTTCGTTCTGAGCACGTGCTGGCCGCGCCCGTAGCCGTTGGTGCCAAACTGATTGTGCTGGGAGGGCCGGCGATGCTCATTGGTCTTGGCGGAGGTGCCGCCTCCAGCATGACCTCTGGTCAAAGTTCGAGTGATCTCGATTTTGCGTCAGTGCAGCGCGGTAACGCTGAGATGCAGCGTCGCGCGCAAGAAGTAATTGATGCCTGTTGTGCGCTGGGTGATGCAAACCCAATTGAGCTTATACATGATGTGGGTGCCGGTGGTTTGTCTAACGCACTGCCCGAACTTGCCAAGGACGCGGGCACAGGTGCCAACTTTGAGCTGCGGCAAATTCCCAATGCAGATCCGGGAATGGCGCCAATGGAGATCTGGTGCAACGAGTCTCAAGAGCGTTACGTTATGGCGGTAAATGCTAACCGCGTTGCTGTGTTCGAGGCGATTTGCGCTCGTGAGCGTTGTCCCTATGCGATTGTTGGCGAAGCAACTGCTGAGTCGCATCTGCGCCTAAACGATGAGTTGCTGGAGGATACGCCAGTTGATCTGCCGATGGAGGTGTTGTTTGGAAACGCACCTCAGCTAAACCGTCGCTTCGAGTCGAGCGAAAATGCCGCTGCGGATTTCAAATCGAACGATTCAAGCCTGCTTACAAACCTTGAAAGCGTGCTGCGGTTTCCGTCGGTAGGCAGCAAGAAATTTTTGATCACAATTGGCGATCGCAGTATTACCGGGCTGGTGGCTCAAGAGCAGATGGTAGGTCCCTGGCAGGAACCGGTTGCAGACGTCGCAGTCACCGCGTCGAGTTTTAACGCTTACACCGGCGAAGCCATGTGCATGGGCGAGCGGCCGGCGCTTGCCCACCTCAATCCGGCAGCGAGTGCGCGTATGGCGGTGGGCGAAGCGCTCACCAATCTCGCCGCTGCGCGCGTTACAGAACTGTCGCGGGTTGTGCTGTCCGCCAACTGGATGGCAGCGGCAGGCCGCGGTACAGAAGACCAGGCGCTGTTTGAAGCGGTGCAGGCGGTGGGCATGGAGATGTGCCCGCAGCTAGGCATTGCGATACCGGTGGGTAAGGACAGCCTGTCGATGCGAACGGCCTGGTCGATTAATGCGGCTGAGCGAGCTGTCACTTCACCTATGACGCTCAATGTCACCGCGTTTGCCCCGGTTGCTGATATTCGCAAGACGCTCACTCCGCAGCTGCAGGTGAATGAGCAGGCTACCGTGCTGGTGCTGGCGGAGTTGGGTCAGCAGCGACTGGGGGGTAGTGCGCTGGCGCAGGTGCAAAAGCAATTGGGCTCAACCTGTCCCGATGTTGACGACGTGGCACAGCTCAAGGGGTTGATTGAAACTCTGCTTGCCCAGAACGATGCCGGTGCCTTGCTTGCTTACCACGATCGAAGTGATGGGGGATTGATTGTCGCGGCGCTTGAGATGGCGTTTGCCGGTCGTTGTGGCGTTGAGCTTAATTTTCAAGGTGTGGACGCCGCAGGCCACAACCCTGCGGCACTGTTGTTCAACGAAGAGCTGGGTGTGTTGTTGCAAGTGCGCGCTGTCGATGCGGCTGATGTTTGTACAGCCTTCGCTAGAGCCGGAGTTCGAGCCATGGTGGTGGGAAGTCCCAGATTTGATGACAAGATTGAAGTGTACTGCGATGGCCAATCGGTGCTTTCCTCAACGCGTGTCCATCTGCAGGAAACCTGGGCACGCACGAGTTATGAAATGCAGCGCCTTAGAGATAATCCAACCTGCGCCGATATGGAATTTGCGGGTATCGCCAAGAACGATCCTGGCTTTTCTGCGGTCACCACCTTCGATGTCGATGACGATATCGCAGCACCTTACATTGGCATCACCAAACCCAAAGTAGCCATATTGCGCGAGCAGGGAGTGAACGGGCAGATAGAAATGGCGGCGGCCTTTGATCGCGCGGGCTTTACCTCGGTTGATGTGCACATGAGCGATCTATTGGCTCAACCGGAGAGGCTCGATAACTTTGCAACGCTGGTTGCTTGTGGTGGCTTCTCGTACGGCGATGTTTTGGGTGGAGGCGGTGGCTGGGCGAAGTCGATCTTGTTCGATGACGAGCTGCGTCGGGCTTTTGAACGCTTCTTTGCTCGCGACTCTCTAGCGCTTGGGGTGTGCAACGGCTGTCAGATGTTTGCACAGTTAAAAACTCTGGTGCCTGGCGCGCAAGGCTGGCCGCGTTTTGTAACCAACAAGAGCCAGCAATTTGAAGGTCGCACAACACTGGTTGCTATTGAGGATGCGCCGTCTCCCTGGCTTACAGGAATGGCGGGCAGCGTGTTGCCGGTGGCGCTGGCACATGGCGAGGGTTATGCCGAGCTAGAAGAAGGACACAGGCCAACAACCGCACTGCGCTATGTTGATAATCAGCATCAGCCCACCACGAACTACCCTGCCAATCCTAACGGTTCGCCCGATGGTATTGCTGGCGTGACGGCGGCAGAGGGTCGGGTCTTGATAATGATGCCGCATCCAGAACGGGTCTTTAGAGCGTCGCAAAATGCCTGGGCTGATAATGCCTGGACCGAAGATGGTCCCTGGATGCGATTGTTCCGTAATGCGCGCTGCGCTCTGAGTGGTTAGAGACAGTTAGTCCTCTTTACTAGTCCTCTTTACTAGTCAGAGGCGATTCTGCGCCGGAAATTAACCACGCTGTCATGTACCGGGAACTCATCGCCCGCCAATCGATCTTTGAAATAGTTTTTGAGCGTGTCTGTAACCACAGGAAACGCAAGCTCATCCCAGGGAATCTCTGCTTCGCTAAAGAGCTTGGTGTCGAGGCTTTCAGTGCCGACGCCGTATTTTCCGTCAACTACGGAAGCCTTATAAAAGACATAGATCTGTGAGATGTGGGGCAGACTAAAAACCGTATAGAGCGACGAATTTTCTACCTTAGCTTCGGCTTCTTCCCAGGTTTCGCGGTGCGCGCCTGCCTCTATAGTTTCGCCGTTTTCCAGAAACCCAGCGGGTAGCGTCCAATAGCCTTTGCGCGGCTCAATGGCGCGCTTGCACAGCAAGACCTTGTTGTCCCATAGGGGTAAGCAACCAGCGACTACCTTGGGGTTAGCATAGTGAATGGTGCCGCAGCGCGAGCACACCGCGCGCTCGCGGTTGTCGTCTGGAGGTATCTCAAGTCGAGTCTCGGCACCGCAATCGCTACAGAACTTCATCTACAGAACTTAGAATTTCACGTAATTGCCAAGTATAGCGGCTATTTGTCCTGTTCGTGTTCCGTTGTATCTTCAAGGACGATTACCTCAGCACTTCGGGCGTGTAGCTCGATCGGCATGGGAAACGGTACTATGG
>CAZFIA010000214.1:0-5588 GCA_964519335.1 uncultured Pseudomonadales bacterium
CAAATCGATTAGTTGCAAGTCAGCGCGGCTCTCTTGAGTTGCTGCCTCCCCTTGTGGCAAATGCAGTCTGAAATGCGTGCCAGGCTGTTCTGAGTCTGGAGGCAGCAACTCAAGAGAGCCGCGCTGACTTGCAACTAATCGATTTGCGATGGCCAACCCAAGGCCCGTGCCTCCCTGATCCTTTGCGGTGGTGAAAAACGGCTGCAGCACCTTTGCTCGGTTACCTTTAGAAATTCCTTCGCCATTGTCCGATACCTCAATGCAAACTTCTCCGTTTGTCTGTTGTGTGAGCTTTAGACACAGCCGCGTTGTAGTTTTGCCGTGCACCAGGGCGTTGTCGATTAACTGCGTGAGCACTGCGTCAATCGCATTGGCGCTTACCCCGGCATAGATCTCCTGGGTAGGTAGCTCGAGCGCGACTTCGCATTGATCTTCGTAGCGCAACGCCATTTCTGTAAGCAACTCAGTCAGGTTTGCTCTCTCATTCTGTGTGGGTTCCTGCATGTCAGCCTTCGCCAGTTGCAGAAGCGACTGCGTTAGCCGGTGTAAATGGCTAACGTCGCCGTCCATGTTGTGCAAGAATTTTTGCTGCTGCTCGGATGTCATTGTGTCGCCATGATCTTCAAACATCTCAATGGCTCCGCGGAGCGCAGCTAGAGGAGTCTTGAATTCGTGCGATACGTGACGAGCGAATTCCTGTACGTAGCGGCGTCTGTCTTCGAGACTTCTACCCATTTCGGCAATCTGCTGACCCAGCAATACTATTTCTGCTGTTCCTCCCGGTCGAAGGTCATCCAGTGCGCGTTCGTCGCCCTGGCTTACACGCCGGGCCAGCTCCTGCATTTTTTCGATAGGTCGAACGATGGTTCGAGAAGTGATGAAGGCGATAAGAATGACCACCCCGAGCAACAACGCGACGGCGTAAGCCAAGAGCGTTCGTTTAGCATATAGCGCTTGAACAATGTTGGCTGGTGTGCGCGATAACAGCACGACGCCAAGTACTCGTTCTTCGAATATTATGGGGGTCGCTACAAAGGCTCTTATACGGGTTGTGCGGCTAACCGATTGCAGTGGTAGCAAGGTGGTCTGGCTGACAGGATCTTCTTTTCTTCGTAGTCTGCTTGAATGCTTGCCATTTAGCGCTTCAACAACCTCTCCGGTATTGGTAAGCGAGGTGTACCGGTCCTCGCCCGTTGTTGCCACCACAATGCCCTGATGGTCAACGATTCGAATAGCAGCGAGCGTCATACGCTGGGCATCTTTGAGGATAGATTCCAGGTCCTGGCCAATAATGTAGGCCAGTCGATCAGCGCGGACGCCTGGTGCTAGGGGTAGCGGCTCGGGCTGCGGTGGCAAGATTTCGGAATCCACCAGATCCAGTATGGGGGGACGATACTCCCAGTCGGCGCGGGTCGCGCTGCTGCTCTCGAAAGAGATGCTGTGTTGATCGAGTTCGCTTTGTCCTCCATTTGGTCGCTCGTAGGCTAAAACTCGATCAAAGGCATTGCGGTAAGCCGCCGCTATAAAGGCGGATTGAGCGATTAGCTCAGACTCCGTTTGCCTCACCAACGCACTCTCGTACAGACGCAATACCTGGATGCCGGCGAGAGGCAGTGCGAGCACGAGCAGGTTAAGCAATATGAGCAGCGTGCGCAGGCGAGGGCGAGGCAGCATCAGGCTTCCAGTCGGTAACCCACGCCGTGGCTGGTTTGTATTACCTCCGCCCCGTGCGATCGCAGTTTGTCTCGTAGTCTGCGAATGTGACTGTCGATGGTTCGATGGCTGACTATGCGTTTGCCCGGGTAGGCACCACGCATCAGTTCGTCGCGTTCAAAAACCTTGCCAGGGCGGCTAGCCAGGAGACTTAAGATCGAAAACTCGGTTGCTGTCAGAGACATCGGCTGTCCCGCCCAGTTAGCGATTCGGCGCACCGGATCGATAAACAACTCGCCCACAGTAACCGGTGTTTCGGCGTTGCTCACTCGCGGTCGACGCAAAATGGCTCTAATGCGTGCGATTAATTCTCGCGGACTGAATGGCTTACTGACGTAGTCGTCTGCGCCGAGTTCGAGCCCAATAATTCGGTCAATTTCTTCGTCTTTGGAACTTAAGAACAGAATGGGCACTTCTGAGCTTCGACGCAGTTCGTTACACACTTCAATACCGTCTTTTTCAGGCATCAGAATATCGAGAACGATGAGATCGTAGGTAGCCGATTTCGCAAGGCGCAATGCCTCAGCGCCGTCGGCGGCTTCATCGATGGCAAAGCCGGCTTGCCCTAAAGCGTAGCGCAATACCTCGCGGATGTGCGGGTCATCATCGACGATCAGTAGATAAGGTGCGTTTGTCATGCAAGCAGTCTAGCACCGAGAAGCTCGGAATCTGTTGGTGGGTAGGGCTTCTGCATCGCGTTGCACAAAATCTGCACCAAAACACGGGGCGCTTTGCGCAAGAGCTGCAGTTTGTCTCAAGCGTATGCAGGCAGACTGAGCCTCATCTACTTAAGCACCTCATGCACTTTTTGGTTCGAGCACACTTAATTGACTTACAAATTTGAATCTCCGCTGTTTGTTTCTGCATTGCTGGGCTCGGCGTTTGCAATATTGGCTGTTGGCCCAATGCTCTGGCTCGTTCGATCCTGGTCCTCTCCAGACTATGACTCAGCCGGTGCTGTCGTCTTTGCTTTGGTGGTTGGGTTGTTTGTTTGGAGCTGGAGCTCGCCGTTGCGTTCGGGTGCGCCAGTCAAACCGCTCTTTGTTGGCACGCGACTACTGCCTCTGTATCTGCTGCTGGCGACTTTTGGTGTTCGGCTAGCCAGTCAGTTGTTGGATATCAACCTTCTGGGTGCGCTGATGCTGGCGCTCGATGTATTTGCTTGCGGACTGCTTGCGCGATTGGATGAGCGTAAGCGACCTGTTAGTCCATTGCTCCTCGCTGGATTTTTCTGTTTTGCGTTGCCTCTGGAGTCTCTGTTGCAGCGAACGCTTGGGTTTGCACTGCAGCAGTTGTCTGCCTCTGGTGCCTGCGTTGTGCTGTCAGATCTCTATACCAAAGCAAGTTGCGAGGGGGTACGAATACTTCTTGATGATGTTGATGTACTTGTCGATCTGCCGTGCTCCGGCGCGCGCGTACTGATCTTGCTGCTTACCGCCTATTTTGGGCTCGCCTCCCTTAAGCCTATGTCCTATATCCGCATGGCGGCTGGCCTGGTGTTTACATGCACGCTTGCCTGGGCGGTTAACACATTGCGGATCGTTGCGTTGGCTATTGGCTTGCGGCACGAGAGTTCAACGGGAATCAACGTAATGCTCGACCCCTGGCACTCGGGTATTGGACTGAGCGTTTCTGCTATTGGCATTTTTACTTTGCTTTTGTGGTTGCACTTTCAGCCGTCAAAACCGGCGAGAACATACCCAGCCAGTCAAAGCCGTTCCGGTAGGGCTCGCGTAAGCAGAAGATGGTCTGCCAGCCTGGTGTTTTCCGCGGTTGCTGTCCTTGCTGCATTCAGCGTTGTTTCGTTGAAACCGCAGCCGCTTGATGTTTCAGCGCCGCTATCAACGCCGGAGCTACCACTTACTTTGGGCGGATACGCTCAAGTGGCTATGCCCTTAACTGATCTGGAGCTCAGATATTTTGGTACCTATGGTGGCGCTGCAGCTAGAGCGGGCTATGGGAGCAGCTCGTTGCTGATGGTGCGCACCACGTCTCCCCTGCGTCACCTCCATACGCCTGATGTCTGTTTCACCGCTTCCGGCTACAGCGTGAGTTACGTGGGTGCAGATTTTTCCAATGCTGACTTTTCTGCCGGACCAGTAGCCGTGTACCGAAGCCTGTCGCCGGAGGGCGAAGACCTCAGGGTTAGGGTTCAGTTTGTTTCGTCGCAAGGCCTAGCTACGCACAGCATTAGCGAGGTGGTTTGGCATTGGCTGCGCCAACCCACACATGCCTGGACGATGGTGCAAACCGTTACTCCCTGGAGCTCCGACGCCGAGGAGTTTCTAGCGGCGGTTGGGCGCAGCCACAACCTAACCACTTTTGTTCAACTACCCATCTAATGGAGATGTTTATGAAGACTTATTCTTGTGTGCACAAGCTGTCTGCTTTGGTGCTGGCCATCGGTCTGCAGGCACTTGCCGCACCGGCCCTGGGTGACAGTGCTGAGATTGCGGGCACCATCGAGGCCACCGTGGATGGCAAGAGAGTCCAGTTTCCGAGCGTTTCGTCTGCAGTCGATGTTGATCTACAGGGCGACCTTGCCCGGGTGAGGGTTACTCAGAAGTTCGAGAACCCGCTCGGCCAGCCCGTTAATGCTCAATATCTGTTTCCGCTAAACAAGTCGGCAGCTGTTTTTTCGCTGACGATGAACGTGGGTAACGAGCGAGTCAAAGCTGTAATAAAGAAAAAGGCGGAAGCGCAAAAAACCTTTGTAGCCGCCAAGAAGCAGGGAAAAGCCGCTGTATTGTTAACGCAACACCGGCCCAACATGTTTACTCAGCACATCGCCAACCTGACACCCGGCATGCCGATTGAAGTGATCATGGAGTACACACAGACGGTTCCAAAAATTGATGGTAGTTATGAATTGGTAGTGCCACTTGTCGTCGGCCCCCGGTTTAATCCTGGTTCCCAAAAGGCTACCTCCGGACAAAGCGCTGCGCTCCTTAAAGAGCTATCCGCAATGCCCACGCAGGGCCCCGTCTTAGGCGTTAACCTGCCTGAGAACATTGCTTCCAATCGAGTTGCGCTCGCTGTTCGATTGCAGTCTGCAGTTGGATTTCTATCGGTTACCAGTGCAACCCACGAGATCGACGTTCGCACCTTAGACGGCTCAACTCTTGAGGCTAGACTTAAGCAAAGCAACACTATTGCCAATCGCGATTTTGTGCTTCGCTATGCCCTTGGAGCAGAAGCGGAGTTTTCCAGTGGCGTTTTGTCACATGCGGACCAACGGGGCGGATTCTTTAGCGTATTGATCGAGCCGCCACAGAGCTTCGAAGACGAGACCGTACTGCCTCGCGAGATGGTGTTTTTGCTTGACTGCTCGGGCTCTATGAGCGGAGCACCGATGGCAGCGAGTAAAGCCTTTATGCGTGCAGCACTGCAGGCCCTGCGCCCAATCGATAGCTTTCGAATCATTCGATTTTCTGATCATGCGACAGAGTTTTCGCGCAAGCCGCTCCCTGCAACTGCTGCCAACATTGCGGCAGGGCTGAGTTACACGGCCAAACTCAGTGGATCTGGCGGCACGGTAATGCGATCCGGGGTCGAGCAGGCATTGATGGTGCCGCAGACAGAGGGACTCGTTCGTAACGTAGTGTTTCTCACAGATGGCTACATTGGCAATGAATTCGAAATCTTGTCGCTAGTGGAGCGGGAGCTTGGCGCTGCCAGGCTATTTGCGTTGGGCGTGGGAAGCGGTGTCAATCGATACCTTCTTGACGAGCTGGCGCGTAGCGGTCGCGGCTTTGCGCGTTACCTTGATCCTACAGCCAATACGCAGAAGGCAGCGGATGCGTTAGCGCAACGCCTGCAAACGCCGCTGCTTACTGACCTGGTTATCGACTGGGGCGATGTTCAACCCACAGAGG
>CAZFIA010000215.1:0-5514 GCA_964519335.1 uncultured Pseudomonadales bacterium
GCATGATGATGGGGACTATGCTTGATTTTCTGATCTCTGTGCACAAGCTCAAGCCGTCGCGGCCGGGCAGCATCAAGTCGAGCAGTATTAGGTTGGGCGAGTTCTCTTCTAACCAACCCAACACCGTGTCGCCGCGTTCAAGGTGCGTTGCCTGGTAACCGGCGCCCTGAAGGTAGTCGCACAAAACCCCCGCGATCTTGATTTCGTCTTCAACAATCAGAATGTGTGGTTTGTCGGTATCCATTAATCTGTTGCCTGCTGGGTTTTGGGTAACTGCACATCAATGCGTAGACCTTGTAGTTTCGTGTCCTGCGCGCTAACGGTACCGTTGTGGGCATCAACTATAGCTTCGCAGATCGACAGTCCCAGCCCGCTACCCCCTTCCCCCCTATTACGCGAGGTCTCTACCCGGTAGAGTCGTTCGAAGATACGCTTATGCAGCTCGGCAGGCACGCCGGGCTTCGAATCTTGAATTGAAAATTCGACATGGGTATCGGTGGCTTTGCAGTGCACCTGGATCTCTCCGGGTGAGTCTGTATAGCGAATCGAATTCTCTATGAGATTAGTAAACAACTGAGCGATACGCGTTGGGTCGGCGGTTATGGGTATGGGCTGGTCGGGCAGATCGGCGCTTAACTTGAGAGACTTATCTTGCATACGGCTCGCTGCCGCATCGAGACGCTCTTGTAAGAGCTTCCGTACATCAAACTCGCTAAATCGATATTCGAGTTGACCCTCATCTGAGGATGATAGTGAGTAGAGATCGTCAACCAGGTGCGCCAGTCGATCTACTTCAGTTTGCAGAGAAGCAACTGACTCGGTGTTGAAGGGCAGATAACCGTCTTCAAGCGATTGCAGCTCTGCGTTTAGTACCGTTAGCGGGGTTCGTAGCTCGTGGTTTATATCGCCTAACCAGCGGCGGCGTGCTTCTCTGTTAGCGGCAAGCACGCGACCAAGTGAGTTGACGTCTGCGGCTAGTGCGCCTAGCTCGTCATTACTGTTGCTTGCTATGGGTTGGTCGTAGTTGCCATTTGCGAGTGCCCGGGTGCCGTCTGCGACATTGCGTATGGGCCGGGTGAACTGACGGGCGATAATCCAGGAAGCAAGCCCACTAAGAAGGAGCAAGGCAAGGGCAATCCACAGCAGCGAACGCTTCTGTTCTTCATCAAAGGCTATGTCGAGTTCAGAGGAGGGTGCGTGAGTTTGTAACAGTCTGAGCTCTGCCACTTCTTCGCCATTTACCGCGATCTTGGTTTGTAGGTACTCCGGATCGCCGGTCGATTCGGCGTTGTCGCCGATAGGACGACCGGCGATGATCTTGCCGTCTAGATCAAAAAGGCCAATGCGATCGCCTAACCGTCGCGGCGAATTCCGAGGAGGAGCTGATCGGCCAGATGGACGCCCCCCTCGATCGCTAAAAGGACGACCAGGCACAGCCCGCAGAACCTGTCGTCGCCAAAGCCGTTCGTTGGTGAGCAGTTCTTGCCAGCCTTCGGGGTTTTGGTATTCGAGTGCGAGGTCTGCGGCCAGCCGTTCTATAACCGGCGCTTCCCGCGCCTCCAAGTAGGCGTTAAACCCACTCTGAAAACTTAGCCGGCCAAAGAACGCGCTCATTATCAGTATGGCCAAACTGATAATGAGTAGCGAAAGGAACAGCTTGCGGGTAATGGTCCATTGCATTGCGCAAACGGGTTAGTCTAAACAGAGACCTATAGTAGCTCTGACTGTCGTCGGCGTTTGAAGCGATCGGGTCTGCATACGAGGGTATCTTCGGTGATGGTCGGTCGTGCATCAGCGTCTGAATCTGTTTCTGCTTCAGCAAGACGTTCGCGTAGTTTCCTGCGCGGAACGATGCACTCGCCGGGGAGCTGGGTGCCACGGCGCGTTTGTATTTCGCAGGCGGTGCCAACTTCTAAGCCTTCGCAGGCTTCAAAGGCCTGGGGAGGCGGCCCGCGGCGACCTTTCTTTTTGCCGTCTCGTGCATTCTCGCCTGCCAGTGCGACACCGGAGGCGGTTACCGTTGCGATCAGTAGAGTGATGTGAGCGATGCGAGAAATAGAATGACTCAATTTGGATGCTCCGAAAAAGTTAATGGAGGGGAGATAGCATTTTGCTGCCCTATCGAGGTGGCAGTGTGGAGTGAATAAGGAGAAACAGTGCAGCTGGCCGGGATTGTAAGACGGTTCAGGGGCCTGTTTAATCTGTAACCCTGATTTTACTGCTGTTAAGGAAAAATACCTATGATTAAGCTATATGGCAGCGGCCAATCCCGGTCATTTCGGGCGCTCTGGGCGCTGGAAGAGGCGGGCCTCGATTTTGAATATGTTGAAGTCACCCGCGAGATTTTAGGTTCGGCCGACTATAAGGCGATGAACCCGCAAAGTAAGATTCCAACTCTCGTTGATGGGTCGCTGGTACTGACAGAAAGCGCGGCGATTGTGAATTACGCCGCGTCTTTGTCTAGCCAATCACTTATTCCTGCTGATGCCACGGCTCGCGCAGAATACGATGATCTGTGCTATTTCGTTATGACCGATTTTGAGCAACCGCTTTGGACCAAGGGTAAGCACTCCTTTGTGCTGCCAGAAGAGCTGCGCAAAGAGGCGGTTATTGAAACCGCTGTGTGGGAATTTGCCAAATCACAAACGGCTTTGCAGCAACGCATGGGTAAACGTGAGTTTGCCGTTGGCGAGCAGTTCAGCATGGCGGATGTGTTGTTGTCGCAAACCCTGAACTGGGCGCAGCGTTTTGAGATGGATGTCGCACCTGAACTGCTGGCGTATAAGGATCGCCATTACAAGCGCGCGGCTTGTGTTGCGAGCCTTAAGCGGATTGCTTAACCGCTAGTTAGCCTTCGATGACTATTTGCGCCCCGGATCGTGCTATTCGATGGCATAGCTGAAAGTTCTTGAGTATGGAGCCGCCGACTGTGTCGAGTAGTTGGTCTGCGCGCGAGCGGTCGGCGCTATGCAATCCATGGTAATGATCCAATGCTGCTTGCAGACGCCATAGCGGAAAGGATCGCCCGAGACACTCGCCTTTGTACCCGCCTATTGTGCATTGCGTGGTTGCAAAGCCGCGCGGTAGATCGGTTAAAGGTTCAGCTGATTTTGCATACTCTGCAAGCATCTCATCTGAAGCAAGCAACACCGGCAGCTGTTCGCGCATCTGCATCTCGAGTATTGGATAGAGCGTTGCAGGCACTTCGTCCTTGTCGATGAGCGGTGCATTGGCAGGTGCGTCCTTGATATCGCGGCAGCGTTCTACCCACTCGGCTACTTTTGGCGCTAGCCGTTTCATCAGTTCACCAGATTCTGGATCTCGATACAGGTGCGCATAGAGCGGTCCGTACAGCGCGAAGTCTGCGCGCGACGGTCTGCCGCCAAAAGTGAACGAGTGTTGTTCGAGATGACTAGAGAACAACTGCAGGAAGTTTAAGTAGCTTTCTTCTATTCCCGGAATGGTTGCTTCAGAGATGCCGACTTCGGGCATCCAGTTGCGAAAGAACTGGCCCCGTGATTTACCGAAATTGAATTGTTCGTCTGCTGAGGCGTCTGGGAGAGAGGTTTCGCCGAAGCTTCTGTAGGTCCAGTCTTCGTTGTAGTTCCAGCGGTAGTGCAGGGCGGGAATGATTAGCCACTCGTCTGCAAACAGATCGAGTAGCAGACTTGCGAAGACTTGTAGTGGCCCGTCAGGACCCATAGGGGAGTCTGGGTGGCGCTGCTCCAGCGTTTCTATAATTTCGGTGGAATCTTGCAGGTATTGATCATCTGGTGTCTTAAGCACCGGGATGATGCCGCGGCCCACGTTAGGCAGAATGATCTTCTTGAAAACTTCGAGGCTACCGGATTGTTCGGTGTAGTTGAGCCCTTTCCAATCGAGGTAGGCCCTGACTTTGCCGGTGTAGTAGCTTAGTTCAGAGCCGTAAAGCGTGTAGTTTTCCAAACGTAAGTGCGCTCGCTGTTAGACTTTCTTGATCTTAGAATCTGCAGTTCGCGAGAACAACTCTACGGGCGGTAGGCTGCCACCAAAGTAGACCCGGGCAAAGAGCGGGAACTCGATGATGACGGTGAGGCTTGCGGTGATGCTCCCCATGATCAGTGCTGTTTGGCCCGCCAGTTGTTCGCGCGGTAGCAATAGCCAGAATAAGCTGATGTAGATAGCCGTTGCGGCGAACGCGGGTAGCGACAGGTACAAAAATTGCTCCCGAGTATTGGTGGTGTGGTCGAGGCTAAAAATAAACGGATACCACCAGCGGGGTGGTGGGTAGATGTCTGCTTTGCAGCGTACGCCTCCCCATATGTGGCCCCATTCGTGAAACTGCAGCGCGCAGATGCCGGTTAACACGCCGCATGCGATAGCGGGTAAACCGGTGAGAGGGGAGATCGCATTGGCGATCCAGAATCCGATTGCCGCGACGAGGATGATCAGATCTCGCCAGGCAAAGGCGTGGTAGTCGGCGAAACCTGGCGCGTGGCCTCGCTGCGTATCAGATACTTCCATAATCCAATAGTATCAAGATAATTGCTGGGGTCAGAGTAAAGTGCCAGAGTAACTCTCAGGTCAATTTAGAGGAGGTGTCCTATGCCATCTACACTTAGTGTCGAAGAGACCATCCCGGCAAGCCTACAGCTGGATGTAGAAGCAGCGCTAGAATGGTTCAACAAACAAACGAGCGAAACTCAGGGCGTAACCTTTGAGGTGACCGGAATCATTGATGCCGAGTCATCGCTTGCACAGCAAACAACTCGAGACTTGCGGCTAGTGCTGTGTGGGGGCGATCGCTGCGAGCAACGAACAATTCGAACAAGCCAGACAACTGAAGGCCTCAAAATCAGTTTTCTTCAAGAGTCTGGAGCGGGTGACTCCGGTCTTGTGCCTAATGCCAAATTGGATCCTCCACCAGGCGCACTAAAGAGCTGGCTTGATAATACGTTTTCTAAACACAAACTAACCTTTGTCGTCTTCTATCGTGGACTCTGGTGACCTCCCTGCAACGGCGAGTTACGCCGTTATATGTCCTCTGGTGTTGTCGACAAAATCCGCGAGCAAGGGGGTGAGATTTATGCGATCACCAGCGAACCCCAGACGCTTGCTTCGCGGGCGAAAGAAGAATGGGAATTGTCTTTCGACACCATCGGCGATCCGCATCATGAGATCAGCAATGCATGTCAAATCCGAGACTGGCTAGACATTCATGTAAAAGTCGACGAAGAAGATTTTTTGCAAATTCCGGTCGACGGAATGGACTTTGAGGCTATGCACCCCAAGGGCTATTTTCAAGCTGGAGTGCTGGTTGTAAATCAGGCGGGCCGTGTGTTGTATCGCTGGAAGCAGGTGCCTACTCATGCGAACGTTGGTGGCGCGCTAGAGCGGCCTACTGCAGAGCATGTCTGGTCGCAGGTGGAAGAAAAACTTGGTTCAGGTGAGGATTTGAAAGACACGGGTCTTGACCTAAACCCGAAGCTCGACGCTAAAAGTCCGCCGTGGCCGCTCTTTGTCTGTGCGCTGCTG
>CAZFIA010000216.1:0-5502 GCA_964519335.1 uncultured Pseudomonadales bacterium
GCCTCGCCGCGCGGCGTGGTCCGGGTGTAGCCGCCAACTGCCCCCCAAACCGCATCGCCCGACAATTGCGCGGGATAGGCAAAGTATAGAAAGGCTCTGCCGGTAAGCGCCGGGTTAAGAAAGTTCTTGCCGGTGCCGCCAAACACTTCCTTGCCAATCACCACGCCAAAGATGATGCCAACCGCCGCCATCCACAAAGGCGTGCTGGCCGGCAGCGTGAGCGTAAACAGAATGGAGGTGACAAAGAAACCTTCGTTAACCTCGTGGCCGCGTTTGGAGGCAAACCAGATTTCAAAAAAGATGCCCGCCAAAAACACCGTGATATATAGAGGCAGAAAATACGACAGCCCATGGATCATGCAATCCCAAACGCTGCCGGGATCGTAGCTGGTGAGCGCGCCCACAAAAAACTCGCGCCAGTTGCTCATCTCAGTAAGCCCAAGTTCTGCCATGGCAGCATTGGCCTGATAGCCCGTAGCATAGGCACCGGCTAACGCCGGAATAAAGGCAACCGCCCATACCGTGATCATGATGCGCTTGAGATTCAGCCCATCGCGAATGTGTGACGCTCCGGCTGTCACGGTATCGGGTGTATACAGCGCCGTGTCGATCGCCTCAAACGCCGGATAAAGCGCCTCAAACTTCCCGCCCTTTTCGAAGTGCGGCTCAATGGCGTCTAACATACTGCGAAGACCCATTCGTTAGCCCTCCTTTTGAATTTGGTTGAGCATCTGCCGTAGCACGGGCCCATATTCGTACTTGCCTGGGCATGCGTAGGTGCACAGCGCAACGTCGTCTTCATCGAGTTCAAGACAGCCCAGATTGATGGCCCTCTCCACATCACCCACCAACAACGAACGCATGAGCTGAGTGGCCAGGAAATCACCGGGCATGACGCTGTCATAGGTACCAATGGGCACCATGGCGCGGGTGCTGCCATTGGTAGTTGTGGTGAGGTCGACGCTGTCTTTCTTGAGCCACGACGATAGAAAAACGGGAAACACCGAATGCCGGTTTGCGCCCGGCGTTAAATAGCCAAACAGGTGACGCTCGCGCTCCTCTGGCAATACCGACACCTGATTGTGATAACGCCCTAAAAATGCAAGCCCGCCTCGCGCAGCATGACCGCTAAACACAGGGCCAGAGATCAACCGTTGCTCGCCTTCATTCAGCTCGCCAGCGGCAAGCTCTTCAACAGAGGCACCGAGTACCGTTTTGATTAGGCGCGGTGATGTAACCCCCGGGCCTGCAAGCGACACGACGCGGGTGTTATCGATCTCGCCGGTTTGCAGCAACTGGCCAATGGCAATGACGTCCTGATAGCCAATGCTCCAAACCGTTTTCTTCGAGCTCACCGGATCAAGATGATGAATATGCGTCCCTGCAAGGCCAGCAGGATGTATGCCGCCAAATTCTGCAGGTGTGAGCTTGGCGTCTGAACCCGCGGGTACAAACTTACCGGCCTCGTGACAAACAAACACTTTGCCTTCGGTTAGTTTGGCGATGCCATCGAGTCCTGCCGTGAAAGCTTCGGGCCGGTCATTAATGATAACCAGCGGGTCCGCAGCCAATGGGTTGGTATCCATGGCTGTAACAAAAATGGAATGCGGGGATGTGCCCAATTCTGGGATGCGGCTAAACGGACGGGTGCGCAACGCGCTCCACATTCCAGAAGCGACGAGCACACTTTCAACCCCGGGACCATCGATAGCTTCGGTGGTGTCGAAACGGCGGGCATCATCGCTATTGGCATCGACGTCAATAACTACCGATTCTAGCGCTCGCTTGGCACCGCGATTGATGGCACTGACGGTACCGCTGGCGGGTGCGGTAAAAATAACGCCGGGCGTCTTCTTGTCTGAGAACAACTCCTGACCACAGGTCACGCGATCGCCTTCTCGAACCGCCATCGTGGGTTTCATGCCCACATAGTCGGGGCCAAGAACAGCCACCGTGCGGGGAGTCTTCGCGTCTCCCAGGCTCTGCACCGGCTTGCCGGCAATGGGTAAATCGAGCCCTTTCTTGATACTAATCATAGGTGCGTAATTGTTCCTGCACCGGCCAAAATCGAGTCTCTAATTTGAGTCTCTAGCGGCGGTGCCGTCGGCTATTTTCACAGACATATTCACGGTTATCTTCAAGAAGAAGCGGCGAGCGCCACAGGGCCCCCCGCTCAAACCGCGCAAATTATAGTGGTGGCCCACAGCGAATACCACAGCCAAACCGGCCGCGTATTAAGTGTGGGTAAATTTGAGGCCTAGCGGGGGTGGAGGCGGCGCTAGCCGCCGCTTTGGACCAGCTTGGGCTGACAGCCCTGATCAAAGCCAATGGTGGCAACGTCACCGGGAATCAGCGGATAGCTAATGCCGGCCCACTTCTGCACCAGACGAACCACCTGGCAGGCATAGCCAAACTCGTTGTCGTACCAGACGTAGAGCACGATATGGCGGCCATCCACCAGAGTAGCGGTGGCATCAACAATACAAGCATGCCGGGATCCAACAAAATCTGAGGATACGACGTCTGGCGAGTTAGTGAAGTCGATCTGGCGCTGCAACGGCGAGTTGAGCGCAGTATCGCGCAGAAACGCGTTGAGCTCTTCCTTGGAGGTCTCTTGCTCGAGCGTCAGGTTCAGAATAACCAGCGACACATTGGGTGTAGGTACTCGGATTGCGTTACCGGTTAGCTTGCCTTCAAGCTGTGGGAGCAACTTCACCACCGCTTTTGATGCACCAGTTTCGGTGATCACCATGTTGAGCGGAGCAGCCCGGCCTCGGCGGGGCTTCTTGTGATAATTATCAATCAGGTTTTGATCGTTGGTGTAGCTGTGTACGGTTTCCATGTGACCGTGGTCCAGGCCAAATTTGTCGGTTACAGACTTGAGCACCGGAATGATCGCATTGGTGGTGCACGACGCCGCCGCAATAATTGAATCATCGGCATACAACTCATCCGAGTTAACACCAGACACTATATTCTTAACTTCACCTTTGCCCGGAGCCGTTAAGATAACTTTAGACGCACCGTTGCTCTGAAGGTGCTTACCAAGGCCATCTTCGTCGCGCCACACACCGGTGTTATCAATGACAATCGCGTTGTGAATGCCGTAGGCCTCATAGTCGACCTGATCAGGTCCGTTGGCGTAGATCACTCGGATCACGTTGCCGTTGGCAATGATGCAACTATTTTCTTCGTCAACACGCAACGTACCCTGGAAGGTGCCGTGCACAGAGTCGCGACGCAAAAGACTAGCGCGCTTAACTAGATCGTTCTCGCCACCCTTGCGAACCACAATGGCGCGCAGCAAGAGCTGTTCGCCCGAGCCGGTCTTTTCGACCAGCAGGCGCGCCAGCAACCGACCAATTCGGCCAAAGCCAAACAGAACAACGTCCTGGGGTTTTTCTATGGGGGGTACATGACGGCCGATAACTTCGGCGCACTCGCGTTTCACAAACTCGAGTGGAGTGATGTTGGTTTCTTTGGTCTCTTCCATGAAGTGCGTGGCAAGCTTGCCGAGGTCGAGATGCGAAGGCCCAAGGTCGAGCTGCGAGAGCGCTTCAAGAATGGGGTAGCTCTCAAATTCTGAGAGTTCGTTTTCTGCCACCTGCCGAACATAGCGGTGGGTCTTCATGATCTGTGTGACGTTCTGGTTGTAGAGCGCACGGCCGTAGCAGTAGGTCACTACGTTTGAGCGATACAGGCGTCCGATCAGCGGAATCATAGCCTCAGCCAGCGCTTCTCGTTCTTTCCAATCGGGGAAGTAGTCCTCAAGGTTGGGTAGAGCCACTATGCGTCCTCTTTCTGAATTCGGTTACTGGATATCGATCAAGCGAGCGGAATTATTATCGAAGTCACACGCCAGTCCCACAACCCTGGTATGCAAAAGTGTAGTGAATTTGTGAATTGTACGCGGGCTAAAAAGCCGCGCCGTGACTTAGGTCCAAACCAGCCACCCAAAAGAGTGAGATCGAGTGCGCTATCTTAGTCCGGCGTTGATATCAGCCAGGGCAGCGTTGCCCGGACAGAGCTCAGTTTCTGTCAATTTATTTAACGGCGTATTGGTCGTGTTCAGAATGGCGTGGGTATCGCTGGCGTCAGGATCAACGTACAGAAGCCCGGTAACCACTTCGCCCTCCACCGCCTTCTGCTGCACGTGGGACAGAGCGGCGACCCGATCGCGCGGATCGTAGTTTTCGTCCAGCTTGTTGAGCCGCAGCGTCGAGCCGTCGGGCATTTTCACGTCTTCTGTGGTGCCCGGCGCGTAATCCGCGGTTATTTCATCGTGTGACATGATCAAATCCGCATCCACCACGCTGCCGGTGTGGCCTCGCGTATGGTCGTAGCTCTTGGTCGAACCATTGTGGTTGTTAAACGCAACGCAAGGCGATATCACGTCAATAAACGCGAACCCCTTGTGCAGCAGCGCTGCCTTGATCAGCGGCACTAGTTGGCGCTTATCGCCAGAGAAGCTGCGGGCTACAAACCCAGCCCCGAGCTGCAGTGCGAGGCTGGCCAGATCAATAGGTGCATACAGGTTGGGCACACCCTTCTTCGACGTTGAACCGAGGTCGTTAGTGGCAGAAAACTGCCCCTTAGTCAGCCCATAAGTTCCATTGTTATCAACAACATACAGCATGTTTATTTGTCGACGCACAATATGCGAAAACTGCCCCAGGCCAATAGATGCGCTATCGCCATCGCCCGAGACGCCTATGGTGTACAGATCCTTGTTGGCCAGATTAGCGCCGGTCGCAACCGATGGCATACGCCCGTGCACCGAGTTAAAGCCGTGGGATTTGCCTAAAAAGTAGCTGGGCGTCTTGGAGGAACAACCGATACCAGACACCTTTGCGAATCGATGCGGCGGCAGCGACAGTTCGGCGCAGGCCTGCACAATAGCAGCGCTCACCGAGTCATGGCCGCAACCCGCACACAAGGTAGACACCGCCCCCTCGTAATCGCGTCGGTTCAAACCGATCTCGTTAAGTTTTAGCGCCGGGTGATGAACTTTGGGTTTGGCCACAAATGTCATGACTTAACCTCCGTAAGCCTGGGTCGCTTGGTTTCTTTGAAATACTGCGCAACGGCCTCCGCAATGTAGTCTGCGGATATAGACAGCCCCGCGTAATAGAGGATGCTCACAAGGTTTGCCGGATCAAGCCCACCCTCGTTAACTAGCAGCGACTTCATTTGCGCATCGCGGTTTTGCTCCGCCACAAACACAAAGTCGTGTTCTGCAATAAACTCCCAGACTTCCTCACCAAAGGGAAAACTGCGGATACGCATGGTATCGAGCTCGATTCCATCTTCACCAAGGCGATCAAGCGCTTCCTGCATCGGCAACATGGTTGTGCCGTAGTAAACAATGCCGACCTTCTTGCCGGTACTGTTTATCTCCGCAGGCGGAACAATGCGGGCTGCCGTCTTCCACTTAAGTTCCAGACGCTCCATATTTTGCTGGTAGACAACTTCAGATTCGGTGTAGGCCGCGTATTCATCACG
>CAZFIA010000217.1:0-5500 GCA_964519335.1 uncultured Pseudomonadales bacterium
GCAGACGCAGACGCAGACGCAGACGCAGAAGCAGACGCAGAAGTAGACGCTGAAGCAGACGTAGAAGATTCAGAGGCAGAAGTGTTTGGTGACGACGACGTACTTGTGGTCAGTGAATCTGCGGATCTGCGGGTTGAGAGTGAATCTACACTTGACGGAGATGCTGAACCCGACACAACCGCTGCGAAAGCGGGTGACTAGGTGTGGCCAGCGGACGGGGTAAAGGTTCTTCAGGCTCTGGAGGCAAAGGGGGCAAAGGGGGCAAAGGAGCCAAATCAGGTAAACGGCCTCCGGTGCGTGGTGGCAAAGGCAGCCCCTGGGCAAACGCCCGTAGCAAAGCGGCCCAGTCTCGTTCAGCTCTTACAACAGCGAAGAAACGGCCACAGGTAAAACGCACCACAGCAACGGCAGAGGTCGGTAAGTCCGCTGAGGTCGCCGCGGGTCATGATGCTGATCCTCAAGTTGCTTCTGCTCGCCCACTTGCGGCGAGCGTAAAGCTGCAAAAATTTCTAGCTGATGCCGGCTTTGGCTCGCGTCGTGAGCTCGAGCGCTGGATCACCGCGGGCCGAATTGAAGTGAACGGATTTAAAGCGACCATTGGCGATCGTGTGTTTGGCAACGAGCGGATTCAAGTAGATGGCAAACCATTGGGCGGACGCGGACAAAACGAAAACGCCCACCCCAGAATATTGCTGCTCAACAAAGCAGAGGGTGTTATTTGCACGCGCCGCGATCCTGAAGGACGGAAAACGGTATTTGCCGATTTACCCAACCTCCGTAGCGGCCGCTGGATTAGCGTTGGCCGATTAGACGTTGCTACAACCGGGTTGTTGTTGCTGTGTAACGACGGCGAACTTGCGCACCGCATGATGCACCCCAGTACCGGGCTCGATCGCGAATACGCCGTCCGCACCGATGTCGTTCTTGATGATGAACAGCTCGCCGCCCTTAAAGCCGGCGTTGAAAGTGAGGGGGAGGTGCTGCGATTTGCCGATATCCGCTATTTTGATGGCCGTGGCGCCAACCACTGGTATCACGTGGTGTTGCTCGAAGGCCGCAATCACGAGGTGCGGCGCTTGTTTGCCAGTGTCGGAGCAGAAGTAGGGCGCCTTAAGCGCGTGCGCTATGGGCCCGTGGTGCTGCCGTCCTGGCTCCGCCGCGGCCAACGATTCGAGCTAAATAATCGTGATATATCATCGCTTTACGCAACACTTGGAATGGAAATTTCACTGCCGCCTGAGAAGCCGAATAGACGCGGCGACCGGCGCAATCTGGCCGACCGGTCGGTGCTGATCGCGTATCCAGAGCTGCCCTCTGTCGAACGCTCAGGGCGTTAAGCAGGTGCCCATTCCCGGGCATCCAGCGCCTCGCCATGATGGCGTCGACCCAGAGCGCTAAACAAATACAGATAGAGGTCCATGAGCTGTTCGGCTGTTGGCAAGGTGTCAGGGTCTTCGGCGGGATAGGCCGCAGCGCGCATTGCCGTGCGCGTGCCGCCAGGGTTCAGGCTGTTCACTTTGATCCGCCCGGCCGTTTCGGTTTCGTCGGCGAAGATCTGCATTAAACCCTCAACCGCAAACTTACTGGCCGCATAAGCACCCCAGTAGGCACGGCCTTTGCGACCTACGCCGGAAGAGGTAAATACCACCGAAGCGGCGTCGCTTCGCTCTAACAGCGGCTGCATGTAGCGGGTGAGTAGAGCAGTTGAGTGCACGTTTACCTGAAACACTTCTTCCCAGGTGCTTTTGTCGTAGTGGGCGATGGGTACCATGGCGCCCAGGGTAGAGGCGTTATGCAGCAAGCCGTCGAGACGACCAAAGCTATCAGAGATTGAATCGGCCAAAGCTATGGCGTTTTCGTCGGCGAGAAAGCGCAGATCGGCCGGAACAATAACGGGTTGGGTAGCGGTCGCTGCGCTTATCTCATCGAACACAGCTTCGAGTTTTTCTCTTGTGCGGCCCAGCAAGACAACGTGCGCCCCGAAGTGCGCAAAGGTTTTTGCGGCGACGCGGCCAATGCCGTCGCCCGCCCCCGTAACCAATATGACCTTGTCAGAGAGTAGATCTGAGGGCGGGTCGATTTGCCAATGAACACGTGCCGCGTTGAGCTCCGGCCAGCCGCTGCTTGTCATCTTCGTGATGGCTTCTGCGCGTGCATGATGTAGTTCACCGAGGTGTTACGGGTAATTCCAGCATCCCGGGTGAAAGGGTTGTATTTCATGCCGGAGATATTGCTGACTTCGAGCCCTGCCTTACGGCAGTGTCGGGCGAGCTCCGAAGGCTTTATAAAGCGCTCCCAATCGTGGGTGCCGCGGGGCAGTAGGTTCATGATGTATTCGGCGCCAAGAATGGCCAATGCGTAGGCCTGTGGCGTGCGGTTTATTGTCGCGAAAACGAGCGGGGCGCCAGGCTTTGCAAGATCAGCGCAGGCCTGCACGGTAGAGCCCACGTCGGGCACGTGTTCAAGCACCTCCAGACAGGCCACAAGATCGAACGCCTCCGGGGTTTTGTCGCGCTGCTGCTCCGCCGTGATCTGCAGATAGTCGACTGCGTTGCCACTTTCGAGAGCGTGCAATTTGGCCACAGTGAGAGGTCCCGGAGCCATGTCGATACCGGTGACCTTCGCACCGCGTTCAGCCATCGCATCGGTTAGGATGCCGCCGCCGCAACCCACTTCGATGACCTCGGCGTTCGCAAGGTCAACCCGCTGCGCAATGTAGTCGAGGCGTACCGGATTGATGTCGTGCAAAGGCTTGAACTCGCCTTCGGTATCCCACCAGCGCGAGGCCAGAGCCTCAAACTTGGCCACTTCTTCTGGATCTGAGTTTAATCCGGCGTCCGATGTTGCGTCGGAATTGGGGGTTGGGTGTGCAGTTGTGAGTGGCATTTGATGCTTGTGATTGTGGCGTTTTAGCTAAGTATACGCGCAGCGCAGAACCCGTGATTTTGGGCTGCGAAACGGCCCGATTTTACACGCGAAAAAGCGGCATTCTGGCGTCTGTTCATGGTAAAATTTGGGGCTAATTTAAGGGCATGTTTTGCGAGCTTGGTTCGAGCCCGGGTAGCGTCAGTGAACTGGATAGTTTCAGCTCCGCCGCCGTCTAATAAAACGCAAATATGCCGCAATTTACTGGATTTTTGATGGTCGCCTACGATGTCTGATGACGACGATGATTTGCAGGACGAGCTGGGAACAGACTCGAACGATTCTGCAGCACCCCCTCCTCCTGGAGACGGCGGAGGAGACGGTGGAGGAGACGGTGGGGGTGACGAACGCGACATCCTGCCGGTTCGAATTGAAGATGAACTAAGACAGTCGTACCTCGACTATGCCATGAGCGTTATCGTCGGCAGGGCGTTGCCCGATGTGCGCGATGGCTTAAAGCCCGTGCACCGGCGCGTTCTGTTTGCCATGAGCGAGCTGAACAACGTTCACAACCGTCCCTACGTCAAGTCTGCACGTGTTGTGGGTGACGTTATTGGTAAGTACCACCCGCACGGCGACTCAGCCGTGTACGAAACCGCTGTGCGTATGGCGCAAGATTTTGCCATGCGTTACTTGCTGATAGATGGTCAGGGTAATTTTGGCTCGATCGACGGCGACCCGCCGGCGGCAATGCGCTACACCGAAATTCGCATGAAGAAACTGTCGGCAGAACTGCTTGCCGACCTCGACAAAGAAACCGTCGACTTTGTGCCGAATTACGATGACTCGCTGATGATGCCCGATGTCCTGCCGACACGAGTGCCAAATCTGTTGGTTAACGGATCTTCGGGCATAGCCGTGGGCATGGCCACCAATATTCCGCCGCATAACTTGCGCGAAGTAATCGATGCCTGTCTTGCGCTTATCGACACTCCGGAAATGTCGATTGATGACCTGATGGAACACATCACAGGTCCCGACTTTCCAACCGGCGGCATCATTAATGGCCGGGCGGGGATCGTGCAGGCCTACCGTACAGGTCGTGGGCGCATCTACGTTCGTGCTAAGGCCGAGGTCATTGTCGACGCTAAATCGGGTCGCGAAACCATTCTTGTCCACGAGATTCCGTTTCAGCTCAACAAATCACGGCTGATTGAGCGGATAGCAGAGCTTGTAAAAGAGAAGAAGATCGAAGGCATTTCCGAACTGCGCGACGAGTCAGATAAAGACGGTATGCGAGTGGTTATAGAGATTCGCCGCGGTGATTCTGGTGACGTCGTGCTAAATAACCTGTACGCCCAGACTCAGCTGCAGAGCGTGTTTGGCATTAACTGTGTTGCACTCATAAACGGCCAACCCAAAGTCCTTAACCTGAAGCAGATGCTCCAGGCCTTTGTGCAGCACCGGCGCGAAGTCGTCATTCGGCGCACCATCTTTTTGCTGCGCAAGGCGCGCGCGCGTGGACACATTCTTGAGGGTCAGGCCGTCGCGCTTGCCAACATCGATGAGGTGATTGAGCTCATCAAGGCCTCGCCTAACCGAGCGGAGGCGCGAGTGGCGCTTATGGCGCGTGGTTGGGAGTCTGACACGGTGCAAGAGAGCTCGTTGGCCGTACCGGGGCGGATGCCTGCCGGCCAGAAGATTTGGGCCCGGAGTTTGGTTTTCGGGACGGCCAATATTGGCTGTCAGAAGTTCAGGCGATAGCCATTCTAGAGATGCAGCTGCAGCGCCTGACCGCGCTCGAACAAGATCGACTCATCGAAGAGTATCAGGGCATTCTCGACGAGATCGCTGATCTACAGGATATTCTCGGCAGCGAAACACGGCTGCTTACCGTTATCCG
Source organism: uncultured Pseudomonadales bacterium (assembly GCA_964519335.1). Classification (GTDB taxonomy): domain Bacteria; phylum Pseudomonadota; class Gammaproteobacteria; order Pseudomonadales; family Azotimanducaceae; genus JALZVT01. Next base: position 4,769 of record CAZFIA010000217.1, read on the forward strand.
TGGCGAACTGGGCGACGTGCGCGAAGAGTACGGCGACGATCGCCGCACGGAGATCATTGGCACTCAGCAAGACCTCACCGTTGAAGACCTTATTAACGAAGAGGATCTGGTGGTGACCATTTCGCATCAGGGCTACGGCAAGACCCAGCCGCTTGATGTGTATCAGGCGCAGCGTCGGGGTGGTCGTGGTAAGGCTGCGACGGCCGTCAAAGACGAAGACTTTGTTGAGCACCTGCTGGTTGCGCACAGCCACGATACGCTCCTGTGTTTTTCGGATCGAGGCAAAGTCTACTGGCTTAAGGTGTTCATGATCCCGCAGGGCAGTCGCGGCGCTAAAGGCCGGCCACTGGTGAATATGTTGCCGCTTGAGGGTGAGGAACGCATTACGGCCATTCTGCCCATCAAAGACTTTGGTGAAGACAAGTTTGTCTTTATGGCCACGCGCAACGGCACGGTTAAGAAAACACCGCTTGAGCAGTTTTCGCGGCCGCGGACGGCAGGTCTTATTGCGCTGGAGCTCGATGACGACAATCAGCTTGTAGGTGCTGCTCTCACTGACGGCCACAGCGATGTGCTGCTGATGGCATCTAGCGGCAAAGCGGTGCGGTTCAAAGAGAGTGATGTGCGCGCCATGGGCCGAACCGCCCGGGGGGTACGTGGTATCAAGCTCGCGAAAGAGCATGCGCTTATTGCGCTGATCATCCCGCAGGAAAACGGCGCCATCCTGACAGC
>CAZFIA010000218.1:0-2758 GCA_964519335.1 uncultured Pseudomonadales bacterium
GATACAAAAAGAAGCGGAAGGGTTGCGTTGCCAGGCGTGGTATTTAGCTCTGTTTGTTGTTGAGGTGATCGTTATAACGCCGTCAATCACCATGTATAGCATGACGGCTGAAGAGGGTTTTTGGTCTTTGGTTACCCAGGACACCACCGCATGGGTGGCGTCACTTATGATCTGTTCAACGCCCTCAGTATCCAGGGTAAACGGGGCGATATTTCTTCTGGTAAACCATGCGGGTCGGTCGGGGGTGTCGCTCAAGGCTGGCTCCGGAAATGCAGTGTACTATCGATTGTGAGCTACAGGAGACTACTGAGCAATGAGCGAATCAAAATCAACTGTGTTGTTGTTCGATCTGGGTGGCGTGCTGATTGAGAATCAAATGTTCTCTGAGCTAAAACGTTTAATGAATACAGATCGGACGGAAGCCGAACTTATTGAGATGTGGTTGACGAACCCGGTTGCCAGACAGTTTGAACTCGGTCGTTGCAAGCCTTCAGAGTTTGCCACTAGCATTATCGATCAGTTTGGTTTGCCGCTAGAACCCTCTGAATTTCTTGCTGCTTTTAAAGACTGGCCCAAAGGCTTCTATAAGGGAGTTGAGCCATTGCTTCTTGATCTAAAATCCAAGTTTCGCGTGTGTTGTTTGAGCAACTCAAATGAAGTTCATTGGACCAACTCAATTACAGATTACTTTGAATTTGCCTTTTCTTCGCATCTGATAGGCTGTATCAAGCCCGATGAGAATGCGTTTGAACACGCGCTCATGGAAATCGGTGTAGAGGCTGGGAAGGTGCACTATTTCGACGATGCTGCAATGAATGTCGAAGTCGCAAACTCTTGCGGTATGCTGGCTCACCATACGGTTGGATTTGATCAGGTTAAGTCGACTTTGGCCGATCTGGGGCTGATCTAGGATTTCTGACTGTTAAACCAGGCTAACCTGGTAATCGATCAACTGTAGGTGCCGCCATGAATGCCCCACTCTCAGAGATTTATCACTACGAACAGATGGCAGAGTGGCTTGGAACCTCTGGCCAGCCGTCGGAAGCTCAGTTTGGTGCGATAGCGGCCGAGGGATACGCTGCGGTGATAAATCTCGCGCTCAACGACCACGAATACATGTTGGCCAATGAAGGTCAAATTGTAACGGGGCATTCGATGGCCTATTTCCATATACCGGTTCGGTTTGACGCCCCTAAGCTCGATGAGTTGCGACTTTTTTTCAGTGTGCTGGATGCGCTGCAGGACAAGAAAGTCTGGGTGCACTGTGTTGTAAACGCCAGAGTCTCGGTATTTGTCTATCACTATCTGACGGTGCGCAAAGGCTTAACTCCTGAAAACGCCCGGTCTGAGTTGCTCAAGCGTTGGGAGCCAGAAATGGATGGCGTTTGGCGAGAGTTTTTGGGAATCCAACCGTCTGCGATAGCTGGCTAAAATTATGAATCGAGAAATTGTAAGCAAGGAGCAGTGGCTAGAGCGCCGAATGGAATTGCTGCGTCGTGAGAAGGCGGCAACTCGAGAGCTCGACCAACTTGCGCTAGAACGCCAGAAGTTGCCCTGGGTAGCGGTAGAAAAAGACTATCTGCTGGTTACAGAACACGGAGAGACTTCGTTGCTCGAGCTTTTTGGCGGCTTTAGCCAGCTCATCGTTTATCACTTTATGTATGGACCAGATTGGGTGACACCCTGCGATGGTTGTTCGCAATGGGCTGAGGCTTTCAATGGCACCATCGGCTCGATTGAGCAGTATGATGCAACACTTATCGCCGTCTCACGGGCTCCGATCGATAAGCTGGTTCAAACCAAGCGCGATAGAGATTGGTCGTTTGTTTGGGCGTCGTCCTATGCGTCTGACTTTAACGCTGACTTTCACATGTCAGCACTTGACGACCGGAAGTCTGCTCAAGTAGGCGATGAATTAGTTGCCTACGACAGAAAAGAGAGCGGCGGGATAAACGTGTTTGTGAAATCTGATGGCAAAATTTTCCATAGCTATTCCTGTCATAATCGCGGTATCCAGCAAATGAATGGAACCTTCGGGTACGTTGATTTGCTTCCTTTCGGTGGTAACTAGGTGGCAGTAGCTAGACATCAGTAAGCGTCGATTGGCGCTTTGTCCTCTGTTTTTTGCATCGATCGCAACGCCGCAGTAGACCCTGTGGCTAAATCGCCATGTGTTCCAGCTGCTGCTAGTCCAAAGCGGTGCATGTTGCCATAAATGGCTTCGTACTCGCCGTTTCTAATAATGTAGGTTTCATGCCAGATACCTATTTCACCATCGTCTCTGACTTCTTTGTTGAACGCAGCCCAGGCTGGCAGGTGCTCAAGGTTAGAATTTCTGGAATAGGTTTCGAGATGCTCGAAGCTTTGCCAATACTGTAGAGACAGAGTGTTGCGGCCAAACCAGTTTTCTATGTGCATACAACCTAGAGATTTATTGGCAAGAAGTTCGTTCTGCATTCGTGTCATTGCCCGCGCAATGGGTAAAAAGCGGAAAGCGCGTGACAATTTGTTGATTCGGGCGCCAATCAGGAACACCACAAAGTCGCCTTCGATTGCCCCGCTGAATCTACCGTTGAATATGTCCATTTTTAAGCTCAGTCTTCCGAAGCCATTCACACTAGGGCCTGCTCTACCTTGACGCAAATGGTTTGGGGGAGCTTGCTTGTGCTGATTTGTGGACAAGCAGGGTGTAATCTGAAATCCGAGTTTGTATAGGCCACGACTTGTGGCCAGTTTGTGAATGTGGACAGCTTATGGA
>CAZFIA010000218.1:2858-5456 GCA_964519335.1 uncultured Pseudomonadales bacterium
ATGTGGACAGCTTATGGAGATAGAAGTTACCTATTGTGCGTCTTGAAACTACAAGCCTATGGCGGTCAGTTTGGCTGCGCAGCTCAGAGATAAACTAGGCCTGGAAGTCCGGTTAACTGCCGGGTCTGGGGGTGAGTTTGAAATTGTGGTTAACGGTGAGCTAATTTATTCCAAGCGCGCCACGGGACAATTCCCGGATGAGGCGCCGCTGCTTGAGACAATTAGGCAGCTCGATGTTACGAAGCACAGATCATGACAAATACAGCAATACTCTTCCCTCTATTGGCGCTTATTGGTTGGACCTTCGTGATGTGGACCTGGATGTACGCGACACGCGTCCCGGCAATGCAGCGCTTAAACATAGATGTTGACGAGCTTTCAAAAACAGGAGCGCCATTGGTGTTGCCCGCAGAAGTTGCTCGGGTTGCAGATAATTACAACCATCTTCATGAGCAGCCAACAATATTCTATGCGTTGGTTCTGGCCGCGGCGCTGTTCGGTGCCGTTGATGGCTTGCAGGTTGCATTAGCCTGGGGTTATGTTGCGGTGCGAGTGGTGCACTCGCTCCTGCAGGCTATCCGCAATCCAATACTTGTCCGCTTTATCGTGTTCGTTTTTGGCAGCGTTGTTTTGTTTGTTCTGTTTGTTCGAACAGTCTTAATGGCTATGGGGTAACGGCACCCTTTGGATTAGTCACCTATGGGGAAAAACAACATCTTGTAGCAAAGCGACGGTGATGCTCGGTCTTGGTGCCGAAGGTTGGCTGCGATAGCTACAGTCCATAACTCAACCCGTAATTCTGGCCGCAGTTCTGGTTTTACCGCTAGAGATTGCTTAACCAGTTCTGCATCTCCGCCGGGTTCTCGAACACATCTTCCAGGCGCTGAATTAACCCGTTAGCGTAATCTACGGTTTCGCATCCTTTTAGGTTGAGATCGGGCAATCCGTCCTTGGTGTATTTGAGTTGGTAGTTGAGAGTAACTGTGTTTCCTGCCTCGCTGATATCAGGTTCGCCAACTAGCTCTCGCGAATCGCTCTTCCTTTCCAGTGCGTTTACAGAATCTTGCAGCGCTTGCATAACCGCAGCGCGACCGACGGCCTCAGTACCGTCGCCTGGCAGGTAACTCGAGTCTGTTGCAAAGTACTGTTCGAGCCTTGTCCAGTCGTCATCTCGCAAGGACTGCTCGAAATCAGCGGCGTAGTTACCAAAGGTGGGTAGGTTGCTCAATTTAGCACTCCTCATCGGTTGCGAATTCTGGTTTGATGCCATTCATGGTACCCCTAATCATGAATGGCGTGTTACTGGTGCTCGGGTTGCTTATGTTGCGCGAGTTTCGTATTGCGATGTTGAGTATTCGGGCGCTACGATGGCGGTTAGCCGAAGGAAACCTCGAAAATTGGGGCGTACAGTCGCAGCCGACTGTCGATAACCTTAAGTACAGCTATGTTGTTGAGGGAGTGGACTATAGCTCCGACCAGATGGGCTACGGATATCCCACCCAGGCCTTACAAATAATTGCCTCAGGCGAGCTGAAAAGTGTTCTTGAGAACGCACCGGAGGTCGCCGTCTACTATGACCCTCGAAAGCCTGAAGTCAGCGTTTTGATGAATGGATTCAAACTGTTTCACGCCTTGAGGATGCTGTTGATACTGCTATTGTTTATTGCCGTTTGGATACTGGTGTCTTAGCAGATATGTTCGAATCGGCGTACAAATACAAGAGCTGGGCTGACGAGCGCACCATTCGAGCGATTTATAAAGTTGATGGTGATAGCTATTCGAAAGCGCTGGGTTTCTTGCATCAGCAATTGAATCACATGACTATCGTTGAGGATTTGTTTCGCGCGCGTCTACTTCAGGCTGCTGAACCTCATGCAACAACAAACACCGTCGACTTGCCCGAACTGGGTGAGCTTGTTGCTCGGAAGAGTGAATCTAACACTTGGTATTTGCAGTACGTAGCACAACTGTCAGCCGCAGATCTCGAAGCGCGGGTGCTGTTTAATTTCACGGCGGGCAATTCTGGTGATATGAGCCGTTCCGAAGTGCTCCTCCATGTGCTAAATCACGGTACTTATCATCGGGGTGCTATAAGTCATGCGCTTGATTTGGCTGAGGTCGCGCATCCTGTCGACGGTTACGCCAAGTACATTCAAGATCAACAAAGCGAATGAAAATATTCCACTCTCCTGGCACGCGATCAGTGCGGCCCATTTGGCTTTGTTATGAGTTAGGTGTGGAAGTAGAGGTGGTCGTTATCGACTTCTCGTCGAAGTACCGCAACTCTGAGGAATGGCGAGCGATTAGTCCTGCCGGCAAAGTTCCCGCTTTGGTCGATGGTGACCTGAAGATGTTTGAGTCCGGCGCGATGATGGACTATATCCTTGAGACCTATGCGGACGGTCGGCTTACCCCAAAGCCTGGAACCATCGATCACGCGCACTACCGACAGTGGTGTTGGTTTGCCGAGGCGACTTTGATTCGACCGCTTGGGCTGTACCGAATTCTTCGCGCGCGAAAGGAGCCGGTGAACGAATTGATTGATGAAGCGCAGCGCAAGTTTCATGACTCGCTTGGGGCTGTCGAGTCTCAGCTTGA
>CAZFIA010000219.1:0-5395 GCA_964519335.1 uncultured Pseudomonadales bacterium
GTCTCGAGACCACCCAATACGCCATGGCAGAACAAGCACAGTTATTGTGTGAAAATTCGGGCGTATGGGATCGGCTGAACGATGATCGCAGTTTGCTCCGTGGTTTTACCGAAGAAGGCATGCGTTTACGCTCCCCAACCCAGGGCCTGTCTACACGGGTAACCACTCAGGATGAGGTGTTTCAGGGAGTCACAGTACCCAAGGGTTCTCTGCTGCATCTCCGCTGGGCTGCCGGCAACGTAGACCCAGAAGAATGGGACTGCCCATTTGATCTCGACATTGAGCGCAAAGCCGTCACTCGACACCTGGTGTTTTCGCAGGGGCCAAGGGTCTGCCCAGGCGCCCAGTTATCGCGCCTCGAGCAGGTTATCGCCTGGGAGTGTCTCCTGGATGAATTTGCCGGTATCGAGTATGCAGAGAACAACAGTTTTGAACATCAGCCAGGTATTATGCTGGGCACTCTGGCGCTGAATCTGCGATTCGCCGGCCGGGCTTAAGTCAGCCATGTTACGAATCTTTATCTCGGTCTAGCCCATCCAAAATTAGATCCAGCAAGTACTTAAAGTCATTACGTTGGTCTTTCCCCGACATATGAAACTTGATGTGCTCGACCATGTAGGGGTAGGTGTCGCTCGACATCTCATCGAGGATCTGTTTGCCGAGCGATTGCATTTTTTGCTTACTGCCAATAATGGGTTGCAGCTCTAGTACCTGCATCGAGAATCCCACTACGTGCATCGTTAGCGCGTGATAACCGCGACAAGCGAGTTCTTCTGAAAACCCGGCTTCTCTAAGCATGCGCAGAATGTTCTCGTGGTAGTTGTGTTTTGCCGGACCAATACCCTGACCCCAGTGCTTGGGGGCCCAGCGATGGTTCAGCATCATTTTGTACGCTGAGATGATGTAGGCACGCATGTCGGCCGACCAATCATCTTCTGAAGACGAAGTCGGCAATTCGATTTCTAGAGCGATGGCGTCAATCATAAAGCCGATCAACTCGTCTTTGTCGGCGACGTGGTGATACAGAGACATGGCGCCACAATTTAGTTCGCCGGCCAGCTGGCGCATGCTCAGTTGATCGATACCTTTAGCATCCGCGTACTTTACGGCCGCCCGAATAATCTGCTCGCGGGTGAGCTTCTTCTTTGACTTTTTCGACTGTGACCCTTTGGTTGCCCGGGTGGGGCTCTTTGCTGCCACGACTCTGCCTCATGTTGACCGCCCTATTGTATCCCAGCGCTTGACAATCGTACAGTGTACGAGTATTTTGATTGCTCTTCGTACAGTGTACGTCTTTTGATTTCCACGGTTTGCCAAGGAGAAAGGCCTGTGAAACGCGTGTTTTCGATCCTGCTAGTTATTCCCTTTGTGATCATCGCTGGATTAGCGCTGGCGTGGGGATTCGGAGAGCTCCAGCTGCGGCTAAAAGAGTTTCCACTCGCAACACAACCGCCAGACTGGGCGCTATTGGGGCAGGAGCAGTACCCATCGATAGTCACAAAAGATGCGGACGGGGGGCGGCGCATAACAACGCTGTGGATCGCAACTGTTCACAACGAGGCCTACCTCCGTACCGACGACTCAATTTGGCTCGGTAATTTGGGGCGTGCACCAGAGCTTGAGCTGCGCATTGGCGGTCTAACTTATATCTGCAGTACATCACTTGTGGATAGTGACACGACGGTTGCGCAAGTACACAGCGCGTTTCGTGAGAAGTATGCGAAGCGCAGTGCTCTCTTTCGGGTGCTGGGCGTTAGTACTAACACCGTAATCAGCCTTGATTGTGGCGAACAAGAGGCGAGGTCTTAATATGGAACTTGCTGTCTTAATCCACGTTGGAACTGCGCTAGTAGCACTCGGGGCAGGTGCCGTGGCCGTCACTGTCAAGAAAGGTAGAAGGCCACATATTTCGGCCGGGCATCTGTTTGTAGTCACCATGGTGATTTCGGTTATTCCTGCAGGCGTTCTGTCCTTTCAGTCGGGGAAGTATTTTGATTTGGTGTCCAGTTTGCTTACGGTCTATATGGTGTTAACCGGGGCTTTTGCATTCAAACCTCAATTCCGGTCATTCCTTATCGCGATGATGTGTTTTGGCTTTATCTGTATCGCGGGTTACCTGTTTATAGAGGTACAAGGTCTGATTGGTGGAACCAGAGCAACGGATGCGCCTATTGGGGCAGGATACATCTTTGCCAGTATCCTCGGTTGTGCGCTGTACGGTGACGTAAAGGTACTCCGGCGGGGCGCGTACCCTCGAACAGCAGTAATGATTCGGCATCTTTGGCGCATGAATTTTGCGTTCTTTATCGCAACACTCAACCTGTTTGCGGTGCGACCCCAGTTCTTTCCAGAATGGATGCAGTCTTCCGGCCTGTTGATGTTACTCGCATTTGGACCACTGCTTATCATGGGGTATTGGCGGCTCAAGCTGATGCTCAAGCAGTGGAAGAAACCTTCCCGCATTAAGTACGACCCGCTCGGTGTTGAATTGTAAAGTCTGAAACTTTAGCGGATGCTATAGGCATGCCTGTTCTAGCACCTAGACACTGTTGTGTGGTTTTTCTGCTCTGTTACGCACTGCACGCAGCTCAGGTCTGGCCAGAGACAGTTACTGTCCGGGCAATGGACCCTGCCACAAAAACGCTGGTGCCGGTGCGTATTGAGCTGATCAATGCGCAAGGCGAAGCGGCGGTTGCGGAAAATGCGTTGGAGATTGATAACCAGTGCGCCTTTGCGCCCATGCCCAGATGGTTGAGGCAGAAAGCACCCCGATCACTCCAAAATCCATACACAAACTCCGTCCAACATTACATAGACGGTGTCGGTAGCTACGAACTCGAGCCAGGCGACTATTCTGCGCGCGCATTTAGAGGGCCGGAGTATCGGGTCACATCTTCGGACTTTACCGTTGAGTCCGGCCGGCCCACAGAGATTCTGCTCACCATGAATCGCTGGCACGACGCCAGGTCAGGAGGGTGGTTTGCCGCTGACGATCACTTGCATATAGGTCGGCCGACTGCGTCTGCCAATCTATCTGTCGCCACCTGGATGGGTGCAGAGGGACTGCATATCGCCAATCTTCTGCAAATGGGCACCCTGACTCAGTTTGGCGTTGCACCCCAGTACGCGTTTGGAGCCGACGGCGTATTCAGAAACCGCGACACGGTTCTTATGAGTGGGCAGGAACATCCCAGAACACATCTTCTCGGTCACTCCATAAGCCTGGGCGCCTCCGTTGCCATCGATGATCGCGATACCTACATTCTCTACGATCCAACGTTCTCTGAAGTGAAACGTGTAGGCGGCATCAACGGCTTCGCCCACTGGGGCACCGGGCCGTCGGGGTATGGCCTTGCCGTTACGGTGCCACAAGGTAACGTCGAATTTCTGGAGGTGTTGGGATTTGAATATTTGCACCTTGATGCGTGGTATCAGCTTCTGAGTATGGGCTTTGTGCTCGCAGCAACTGCGGGAACTGACTTTCCGTGCCTGCCTGGCGTACCCGGGCGTGAGCGGTTCTATATGCAGCTACCTGGCAAGCCCACGCTAGAGAATGTAGTCGCTAGCATCAGAGGGGCTCAAACCTTCGTCACTAATGGACCTATGCTTCGTTTGTCGATAAACGGCGAGGGTATTGGCTCGCGTTTAACGCTCGATGAACCTAAGGAGGTGGAAGTTACGGGCACTGTGGCGTTTGATCCTGATCAAGATCTAGTGCAAATAGTCGAACTTGTAGCTAATGGCAAGGTTGTCCATCAATGGACGCCTGATCAAACCGGTTCGTTCGAGTTTCGGCAATCGATTTCAGTCGACCAACCGACCTGGTTTGCATTGCGGGCAGTAGGTGCGAAAGTCTCCGAACCCTTAACCGCGCCAACTACCTTTCCCAAGTGGATGCAGGTGGGGTTTGATAACTGGATAAGTGGTGGTGGAGCCCCAGAGATAGATGAGTACCTTAAAACCCGGCAAGTCAGGCAAAGCCTTGCCCATACGTCGCCCATTTGGACGGATATCAAAGGCGTGAGGGTTTTACCCGGCGATTCAGAGGCAGCACAGATGTGGGTTGCCCGGCTCGAAGAGATGGAGCGATTATTCAAAGACGGCGACTTTGAGAGTGTCAAGAAGTGGGACTGGATACCCTATAGCGATGGCGTGAGTGTAGAACACCTAAAGGCTAACGCGTCCGAGTTGCTGGCCGCTGTCATTCGAGCAAAGGCCACGTTTTCATCGAGATCAAGCGATCGATGAGAAATGCGCTAATTAACACCGCATTGTTTCTGTTTGTGTATGTTCCGCTAACCGCGATTGTTGGGACGCTCGGTGGCTATTTTAGTAGCGAGAGCATCAACACCGGTATCGATTACGACCTATTTCTATGGTTTGTCATTACCATTCAACTGTTGGTGCCCACGGCGCTAGCCTTCATCGCAGCTCTGGTTCTTGTCCGGCTTTGGGTGCTGGTGGTGGGGAGGTGGGGAGCACGGGTGGTTTTGGTCGGTGCTGTTGCTTCACTCATCCCGTTAACACAAGCAGCGCTCTGGGGAAGCCAGACTATTGGCATTGAATGGCTGGTGGTAGCGGTACTGCCCGCTCTAATACTGGGTTGGTTTACTCGGTTCGTACCAGCGACTGATAGTTCTTTACCGGAGTAATGATTAGCAAGAACGCAAGGCCTGCAAGTGCCGCAACACTCCAACCGACATAGAAAAACCAGGTCCAACCGAGCGTTGCCGCAATAACGCCAGCAATCGTGGCGCCAATCCATTCACCCAGGTTAGCAACGCTCGCCTGGATGCTGAAATCTGTTGCCGCTTGATGTTGCGAGGACCAACTCATGCGTTCCTGCATAACCAGCATCCACATGGCGGTAGATACAAACATCACATAAACCAGCGCTGTGGTAACGAAAACCATGGAAGGGTGCGCAGAATCGAGCGCTTCGAATAGCGGTAAGCAAGGTAGGTATCCGACAACCAACCAACCGGCGAGGTTGCGCGTGCCAATCTGTTTAACCAACCTGGGCACAGTTAGTGAAGCCAAAGCTGCGCCGACAATGACGGCAATGCCAAAGCCCAGCCCGATCTCGGCAAGGGACAAGCCAATGTCTACAAGAAAGACCGGCAGCATCGCCCGCATCATATTGCTGCTGAATCCCAGAACGAGCAGTACAGGCAGAATTAGCCGGGTTTCATTACGGACCAGAAACTCCAAAATACTCGCCGAGCGGCCGCTTTCGCGTCGGGCAATTGCCGCGGGCGGAGGGGATGCTTCTGTTCTCCTAAGACTGGGCCACGCAACCAGAACCAGAAGAACTGCGGCGATGGTCATTGCGGTTTGCCAGCCCAGCAAGTCGATCCCCGCCACGAGACCTTGTGCGGCCACCGTACCCATAAAC
>CAZFIA010000220.1:0-2406 GCA_964519335.1 uncultured Pseudomonadales bacterium
TAAGGTTAATGCGCGCGAGCTTGTCCTCTTCGCCAAGAGTGGCAAACATTTTTCCGCGAATTTTTGGTACACCAACATCTGGTCCAAACGGATAGTCGAGTTCTGCTTCCGGTTTGCTCAGCATGTAATCGCGGGCCTGATCGTAGCCCATCGGTTTTTGTTTGGGTGCTTTACGTTTTGCCATTTACCTTGCTCAGGATCTTGTCAGAGCTTGAGCAGCCGAGCCCAGGCAAGGAGCCAGGGTGTGAAATTTTCTGGCGCTTTGGCTACTTCGAGCCTGAATTCGCCAAGTTCAACTTCCCTTGTGTCTTTAACCTCCGCCTTATCAAGCTGTAGCTGCGCATCGCTTATGCCCTTAAAGCAACGCTGAAATTCGTAGTTGTGGATGTTCTGTTCCGGCGCATCAAAACGCTCTTGAATCTCAGGCCCACAGGGCATGAGCTCAATCTGCTTTATGCCGAGTTCCTCTGCCAAACCCCGATGGGCAGCGTCTTCCCAGCTTTCGTTCACCTGCAGATGTTCGGCAACGCTAAGGTCCCAGATCAGCGGGCAAACGCTTTTACCGGCAGCGCGCTGCTGTAACACCAGCTTGCCGCTTGAGCGATACAGCAGCACATTCACTGCCTTATGCCAGATGCCCTGCGCGTGCACCTGATCACGACGTACAGGCGAGAGTTTTTCGCCCCGCTCGGTGTAGGTGTCAAAAATTTCGTCGGGGTTATCAGCGTGGGCAGACATTGCGTAATAGTTTGGCATACCATCGAACGGTTATTGGAAATTACTGTTGGGAATCACTTATGGCAACCGGATTTGTGTGGCACGAACGTTATATGTGGCACAACAATGCAAGCGCTGCCGGCTTGCAACCCGCGCGCGGTGCGTATCAACCGGGCTTGCACATTGAAAGCCCGGAAACCAAACGTAAGTTGAAGAACTTGATGGATGCCTACGGCTTAACCCAACAGCTGACCGCGCTCGAGTTCGCCGAGGCCGAAGACGATACGCTGCTGCGCTTTCACACCAAAGACTACATAGAGCGGGTGCAGGAGCTCAGTGATGCGATGGGCGGAGACTGTGGAGAAAGCGCGCTGGTGGGCCCAGGTTCTGCCGAAATCGCACGCCTGGCTGTCGGCGGTTGCAGTGCAGCTGTTGCCAGCGTTTTACGCGGTGAAGTGGACAATGCCTATGCGCTCACCCGGCCGCCGGGTCATCATGCCGAACGCGATCGGGGCCGTGGTTTTTGTATCTTTGGCAATGTTGCGCTGAGCATCATGAATGCGCGGGCCCACAAGCTGGTCGATCGTGTAGCTGTGGTTGATTGGGATGTTCACCATGGCAATGGCACCCAGCAGGCGTTTTATGATTCTTCGGACGTACTCACTATTTCGATGCATCAGGAAATGTTGTACCCGGTAAATATGGGCACGCTTTCTGAGGTTGGTGAGGATGCGGGTAAGGGGACCAACATTAACGTGCCGTTGCCAGCTGGCGTAGGCGGTGGCGCCTACATGGCGGCTATGGATGAAGTGGTATTGCCTGCGCTGCACGCGTTTAAACCTGACCTTATTGTGATCGCCTGCGGTTTTGATGCCTGCTACTTTGATCCTGTTAGCCATACGCTGCTGGTGGCTAACCACTTTCGAACCATGACGCAGAAAATTATGGCGGCGGCCGACGAGCTTTGTGATGGCCGCGTCGTTGCTAATCATGAAGGCGGCTACTGCGACTTTTACGTGCCTTTTTGTGGCGTAGCGGTGATCGAAACGCTAGCGGGAGTAACCAGCGGGGTTAAAGATCCTTACGGTGGCACAGAGTTTGTTGCCAATCAGGATCTTATGCCGCACCAGCAAGCGCGCATTAACGAAGTTGTTAGCGGGCCGTTAAAGAACCTGCTAAATCGCTAGCCGCTCAAACACCTCAGCCCGACGCTAAGGTATTTTGCGCGGAAGCAAACTTTTCGAGACCTAACTCGGCGCGCACGCCCTGGCCAAGCTCGGTGGTCATATTGTCGACCGGAATGCCTATGGAGTCTGCAATACGCACCATGCGCTGAAAGTTTGCGGCAACAGCCGCTGCTTCTACGACCACCTGACCCCCAGCCGCGTGATCCAAGGCTGTCCTGGTTTTCGTTATGGTCGGCGTAATGCGGTTGGCGATGGCTTCCGCAAAGGCAAGTAATAGGGGGCCAAAGGGAATGTTCTTGTCAGCGCTTTGGACATCGCCATTAACACACTGAATATCAATATCGGTTTCGTTGTTGAGCGCGCTCGCACGGAGCATCGAGGCATGGGCGCTGGTTCAGTAGAAACACTCATTAATAGAAGACACCCGGCCCGCGATCATCTCGATTTGCATCCGGTTTAAGGCGCGGCCTTCTTCCTGGCCCATATTTTCCATCTGCTTGAA
>CAZFIA010000220.1:2506-5384 GCA_964519335.1 uncultured Pseudomonadales bacterium
TCAATACTAAAGGTCGCCACCACCAGGCCCACCAGTTCAACGTAAGCGCCCTTGCTTAAGCCCTCTTTGCCCAAACGCTCGTCGGCGTTGGATTCTATATAGTGCCGGGTGATGCGGCTCTGGTCGGTGATGATGCGGTGTACTGCATCTATGGCAAGCGTTGGTAGACAGTGCGAATACTCTGGATTGCTTGTGTGTTCGCCATCTTCCTCACCCTCCTGCGTGTAGGGGCTTAGTGCTATTTTGCGAGTAGCGCACAAGGGGCAGTCGAGGGCGGCGCGCGATTCGGCGGCGATTGCGATGCGCTGTTCGCCGGTCCACCAGCTGCCGGGACGAGCGAGCCGCGACCAGAACCCCCGATAAGCGTCTACCAGATCGTCGCGAATGGGGTAGACAGAATTTTTGTAGTTGAATGCGGCCATCGGGCACCTCTGGAGTACACTGTGCGTCTGAACAGTAGTTTTTTTGGACGCCCCCTTACTTGAACGACGATGTTACCCATATTCTCGATGGTTTAAATGACCCACAGCGCGAAGCTGTGATGGCGCCGCTGGGTAATTCTCTGGTCATCGCCGGGGCGGGCAGCGGCAAGACCCGGGTGCTGGTGCATCGAATCGCCTGGCTGGTGCAGGCTGAGAACATTTCGCCCTACGGCATTATGGCGGTCACCTTTACTAACAAGGCGGCCTCGGAGATGCGCGGCCGGGTCGAGCAGCTGCTCGACATCCCGTCGCGCAGCCTTTGGGTGGGCACCTTCCACGGCATTGCTCACCGATTGCTGCGCCGGCATTGGGATGCTGCAGGACTGCCACAGAACTTTCAGATTCTCGACGCCGACGATCAGTTGCGGCTGGTTAAGCGCATCATGAAGTCGATGGACATCGACCCCGAGCGATGGCCGCCGCGCCAGGCTATGAGTTTTATCAACTCACAAAAAGACGAAGGGCTGCGCGTAAAAGATGTGCCGGTGGGTGAAGATCTGTATCAGATCACCCAGCGGAAAATCTACGAGACCTACGAACGTCTGTGCCGCGAGGGCGGGCTGGTGGACTTTGCAGAACTTTTGCTGCGCAGCCATGAGCTATGGCTCGAACAACCTGAGCTGCTTGCCCACTATCAAGATCGGTTCTCGCAACTGCTGGTGGATGAGTTTCAGGATACCAACCGTATTCAGTACGCCTGGCTGCGTGTGCTTGCGGGTCGAACGGGCCATCTGATGGCGGTGGGTGATGATGATCAGTCGATCTACGGCTGGCGCGGTGCGCGTATCGAGAACATTCACAAGTTCAATGAAGACTTTGCTGACGCAAAGCTGATTCGGCTGGAACAGAACTATCGTTCGACCAGCACCATATTGTCTGCAGCGAACGCGCTCATTAACCACAACACGGGTCGAATGGGTAAACAGCTTTGGACCGATGGGGAAGAAGGCGAACGCATCAAGCTCTATTCTGGCTTTAACGATCTCGATGAAGCTCGATTTGCGGTAGATCGCATCTCCCAGTGGGTAGATGGCGGCGGAAGTCCCGATGAGTGCGCGCTGTTGTATCGCTCAAACGCTCAATCGCGGGTGTTGGAAGAAGCCTTGCTGCGCACGCAGATTCCCTACCGCATTTATGGCGGCTTGCGGTTCTTCGAACGCGCTGAAGTTCGCAATGCCATGGCATACATGCGTCTTACCGTGTTGCCGCATTCTGATCCTGCGTTTGAGCGGGTTATCAATACCCCCACCCGGGGTGTGGGTGACAAAACCCTTGAAACCATTCGTGACATCGCGCGTTCCAGGGGCGTATCGCTGTGGCAGGCGGCCAAAGACGGCACGGCTGACGGCGTGTTCAAAGGTAAGGCCGCCAAGGGCATTGTCGATTTCATCACCCTTATTGAGCACATTGCAGACGGTCTCGACACCCTGCCGTTGCACGAGATTGCGCAACTGTGTGTCGAAGAATCCGGGCTTATGGAGTTTCATAGCAAAGAACGTGGCGAACGCGGGCTCGCGCGTAAAGAAAACCTGGAAGAACTCATTCGCGCTTGTCGAGAATTCAGCGGTGATCTGTCGTTTCCGGCCGTTAACGGCCCTGAAGACGACGCTGATGGCGAAGAGATGTCGGTGATAGACGAGTTTCTGGATCAGGCAGCGCTCGATGCGGGTGATCATCAAGCAGACGACGGGGCCTGCGTGCAGCTCATGACCTTGCACAGCGCCAAGGGCCTCGAGTTTCCGCTGGTGTTTCTGGTTGGTGTAGAAGAAGGCCTGTTCCCGCACCGCATGTCGGCGGAAGATCCGACGCGACTCGAAGAAGAGCGGCGTCTTGCCTATGTGGGTATCACGCGAGCCATGCGTCAGCTCTATATCACTTACGCCGAAACACGACGACTGCACGGTAGCGACACCTACAATCGGCCGTCACGCTTTGTGGCGGAGTTGCCCAAAGAACTGGTCGAAGAGGTGCGCTTGCGTGGTGCGGTATCGCGGCCGATTGCTCCGGCCCGGTTTTCTCGGCTGGGTAATGGTGCCGCTATGGAAGAGGACAACGCGCCATTACGCATTGGGCAGCGCGTTAGCCATGTCAAATTTGGCGAGGGTGTGGTTTTAGGCAGTGAAGGTCAGGGGGATCGTGCGGTGGTTAAGGTAAATTTTGATGCAGCAGGCGAGAAACGTCTGATGCTGAGCTATGCCAATCTGGAGGCAATGGAGTAATGAGATTTTTCGACAAGCACGCCCGGGTGTTGTTTGCAGGTCTAATAACCACCTTATTGATGGTGCTTGGTGGTTGTGCTGAGGGTGGTTCAGGTGGCGCAAGCGGCGCGAACGGCGCTGGAGCAGACACAGCAAAGGTTTTTCGCTGGAAACTGATAACTACCTGGCCAAAAAATC
>CAZFIA010000221.1:0-2409 GCA_964519335.1 uncultured Pseudomonadales bacterium
CTTCTAGGGGCTGCCACCTGGACACTTCGCGATGGGCGCAACAAACTCAAGGCACCTGCCTTGAGTTTGTTGCGCCCATCGCGAAGTGTCCAGGTGGCAGCCCCTAGAAGCGCATTGGGTAATCTAAAACCCTGGTTGTAGCTGAGTTTCACAACGCGACACCGACAATCCAGGGAACGTGCAAGCTCAACCGCCTGATCGTTGTCGCCCGCTTTTTCGCCGGTTAACACCCAAACTTCGTTGGCTAGATTCGTGGCCGAGTTGTTTGCTGAATTCATAGCAAGGGGTTACTCAAGGGGACAACCCGAAGCCTGATTAAACAGGAGCCGCTTCTTCTTCCCGACTGCTGGCTTAACTTCACAAACCAAAACCCAGTCAACTTGCGGATATCGTTTGGCCGTTAAAGACACTTGCTGGTGCCACCAATGGGGTGGCTGCAGTGTGGTGTGTGCATTGCGTCCGCCAGGCAGAGATTTTTTTGCCGGATAGCAGGCGGCAACGACATAAACAAAGGCACTGGCACGCGCAAACATCTCATCCAGAATCCACGCAACATCAAAGGGGGCTGCGTGTTCAACCACATCCGTTGAGATCACGCCGTCGAACGGCCCGGTATCCAGTCTGTTAAACGGCGCATAACCCGGGTCATAGCAGTGCACTGAAACACCGGGCCAGGCCGGATGATTACGAAGGGCGGGCTCATTTTCGGAGTCTTTCGCAGGACAATAGGAGCCAGCCTTTCCGGCACCGTAGTCCAATAGGGTTTGGGCGCCATGCTGATCAATCAACTCAGCTATTGCCGCAGTGTGCTTCGGTAATCGACCGCCAGGGAATGGCCTGGGCACATCTGGATTAGCTTCCGCAGCCTGAAGTTCATCGCCGTGCATCATTTCGTAAAGAGCAATCAGCTGCTGCGACTCGACACTCGGCGTACAGCGATTGAACATCAGAAATTTTTCGGCATCGGCCTCGGCTTCTAGGTTACGCCACACATAGCCCAACGGATTGGTCTGATACCTAAGCCGATCGGGAAACGGTTTCCAGGGTTGTTTGTAGAGCGTGGTGAAATGCAGACACTTAACGTCTTCTATTGCATGTTCACCATCACGTGAATTCCAAACCCCGGGCAATTCGCCCACACGCTGGTTCTCGATCATGATCGATTTGAAATGATCGTGCTTGTGGCCTGCACGAACATCATCTGCGGTCCAGAGCGGTGCAGCCAGTTCACAATCAATGAGCATCACAGAGTTTTCTTGCGGAGAGATAGCGAGCACCGCCTTGGTGTGCATCTCCATATCAAATATTTCAGCGGGATCACTCAGGTAGATCTGATCGGTATCATTGTAAATCGCGCGACCAGCGCCGCCGGCAAGATGCGGCACCAAATAGCGATAGTTGGTGAACCCCGTGGTCCAGTCATCGCGTTCGATGCTTGCAAGTTCCATCATCAGATAGATCTCATAAACCCGGGCAGGATCACGAACTTTCATGATTGACCAAACAAGGGCACGTGTTGCCCGATATTGGCCGGGTTCAGTGCCTACAAAGATTCTTACTGGGGGCTGTTGCGACGGGGTGTGCCCCTGCACCACTTTGAGGCGAATACACTCGGGAGACTCCTGGGTGCCCGCATCCCGAAGGGGGTTCCGCGCAACCCAGGCCACTGGTTTGCGATTGTACCAATGCGTCTTAAAAGGCTTAGTCACAGTGTGTTGTATGGACCATCGCGAAAGGGCTTTTGGTTCATGAAGATGGACTGACACCCACCGTCTCGCGCACTCTAATCAATTTCCTTAACTACGAATACTCAAATCGCCAAATTCACAACAATATGACAATCGCGAGCCTATCGATGATGAAAGCGGAGCATGCGGCGGTCGCTAGCCGGCCTCAGCAAAAGGTAATACGCCCTCCAGCAAGCGCTCTGGCACCAGGCTTTCGCCAACGCCCACACGGGCTGCAACGATCAGATCTGGCCTGACAATCACAACCGCCTCATTGGCAAGCGGTGAGCCCGCAACTTGCGCGGCCGTAAGGCTTACGCATCGTAGGGGCCATTTGCTAGCGGCCATCTGTTCAATCTGCTGGCGCCACTCGTCGGTAGCCTCAGGCCCAAGCAGAACACAGTAGTCAACACCGCAGTAGTCAATTACGGATTCGGTTTGGGCTGTGTCTAACCATATGTGCGGCAGGCGGCGACCGGAGCGCACAACAGCAATGTGCTGGCGAATGCGATTGTCTACACGCGGCGCGGGATTGCTGTCTTGTTGAATGAGGTCTGATTCTATTTCGTAGCCAAAAATAGCGCCGGGATAGTCGGTGTATTGCTGAAACCTGGACAGTGCGCTTTGAAGGTCTCCGCCAGAAAAGTGCGCGCGATAAACACGAGTGATGTGATCGTGGTTT
>CAZFIA010000221.1:2509-5332 GCA_964519335.1 uncultured Pseudomonadales bacterium
AAGGTCTCCGCCAGAAAAGTGCGCGCGATAAACACGAGTGATGTGATCGTGGTTTTCGAGCGCGACTTCGGACCGCCACAGCGCCTGGGGTTTCCATTCTGAATGGTAGCTATCAAGGATCGATCGCGGTGCATATTGTTTCAGAACGTAGGCCAACTTCCAGGCCAAATTTCTCGCACCCGCGAAGGCCGTGTTCATACCCATACCGCCCGTCGGCGCAAACAGATGCGCCGCATCGCCTGCCAGGAAAACCCGTCCAACACCAAATTGATTCGCGAGCCGAGAGCTGACTCGCCACTTTAGCTTGCTAAATATTTCGATGGGCAGGTCAACTTCCGTTCCAAGAGAGGCTTTGATCCAATCTTTGAAGAAATCATCATCGTATTCTGTCGAGGGTTCTAAACCAGCGATCTGGGCGCGAAATCGTTGCTTACCGTCCAGCGGCTGGTAGGTGCCAGACCCTTTGCCGTGAGCTACCCACAAAAGTGAGGCCTGGTTGCCGCGATCGGTGATCCAGGGATCCAGGTCTGCGTGAAACAACACATCACGGTAAAAGGTATCGCGCACCTCGCCTTCGAGCTGACAACCAATAGACGCACGCACCCTGCTGTTGCCGCCGTCACAACCGATCACGTATTCCGCAAAGACTGCATAAGGCTCACCCAGGGTTTGGTCATCCAAATCAACGACACAGCCATTTTCAACTTCGGCTAATGACTTGAACGTCTGCGAAAGTTTAACTTTCACACCCAGTGCTCGAGCACGCTTGTTTAGAATAGGTTCAACCAGGTCTTGGCTGCTCATGACCGGCACTTGAGGTGTCAGTGGCCGGGCTACCGAGTGAAACTCGGGGCTGGGAACATCTGCGATAGGTTCCTCGCTAAGGGTAGTGAAGCACTTCACGGTCTCAGTCCACGCCGGACCAATCCCCGTTGCTTCGACCGCATCCGCAACGCCCATCTGGCGAAACAGTTCGAGCGTGCAAGAATCAAGGAATCGTGCCCGGGGATGGGTATCAAACGCCTCTTTGCGGTCTACTACAAGAACATCAATACCCTGCTGTTTCAGGAGAATCGCGGCGGTCAGGCCAATAGGACCGGCGCCAACAATTAGAACCTGAACGTCCTTCACGAACCAGCGGTGTATTTCACCGGCATCTTTATGATGGCGTTGAACCAGATGCTTTGTAGCATCTCATTCTCACCTGTTGGTTTTAAATCAGGCAACTGGGTGACAATCTCTCTTAGCAGCGCTTGTAACTGATACCGGGCAAGTCGCGCGCCCAGGCAGACGTGGGGGCCCGTACCAAACGACAGATGCTTGTTGGCGTTTTCGCGCGTGATATCAAACTTGTTCGGATCATCGAAAACCTCCGGGTCGCGATTGGCAGCTGGATACGACAAATAGATCTTGTCGCCCTGCTTGATCGGATAGCCGCCAATGTCTGTGTCTTGAGTAGCCGTGCGTCGAAACTTGATCACCGGCGGTGAAAACCGCAGAACCTCTTCAATAGCATTAGGGAGGTATTTATCAATGTCAGATTGCAACAGCTCATACTGATCAGGATGCTCATTCATTAACCGAACAAAATGAGTAGCCGTGCTTCTTGTCGTCTCATGTCCGGCAATAGAAAGCGTGACAAAAAACATATTGATGCTGAGCTGATCGAGCTTCTGACCTTCTACTTCGCCATGTATGAGGCGGCTTAGCATCGAATTGTCGGGTTCTTTGAGTTTTTGCTGCGTGAGCTCTGCTGCAATGGTCATCAACTGCATTGGCGCAGATTCGGTTTGGGTGCTGCGGTTCGGATTCTCAGTGTCGGCGGCGGCATTGCCTAACTCGAACACTCTTTGATGGAGCGACTCTGGAATACCCATCAGGGTGCAAAAGGTATACACCGGTAGCTTGGACGCTACATCAAAGACAAATTCACAACCGCCCGCGGGTGCGACATCACTGACAATCTCTTTCGCCAGTTGGTCGACTTCCGGAAAAAAGGCCTGCAGTTCTTTCGGGCTAAACGAGGGCACAACCAGTCTCTTCAGCGCCGCGTGATTCGCCGGCTGCATACCCATAAGGCTTGCTTGTTGAATAGCCAGCTGCTGCGGTTCGAAGTCCCAAATGATTGGGCTGCCGTCATGCGACGTAAACAGCTCCTGGTTGCGTGATACCTCATAGACATCCTGGTAACGGGTTAGCACCCAGAAGCCCTGCTTTACGGAAGCACCCGGCATGGGGCTTTCGTAGCTATCGGTGGGTGGATTCCAATGCACCGGATCTTCACGACGCCAGAGATCGAAGAGTTCGTGAGGGGGGCCGCCGAGCGAGGGGATCAGATCAGCATTCAGAAGGTTGGTGTCAATTACTGCGGTCATTTTATTCTCTATCTATCTACATTCTTTATCTATTTACAGTCACTAAAGGGGGGGCGTACCAAATCGGGGAGGTATACGCTCGTTCCTGCAGCGTTAGTTTAGTCTCTGCCCCGGGTTTATCTCCAAAGTACTTTGCATCGTACGCGGTCCATCGCGGTGTAGGTATCTCCAACACGCGCACGTAATAAACCGCAGGTTGCGATGCATCAAACTGCGGATCTTGCCAATGCGCTATTAGTTCTGCGTCTCCGATACTGTTTTGCCAGGTAGCGTCAGCGACATTAACCGTATTACCAACAGGTGCGAGACGGCCGTCTTTATCTATCTTTCGCTTGGCCGGATCACTCCACGCAACATCGAATATTTTTTCGTGGGTGTTGCCGTCCGCATCTAACCAGCCTTTGATAATCTGAATACGATCCAGATGACCGCTGAGCGGATCTTTTAG
>CAZFIA010000222.1:0-5251 GCA_964519335.1 uncultured Pseudomonadales bacterium
AACTGCGCGATGGCGCAGAACTCACCGTCGCTATCTCAAACGATCCAGCGGCTGATGGGCAGCACAAGGCTATAGAAGATGGTCGTGAGTGGCTTTGGCAGGGTTTTGTCGATGTTTTGCATAGGGACGCTGATTCATGATGCACGGTAATTTTCGTTGGGCCATCGTTTGCCTGGTTGCGCTAGCGACAATAATTAACTACATCGATCGGGGTGCGCTTGGCTTTTTGTGGCCAGAAATCTCTCAAGACATTGGCTTAACCAAAACCGATTACGCGATTATTCTGAATGTGTTTACGTTCGCCTATGCGTTCGGCCAGAGTATTTTCGGCAAGATCTTCGATTGGATCGGCACACGTTTGGGTTTTGTTCTTTCGATCACCGTGTGGTCGGTGGCCACCATGCTGCACGCACTGGCCAGCGGGTTCGCTAGCTTCGCTCTTTTTCGCGGACTGCTTGGTGTTTCTGAAGCCGGTAACTGGCCGGGAGCGACCAAAGCCAATGCCGAGTGGTTTCCAATTAATGAGCGTGCCCTGGCGCAAGGCATCTTCAACTCAGGTGCGGCTATTGGCGGTATAGTTTCAGCGCCCATTATTGCGTACCTGTTTGTGTTCTTTGACAGTTGGCAGGCAACGTTTATCGCAGTGGGTGCGCTTGGACTTCTGTGGCTGATTCCCTGGCTCATCGTTTATAAATCTGGTCCCGAGAGCCATCCCTGGTTATCAGATGAAGAGCGCGAGTACATTCTTACGGGTCAGCGCGATCAAACGACCAATGAGGTCGCCGAGTACGCACCCACTTCAGGTGAAATTCTCTCCAGGAAGGAAAGCTGGGGAGTCATATTGGCTTCTTTCTTTCTAGACCCCATCTGGTGGTTATTTGTAGGTTGGCTGCCACTCTATCTTTCGGAAACCTACGGTTTTGGGGTTAAGGAGATTGGCCTGTACGCCTGGGTACCCTATGTGGGTGCAATGTTTGGGGCATGGTTTGGCGGATTGCTGGCGCAAAACCGAATCAAGTCTGGCTGGACAGTTAACAAGACACGAAAATTTGTTATTGGGCTCGGCGGGCTCATTATGCTGGTGTCTTTATTGTTAACGATCAAGGCCGCAAGCCCGTTGATAGCCGTTCTATTAATGGCCGCCATCTTGTTCGGTTTCCAAACGGCAGTGGGTAACATTCAGACCCTGCCCAGCGATTTTTACAGCGGCCAGTCTGTCGGCTCGTTGGCCGGGTTTGCGGGAACAGCCGCAAAGCTTGCGGTAGTAGGTCTTAACTTCCTTATACCCGTTATCACAGTCAACAGCTACGCACCCGCCTTTGCTGTGGGTGCAGCGCTCGCCATACTGAGTGTGCTTTCGGTTTGGGTCTTGTGCGGGAATATACAACCACTCAAGCGGGCCACATATAACACAGTTTCGTAAGTTGTTGGCTCAAGCGTTGGGCCACTAACTAATTTGTTTCGACCATTGAATGGAAAAAGGTTATCGGTATGAGTTTAGAAAACAAAGTTGCTATCGTCGCAGGCGGTGCCAGAGATATCGGGCGCGCGGTTTCGGAGAAACTTGCCGCGGCAGGGGCCAAGGTTGTTGTGAACTATTGCAACAACGAAGCTAACGGCGCCGATACTGTTAAGGCGATAGAGTCCAATGGCGGCAAAGCTATCGCGGTTAAAGGCGATATGACGGTGCAGGCTGACATCGACAAACTGGTCGCTGCGGCTGAGTCCACTTACGGTGGCTCGATAGATATTCTGGTTAATGTGGTCGGTGGGCTCGTTGCTCGCAAACCGCTCGCAGAGATGGATGAAGAATTCTTCGAGCACGTGATGAAGCTAAACGTCACCAGCACATTTCTCACAACAAAAGCGGTTGCGCCAAAGATGAAAGCCGGTTCCAGCATCGTCAATCTCGCCTCTCAGGCGGGACGAGACGGCGGCGGACCTGGGGCGGCGGCCTACGCCACGTCTAAAGGTGCGGTTATGACCTTTACGCGCGCGATGGCTAAGGAACTTGGACCTAGCAACGTTCGCGTTAACTGCGTGTGCCCTGGAATGATTGATACCACTTTCCACGACACCTTTACCAAAGATGAAGTTCGTAAGAACGTTGCTGCGGGCACCACGCTGCGCCGTGAAGGCGAAGCTGCAGAGGTCGCTGACCTGGTCACTTACCTAGCGTCCGCTGAATCCAGTTTTCTGAATGGTGCGAGCATCGATATCAATGGTGGAACGATCTTCTCCTAGAGTTAACTAGCACTCATCGAAACGGAGTAAGATTGTGAGCTCGCGAATGTGTGTTCTCGGCGAATGCATGCTGGAAGTTAGCGCCGAAGGCCTGACCGGTAGCCAGGTGCCGGCGGGAATGTCTTACGGCGGAGACACTCTGAATACCGCCGTGTATTTTGCCCGTATGGGTGGGACGGTGAATTATCTAACTGCACTTGGTGACGATGCACTTAGCAGTTGGATGATCGATCGGTGGCAGGCGGAAGGCGTGGGCTGTGAGTGGGTTCGACGCGAGCCCGGTGGGGCTCCAGGCTTGTACTTGATTCAGGTCGATGAGCAGGGCGAACGATCCTTTGTGTATTGGCGCGAGAACTCTCCCGCGCGTGCGCTTCTACAGAGCCCGACTCTGCTAACCAAATTGCTGGTGGATGCAACCGCCAATGTGGAGCTTTTGTACCTGTCAGGTATTACGCTCGCCCTAATGAATGCTGATTCGCGCTCGGCTTTGTTTGAGTTTTTAAAAAGCTACCGCAGCGGAGGAGGCTCTGTAGCCTTCGATAGCAATCACCGGCCAGCGCTGTGGTCGGATGCCGCTACTGCCAAAACCGTCTACGAACAGATGTATGCACACACCGATATCGCGCTATCCACGGCGGATGATGAATACCATTTGTTTGGTGGTACCGAACCCAACTCTATTGTTGAACGGTTACAGTTGAGCGGCGTACAGGAAATTGTAGTTAAGGATGGCAACGAAGGCTGTCTGTTACTTTCCGCGGGCGACAAAGTGCAGGTGCCGGCCTTGCAAGTGGACGTGGTTGATACCACCGCTGCAGGCGACTCCTTTAATGCGGCCTACCTCGCGAGCCGCTCAAAGGGGCTCGATACGCTGTCGGCGGTTCAGAACGGGCACGCCCTTGCTGGCGCCGTAATTGGCCATAGAGGCGCGATAGTGCCAGGGGAGGCGATGCCTGATACTCTCCAAGGTAACCTGTAAAAAAAGAGGCATCTCATGGCGGAAATGCGACTAGACCAGATGTCGGAAACGCCACTCGATCAGCTCAATCCGTCTGATCCTACGCTTTACGAGAACGACATCCAGTGGTCGATGTTCAAGCGCTTGCGCGAAGAAGATCCAGTGCACTATTGCGCCGAGAGCGACTTTGGCCCTTATTGGTCGATCACGCGCTACGCCGACATCATGGA
Organism: uncultured Pseudomonadales bacterium; assembly: GCA_964519335.1. GTDB lineage: Bacteria > Pseudomonadota > Gammaproteobacteria > Pseudomonadales > Azotimanducaceae > JALZVT01. Next base: position 3,433 of record CAZFIA010000222.1, read on the forward strand.
GATCGAACGAGATACCAAAACCTTCTCCTCTTTTCCCGCCATCGTGCTGGGCGATCAAGATCCAGAGTTTACCGTTGAGCAGTTCATAGCCGCTGATCCACCCAAGCACGATGCACAACGCATGGCCGTTACCCCATCGGTTGCGCCCCAGAGTCTGGCCAAGATGGAACCGATCATTCGCGAACGCATCGGCCGGATCATGGATGACCTTCCCGTTGGCGAATCCTTCGATTGGGTTGACCGGGTGTCTATTGAGCTCACCACCCAGATGCTCGCTCAGCTGTTTGATTTCCCGTTTGAAGACCGACGCAAGCTTACCTTTTGGTCTGATATGGCTACCGCATCGCCTGAGATTGCGGGCGATGACAGCATCACCAAAGAACAGCGTCAGGAGGCTCTCACCGAATGCCTCGAAGTATTCACTGGCCTTTGGAAGGAACGCTCAGAACAATCGCCCGAAGGAAAATTCGACTTCATTACGCTTATGGCGCACTCAAAAGCGTTTAAAGAAATGGATCCTATGGAGTTTCTGGGCAATCTGATCTTGCTCATCGTTGGTGGCAACGACACCACCCGCAATTCTATTTCGGGAGGGGTACTCATGCTCAACGAGCACCCCGAGCAGTACAGCAAGTTGCGCGCAGATCCCACGCTTGTCCCCAACATGGTGTCAGAGATTATTCGTTATCAGACGCCTTTAATGCACATGCGTCGAACGGCAACGCGAGATGTAGAGTTTCGCGGCAAGCAGATAAAGAAAGGCGACAAGATAGCGCTGTGGTATGTCTCAGGTAACAGAGACGAGTCGCGCATCGATCGACCGGACGAATTCTTGATAGACCGAGACCGTGCGCGCCAGCACATTTCGTTTGGCTTTGGTGTGCACCGCTGCATGGGCAACCGATTGGCGGAAATGCAGCTGCGCCTTGTTTGGGAAGAAATCCTGAAGCGCTTTGACCATGTAGAAGTTGTGGGTCAGCCGAAGCGATTGAAATCAAATTTCGTGCGCGGCATTACTGAGATGAACGTTAAGCTGCATCCCAAAACGGCCTAACCCCAAATTTGCTGAAGGTTTGGCTATTCCAGCCCCTTCAGCAGATCTTTAGCAAGCTGAGCATCCAACTCCAGTGCGTTCGCAAAATTCGCCAGCCATTCGCTATCGCCTGGGCGTTTGTCATTTAGCACCGTTGCCGCAGCCAAATACATTTCGGCGGCGAAGGTTGGCGAATCTACCGGTGCGGCCAATGCTTCAACCGACAAGGGTGCCGCCATTGCGTTGCCGATAAAGCTCTCGACATCTGCGCTCGGGTCGATTTGTTTAAGCCGGTCACCGATGCGCTCACGCTCTTCAGAAGAGATTTGTCGATCCACATTTGCAGCGGCAACCATCGCGAGCAATAACTGTTGCGAGCGGGCCTCAGCGGCAGGCCCAGTGAGTTCGCCCACAGGTAAGCCAGCGGAGCCTGAGTCACCAATCTGATTGGCCTGCCAATCTTGAAAGGTCTTGTAGGCGAGTCCGCCGAGGGCTGCGAGGCTACCCAGCCGTAACGCACTGCCCGTTACCGCTCGTCCGCCTCGGGTGCCAAACAGCAGTAACAGGGCGGCCGCGGCGGCTGCGCCTTTTGCTGCAGTGCCAGCGTCTGAATTGGCGTCTATGCCCAGCTTTTCTTCAGCAAACTCTTCGAAGGCTGAATTGCCGGAGCTTGCCAGATCGCGGCCCTTCGACTCGGCTGTTTCAACCAGTTCCTTTCCTGAACGAATGACTTGATCCAGTAGTGCTGACAGATCCATTGGGTGTTCCATATCTCTAGGTAGTTAA
>CAZFIA010000223.1:0-5247 GCA_964519335.1 uncultured Pseudomonadales bacterium
GACTCCACAATGCTGAAAATTTGTACCAGTGGATGCGCATCAACCAGATACTCCGCAGCTTCGCCCCGAAACTCGAACATTTCTGCAGCTAAGGGGTCATCAACGGCAGGAATCTCTGCAAGCCCCAGCAAGCACTGCAAGCGAACACCGCCGGCATCAAGACCTTGCTTGGGGCTTGCCAACAGCTCACCAAGCACCGAGTTTGCTAGTCGCCCCCCCCAGTCATCAAGGCTCATGCGGGGTGCCTCACCCTGCGGCATAACGGCGATGGCTATGGCCAGGCCCAGACTGGGAACAACACTGGGATCAAGATCAGTAATTGCGTCGAGCAGCGCAGCAGGTGATGCTTTGCAGTTGAGCAATCGACACCAGCGCGATAACAGCTGGGCGTCGAGGCTGACGAGCAGTGCAAGCTCTGTTGGGTTTACCGGTTGCTGAGCCAACAACTCGGTATATTTGTGTAGGACCGCATCTGGAATCACGGGAATGGTCTACCGGCATTTCGTCAAGTCATTAGTCTATCAGCTAGTCCATCCGCCGGGAGCCTGGCCGCCTTGTATTTCGCCCAACCCTGCTAAACTTTCGCTCAGCTCATGACCACTAACTAGAAACATAAGGTAAGCACCTGTTAATGGCTGCCGCAAAAAAAACCAAAGCAAAGATCGTGTCGTTCAACGTAAACGGCATTCGAGCCCGACTGCACCAGCTGAAAATGCTCGACGAAGTCCACGCACCGGATGTGGTAGCCATTCAGGAATGCAAAGTGGTCGACGAAGACTTTCCCTACGACGCCGTACGGGATGCCGGATATCCATTCATCGAGACCTTTGGCCAAAAAGGCCACTACGGCGTTACCTTGCTGTCGAAAACAGCACCCGAGAACACAATCTACGGCGTGCCCTGGCGCGAAGAAGATCAGCAGCGCCGGTTGATCAGCGCCGACTACCGGGTTGGCGGCTTGGAGTTTCGGGTACTTAACGGCTATTTCCCGCAGGGTGACAGCCGCGACCACCCAACCAAATTTCCCTGCAAATCAGAATTTTATGCCGACATCCTGAAGATGCTGAACGAATCGCTAAGCCCCAAGGACAATATTCTAGTGGTCGGCGACATGAACGTCGCGGCGCAAGACATTGATATTGGCATTGGTGAGGACAACAAAAAGCGTTGGTTGCGTACGGGCAAGGCCAGCTTCTTACCCGAGGAACGCGAATGGCTGCAGAAGGTATTTGACTGGGGGCTGCGCGATACCTACGCCGAGCAGACCAGCGATAGCGATCGCCTGTACAGCTGGTTTGACTACCGCAGCAAGGGTTTCGATCGTGAACCCCGACGCGGACTACGAATCGATCTGATTCTCGCCACCAACCCGCTAATGAAGAGGCTGGTTGGCGTGGGTATAGACTACGAGTTGCGGGCGGCGGAAAAACCCTCAGATCATTGCCCGATCTGGTGCGAGTTTAGTTAGCGCCTTTTATCAACTCACGCATCTCGATCACCAGCTCCTGCGCAGCCGCACTTGAGGCCTGGCCAAAGTCTTCGCCAGCGCTTGCATAAATAATCGCCCGCGAACTGTTAACCACCAGTCCAAACCCATCTCGCCTTGCCCCCTGACGAAACGCCGCCGCAAGATCACCACCCTGCGCGCCAATACCGGGCACAAGTAGCCCAACATCATCACCCGCAGCCTGTCGGATCGCACCCAGCTCCTCAGGGTAAGTCGCTCCCGCTACCAGCAATACGTTGCCGTTCTGATTCCAGTCTCTCGCCGCACGCGCGATCCGCAGATAGGGTTGATCGTCGCCTTCTCCTGCAGTTTGCAGCCAAGAGCTGTCGGCATTGCTCGTGCGACACAACACGATAGTGCCGCGATCGCTGTAGCTCAGGAAGGGTTGCAATCCCTCGTGCCCGAGCCAGGGATTGACGGTAACCGCATCCGCATCGTAACGCTCAAAGGCCTCTATCGCGTAGCGATCGGCGGTGCTGCCAATATCCCCTCGTTTTGCGTCCAGGATCACAGGGACGCCGGGATAACTTGTGTGAATGTAGCTAATCAGATCCTGCAACACCCCCTCACAGCCTAGCGCTGCAAAATGGGCAAACTGAGGTTTAAACGCACAGACAGAGTCTGCGGTGGCATCCACAATGCCACGACAAAAACGCTCGACCGCTTGCAGGACATTATCGCTGCCCGGCTGAACCGACTGGGCACCACCGGATCCCACATCAGTGGGGCTCGTGAATAGATGCGCCGGCAGGCGCTCCGGCAATGGGTCGAGCCCGACACAAAGAAAGGCCCCAGTACGTCGCCAGGCGTCAGCGAGGACATTTTTGAAGGTTTGGCGAGGGGTTCGAGCGGTTTGTGTCACGGCGCACGGATTTTACATGAAAGCAGTCATAGAGTGACCTTGGCTGCTCGGGGCGACAGAAATAGTCACCTGAGCACCTGTTTGGTGTGTAAATCAGGCAGAGATAATTTGCAACCTAAATTTAGCTTTTATTCGCATCTTATTGAAAATTATCACTTTACTGCCCCCAAGGCCTGTTGGCATGATTCTGGAATGTCTTCCATGAAGAGATTCCGTGAAGAATTTCCAGGAAGAAATGGGGAAAGTGCTGTGGACTGCTGCACACCCCCTGTTGCCACACTGCACACATTGAATGCGCAGGTGGACAGCATAACGACGGACCCGGAGAGAGGGTTCGCATGACAATCAAGTGGGCAAGGTGATCATGAAAGGGACCAACGGGACAACAAGTAACATTATCGAGCTGGCGAGCGCCAGAGAGCGAATGCAGGCGCGTGCGCCGCTTGCAGCCGCAGCACACAGCGATAAGCGTCTGCACACCCGAGTCGACTCTAGCGACCGGCTATTTACACAGGTAGTGCTTACCGCGGATGACCCAGAACTGGTAGGTTCGACTCTGTCGTGCCGTGCAGTGAATATGTCAGTGGGCGGCATTCAGTTTCAAACGACCACTCAAGTCCCTGTGGGTGCTTTGCTAGACCTCTGGGTAGATGTAGCCAGTCGTCCGGGCAAGTTTTTTCTGGCAGGCGAGGTCCGCTGGAGCCGCCCCACCTCTGACGTCGACGAATCTGGCGCCCCGCTATGGTTTGTTGGTGTTCAGCTTAAGTCAGGGGCTGCCACTGATATTGTTGACTGGCGCGACTACCACGCCCATGCGTTTGCTCGCTAGCCAAAAACACTCCTGAGGTCCCGAGGGTCTTCGACTGAGACCTAATGCTCAGAGTCAGATAAAGCCCAGTGATCTAATAGGCAACACCACCATTTTTGTTGCCGCAGGGATACCAACTTGAGCCAGCCACTGGATAACCCGGCCCCCCGAACTGCTCCACTTCCCGCTGTATTGCAAAGTGTTAAGCACGACACCCGAGGCCTGTTGGCTAAACGTCTGCACACGCTGTTTCAGAGCGCTGACGACGCCCTGTTCGAGATGGCAGATCGTGCAGCAAGCGACGTAGATCAAAGCCTGTACTTCGATTCAATGCGGATTGTGCGTTTGCAGCGCGCAAGCATCCAGCAGAAGTGTATCGACCAGTACTCGAGGTCATGGAGCGGCGTTATGAACCGCGAAGCGTCCAAAGCCAAGAGCGGCCCCCAAGCGGTTAATACCGACGCATCAGACGAGCTCACAAGCGAAGAACGAGAGATCGCAGCAGCTACGGCCAAAATTAGCGCCGTTGTGGCAGAGCGACATCGCAGCGCAATTACCCAGTTGAATGAGCGACTCGAGGTAGTCTGCGAGCACGACCTGGCGCCAGAGTTAAACCCTCTGGGGCCGCAGCGCTTGAACCAAAATTTCCTGGCCGCACTCGCACCACTGGATGTACACCTGAAGGTTCTGCTTACGCTGCTTGAACTGTTTGAACGGTACGTCGCAGAAGATCTGGGAGAAGTTTATGACCGAGCTAATCGAGTTCTGATCGATGCCGGTGTATTACCGGATATGACCCACGCCGGTACGGACTCAAATCCAGACCAGTACCGCAGCCTACCCATAGAAGAGACGCGGATTGCCGAGCGCCATGTCGCCATCGCAACAACCAGTGCAGAAACAGTTTCTAGTGATTTCGCGCAGCTACAAGGCCTACTCAGAGGGGCTCGCGATACAGGTTCTCTGGTCGCGCCCAGCTTCGACACCAACAGTCAGCCGGGTAACGAAGAGGAATCGAACTCTTTTGAATCAACATCAGAGCTGTTGCATGCCCTGGGACAGATTCAGCGCAGATCGAACGAGGAACCGCTTGACCTCGAACAGCCCGAAGCCGCGATCGTTTTCCGTACGCTCGTAACGAGCAGCAGTCAGGAAACCAACGATGCGATCGATCTAACTCAATTACTCTTCGATCGCATTCTAGATGACACCCATCTCGCAACCCCGATGAAGTCCTTGATTGCCCGGATGCAAATCCCGGTGCTCAAAGTAGCCATCATGGATCAGTCACTGTTCTCAAACGCCAGTCATCCAGTACGGCAACTCCTCAACGAACTGTCAGAAGCAGGCATTGGCTGGAACCACGCAAGCGAACTAAAACGCGACGAGACCTACAACAGAATTAAATCGATAGTGCTCCGCGTGATGGATGGGTTTGCTGAAGATCTGACACTATTCAGCAATCTCATCGCCGAGCTCCGGCACTTCGTTACCAAAGAGAAGCAGAAGCGCAACCAGGTTGAACAGCGTGTGTGCCAAACTGCAGCGGGCAAGGCGAAAACCAGAGAAGCACAAAAGACGGTTCAGACGCTTATCAACCAGCGGTGCCAAGGACTGCAATTGCCGACGGAGACAGGACGCTTTATTACTGAAGCTTGGAGCAAAGTTCTTGTCTATCTGTTTATAACCCAGGGAACCGACAGCGAGCCCTGGAACGAGGCCATCGAAACGCTTGATGATCTGCTGTGGGCCACAGCACCGTTCACGAACGAGCGCGACATTGACCGACGCGAAGCACTACTACCGCACTTGCTCACGCAGCTAGAAGCCGGCATTACCGTCGCAAACCTCGCTGATTCACAAGACTTACTGATCAGCTTACGAACAACGATCGACGATCTGCACGAGGCCGATCAGCAGTTGCTCGACCACAAAACAGACGGCCAGAGCACCTCAAGAAGCGAAGTCACCACGATCGAACAGCCCGCCGTGGTGTTGCTCCCAGAATCCGACGTGCCGAAAGGTGAGGTGGATACCCTCGCCGACTCACCGTTTATCGAAAGAATCATC
>CAZFIA010000224.1:0-5197 GCA_964519335.1 uncultured Pseudomonadales bacterium
AGTCCCCGGGGGGATCGGGGGCCGGTTGCCAAAATAGTCGATCCAAAAACCCTGTGGATACCTGATTGGCGGGGCAACAATCGGCTCGATACGCTTTCGAACATCGTGACCGACGGCCGCGTCAGCCTTATGTTTATGGTGCCGGGCTGTAACAACGTGGTGCGCATTAATGGCCAGGCGGTACTCACAGCGGATGCAGAAATTACCGAAGTGTTTAGAGAAACCGCAGTACCGCGCACGGTGATTGTGATCACCGTGCTTGAGGCCTACTTTCAGTGTGCGAAGGCACTGATGCGCAGCAAGCTCTGGTCGCAGGACCTTAAGGCCCAGAATGTACCCACTGCTGGCCAGTTTGTGGCCGAGGTTCAGGACGGGTTTGATGCCAAGGCGTATGACGACGGCTATGCCGAGTACGCCAAAGACAAAATGTGGTGAGCGAAAACTATGACTCGAAGAATCATCAATCACACCCAGACTCCCGAGAAGATCAGCAACTACGCCGTTGATCGTTACACCTGCCCAACCTACATGGAGACTGAGTGGTCGAACGTGTGGCGGCGTTGCTGGCTGCTTGCGGGGCTTGCGAGTGACGTGAGCAAGCCGGGTGATTACTTTGTGTTTGATATGGACCGAGAGCAGATTCTTGTGACAAGAACTTCTGAGGGTGACGTGCAGGGCTTCTACAACGTCTGCCAGCATCGGGGAAATACTCTGGTTAGCGATGAGCGGGGAAGCGCGAACAGCTTTCGCTGTTCGTATCACGCCTGGACGTATGAGCTTGATGGTCGTTTGAAGTCGGTGCCCTATGAAGAACGTTTTGCGCAAGGGGTCGACTGTGACGAACGATCTCTGAAGAAGGTGCGAACCGATATCTGGGATGGGTTTGTGTTTGTCTGTCTGGCCGATGATGCGCCGCCCTTACTCGACTACCTTGGGCCGCTGGTTGAGCATTTAGCGCCGTATCGATTTGCCAACATGACCTTAGTTGAGGATCAGACGGTGACCCATCGCTGCAACTGGAAGGCCATCGTAGATAACTTCAGCGAGCTGTATCACGTTGACTTTCTGCACCCGCAACATAAGCGCATGGTCGACTGCTGCAACGACACGGTGCATCTATTCGATAATGGGCACACAGGGCTGGAAGTGCCGGGTGCAACGGTAAATCCACGCTTCCCCGTGCCGGACATGCCTACCGATATTCAGACGGCGCAGCTTGAGAGCCTGGGACTTAACCCCAAAGACTTTCAGGGTCGGGTGCTGGAAGTGCGCGAAGCGGTACAGAACGCAAAACGTAACGCGGGTCTATCCAAGGGCATTGACTATCCGGCGTTCAGTGATGATCAGTTATCCGACGTGTGGCAATTCAATCTGTTTCCCAACATTATTCTGTCGTTTACGCCTGAGCATTGCTGGGTAATGCGCGCGCGGCCTGATGGTCAGGATCCACAAAAGTGTCGGTTCGATAAAATGACGCTTTTGCCTTTTGCTTCCCCTGCTGAAGAAGGTGAAGAAGGTGAGGAAGGTGATCCACAAGCTGCGACGGAGGAAATTGTTGGCCCGGGTCGCACCAGTGAGCTCGGCAGCACGCAACTCGATGCTAACTACGAGCGTCCGGTCCACGACGAGTTTGATCATCTGGCCATTATTTCCGGCGAGAAAACCATGACCGATACCATCGATCAGGACATCGAGCTATTGGGTGGTGTGCAAAAGGGTATGGGCTCAGCGGGGTTTGATAGCGTCTGGTTGAATGATGACGAAATGCGGGTGCAGCATTTCCATAATGAGCTCGATAGATTGATTAACTAGCTTTCTGGCGTAGGCCAGTCGAACCCGTTCCTGTTTGGCATCTCGACGCCTGCGAGCGAGTCCTGGTTCAAAACAGCATCTTCTTCGACGATTTCATTTAGAAACAACACGTAGGCGGTAATTGAGTAGAGTTCGTCGAACTCAAGAGAGCCTGGACTGTTGTAGGGCATGGCGCGCTGGATGTAATCGAACAGCGTGGTGGCATAAGGCCAGAAGCTGCCCACGGTGCGTATGGGTTCGGCCGTTGTGAGCGTGCCTGTGCCGCCCACGAGTGCGGTGCTTATTGAGTCGGTGCCTGTGATGCCGTGACAAGCGGCGCAGTGCTGTTGATACAGCGCTTTACCGGTCTTTGCATCGCCCGCGCCCGCGGGTAAACCCTGGCCGTCTGGATAGACAGTGATGCTGCCAGCCATGGCATCGGAGTGACTAATGTACTTGTCGGGGGCAGGTGCTTCGGTTGCGATTGACGCGTTTAGATAGACCCCAGCGCATAAAACCAGGCTGTACTTTAGCGATAGCTTTATGAGGCGGGTTCTAGGCTGCATAAACGTTTGCAACTTCACCCGATTCTGCGACCTGCCAGAGTTGGATGGCGTTGTAGTGATAAAACGATTGCAATCCGTTAGCGGCAATCCATGCGTTGCGGGTGGGTTGTGTTTTACCCGCGCTATCGGTGGCGCGAGAAAGCAGAGTCGCCGGTTGGCCCTGCCAATCAAAGGCCGCTGTGAATCGCGCAAGTGCGAGCGAGGTGGGAGGTGACTCGAAACTGGCATCCGTCCAGGTCTTACCGCCATCAGCAGAGACTTCCACCCGGCTCACGGAGCCCGCGCCGCTCCAGGCGAGGCCAGTGATTTGATAGACGCCGCGTTGCTTAAGTTGGAGTCCGGGCGAGGGGCTGGTAATGATTGATTTCACGCCCATCTCAAAGCTGAAACCGCCGGCGCGGCCGTCCGGTCGTAAGTCGGTGTACTTTGAGGTCTCCTCACGAGACATGGCGGGGGCATCGCTTACCTCTAGCCGATGCAGCCACTTGATCGACATGTTGCCTTCGAAGCCTGGCAAGAAGAGGCGCATGGGGTAACCGTTTTCTGGTCGCAGGCGCTCGCCGTTTTGATACAGCGCCACAATGGCGTCATCCAGACACTTAGCCATTGGAATGCTGCGATTCATGCGCGCGGCATCAGCGCCTTCGGCAATCACCCAGCCGTTTTCACGTTCTTTGGCCACACCCGCTTCTTCTAATAGAGCGCTAAGCGGTACGCCTGTCCATTCGCTACCCGAGATAAGGCCGTGTATGTCTGCGCAATCCCAGGGCAAGGGTTTGGGTGCAAGTGACACAGCCGAATTGCCCGAACACTCGAGGAACTGAGTGCGTGTGACCATGGGATAGCGGTGCAAGGTATCGAGGTTTAGGCGCAGTGACTGTTTAACTTTGCCCGTAAGGGTCAATGTGTGGGTGTCGGGGTCGAGCGTGGGGACGCCAGAGTGGTGGCGCTCAAAGTGCAGACCCGAGGGTGTAATAGTGCCGCGTAAGTGTTGCAAGGGCGTGCCCGATGCGCCGCTACCCGTTGTGCCGGGGGCTGAGCGAATGCGCTGACGAACGGTCTCTGCTTCAAACTTCGCTGGTGTGCCGTAGCCGCGCATGGGTTGTCCCGGTGATCGAGAAACTGCAGACGAAGTGGCGGACGCTTCTGGCGTGGCAACCAGGAGAGCCCCGGTGCCAGCAGCAACGGCGCCAGACAAGAAAGCGCGGCGTTGCAATAATCCGTTGGCGGCTCCTTTCGATTTAGCGCTATCTCTGTCGCGGTTTGTCATTGCTATGCCCTGAGCCTAAAGCTGCCAATAGTACAGCCCACGGCAAACAGCGGTATGGGTTCGTAAAAGTCGATGTGGCCCTTGCCTTGCGCGGCGGCCGCGGCGGTAATAAAGGTACGTATTTCAAACCCGCCCTGGCCGGCCTCGCTGTAAGTCTGTTCGTCGGTGTAGGCGAGCAGCGCTTGTTTATCCTGATTCTTGAGCTGATCGAGAAACTGTCGATCCCAGGCTTCGTTTATCTTTCCGGAGTCTGGTGTTGCGGGCCAGTGCGATACGCCACCCGTACCTATGAGGGCAATCTTCTCTGGCATGGCATCGGCAGCGCTTCGCAGCGCTTCGCCAAATGCCCAGGTTCGAGCCAGCGGCGTAAGCGGCGGCCCCTGACAGTTAATGTTTATGGGAATAACAGGCAATTTGTAGTCGGGCGTTAGGAAGTGCAGCGGCACCATAATGCCGTGATCACACTTCCATTCTTCGGCGTAGGCGAGATCAACCGTTTGCATGACCTGCTCGGTGATCCGCTTGGCGAGGTCTGCGTTTCCCGGAATTCTAGTCTTGGGGATTTTTAACCAATCCGGATCTTCGATAGGACCTTCGTGGGAATCCCCCGTGCCTATGCAAAACGCGGGCATGTTGTTCATGAAGAAATTGGCGAAGTGCTCAGCGGCCACCACAATCAGTGCCTCGGCACCGGAGTCGGCTATGGCTTCTCTTTGTTGTGCAAAAGCAGCATACAGGCGGTCGCGCTGTGCGGTGTCTTCGATCATGTCTGCGCGACCGGTAATTCCCGGCGCGTGGCTGCAAACGCCTGCGTATACAAGGCTCATTTGTTATCCTCGGCCGTATAGCTGTCTCCACCACCAGTCATAGCGTACACCCCTTCGCGTACCGGCCCATGGGTTTTAACACCATCGCGCATCAGTTGCAGATAGTCGAACCACTCTATTCCCAAAAATGCCGCAAAGTGCATAAGAATTTGTCCGTTAACGCCCAGCACGTACAGCAATCCAATGTCACCTGCTTTTAGTGCTGAGGATTCTTCTGCCGTCAGATCGTATTCGGCCAATAGCTCACCAGGGTCCACGCGATAATTTTCTTTTTGCTTGTCATCGCGATTGAGGTGATACAGAAATTTTTGTACCTGATACAGACTCACCGTGCTCAGGCTCCTAGTTTAGGTACGGAGTGTGCATCGGTTGCGATGCACACATTCTTGGTTTCCATGTAGAACTCAAAACTATAGTCGCCGCCGTCGCGGCCGATGCCGCTGGCCTTCATGCCGCCAAAGGGTGCGGGCAGGTGGCGGTTGTTTTCTGAGTTCACCCACACCATACCTACATCAAGATCGCGCGCCATTCGAATGCTGCGGCCGGTGTCCGAGGTCCACACATAGCCCGCAAGTCCGTAGTCGACGCCGTTGGCGGTTGCCACGGCTTCGGCCTCGTCTTTAAATTCGATAGCGGTAAGCACAGGGCCAAAGATCTCTTCCTGGGCGATGCGCATGTTTGGCGTTGCATTGGTGAACAGGGTGGGGGCGACAAAGTTGCCCTTGCCATCGAGCGGTTTGGGC
>CAZFIA010000225.1:0-5192 GCA_964519335.1 uncultured Pseudomonadales bacterium
CCATTGTGTGGCTGCTTGTCAGCGAAGCAGAAATTTCATTTGTAGTAATAGGTACGGCGCTGCTGGCCGGCTGGATTGTTGCAACACACCTTCTCGATCTTTGGGGTCGTCTGTCAGCTCGATCGAGACCTCCAGCGGCCTATTGGGGAATGTTCATTGCCCATCTGGGTTTCGCCGTCACCATCATCGGTGTTGCGGTCACTAGTGTGTATTCCTTTGAGAAAGATCTGCGCATGCTGCCGGGTGAGCGCCTGACGGCAGGCAGTATCGTTTTCGAATTTGTTGGCGTTACTCCGGTTCAGGGCCCTAACTATGTGGCAGATCGGGGCCACTTCGGGGTGACTGAAGGCGCGCAGCGTTACGAGCTGTATCCCGAAAAACGTCGGTACAAAGCCAACAACAACATTATGACTGAGGCAGCGATCGAGCCAGGATTCTTCCGCGACATTTATGTGTCGCTGGGTGAGGCATTGGAGACCGACAAGGTCACCGGCGCGACCGCGTGGGCGGTGCGGGTGCAGCGCAAGCCGTTGGTTCGTTGGGTTTGGTTTGGTGCAATGCTGATGGCGCTGGGTGGCACCTGGGCGTTGTTCGATAAACGCTATCGCCGGCTGGCTATGCGAGAAAAAGACGCCGAAAACTCTTTGCCTGCCTCGTCATCAGGGACTGCAGTAGATTTGGAACCGGGACGTGTCTGAACCCGACGCATCCTTTAGCCGTATGAGATTGTTTGTGCCGCTGGCGGCCTTTGTGGCGATATGCGTGGTCGCGTTCGTTGGATTTTACTTAGGTGATCGCAAACAGCTTCCGTCTGCGCTGCTTGATAAGCCGTTTCCGGAGTTTAGTGCGCGCATTCTTGACACCAAGGCGACCGGTGCACCAGAGCGATTTGCTACTCGTGAGGATCTGCTTGGTAAGGTCGTGCTGGTTAATGTTTGGGCAACCTGGTGCCCAACCTGTCTTGCCGAGCATGATGAACTGGGGCGAATAGCCGAAACCTATGGCCTGCCTATTGTGGGAATTAATTACAAAGACCAGCCAGAACGAGCGCAACAGTGGCTCGCGCGCTACGGTGATCCTTATGATTTCCATCTTGAAGACCTGGATGGTCAGCTAGGCGTGGAGTTGGGTGTTTACGGTGCGCCAGAGTCTTTCCTGTTGGATGCGAATGGGCGAATCGTCTATAAGCGCGTTGGTGATGTCAATCCGCGCATTTGGGCCGACGAACTAGAGCCGCGTTTGCGCGCTCTCGAGTTTTTTGAGTAGATATGCGCAGGTTCATTTTCCTGGTTCTTGGGATAACGTTTATCTTTCCGGTTGCGGCTCTCGCGGCCAGCACTGTTGATACTTTCGGGTTTGAATCGCCTGAGCTTGAGGCGCGTTACCGCGGACTGATCGCGGAGATACGCTGCCCCAAGTGCCAGAACGTTAACATCGCAGGCTCAGATGCACCCATCGCAAAAGATCTGCGCGTAACGGTTCATCGGCTGCTCGGTGAAGGGAAGAGTGATGCTGAGGTTCTTGAATTCTTGCAGGCTCGTTATGGCGATTTTGTGCTTTACGACCCGCCCGTTCGAGGCAACACACTTCTCTTGTGGTTGGTGCCGCTACTTGGTTTCTCAATTGCCGTTGTGGTAATCACGAAGCTCGCCAGGCGCGCACCGCGTGCCGATGAGTTAGACGGCGAAGAGGCACAGCGATTGGATGCGTTGTTGAGCCCAGAGTCCACTAAATTGAATGCGTCTTCTTATCGCCATGACGAACGGGTTGAGCGCTCCTAGTGTTTTTTTTAGCGCTAGGAACACTGATGCTTTTGGCGGTTTTGTTTTGTTGGCCGTTGTGGCGAGGCAAACAAACTTCGGCGGCGCCGCGCACTCGATCCGAAGGCTATAACACCGCGCTATATCAGCAGTTTGCAACAGAGCTTAAAGAGGATCTTTCGCTAGATGAGGAAACGCGCGCAGCACTACTTGCTGATAAGGCTCGTCAGTTACTAGATGACAGCGAGCAAAGTAGGTCCGGCGATACTGCCGCGGAAAGTTCTGCCGCAGAATCTGTGGGCATGCGCACCCCAGGTCTGGGGCTCAAGGTTCTAACGGCCGGTGTGTTGGTCGTGGGATCAGCAGCGACCTACTGGAACCTGGGTACGCCCCAGGCAGACACGCTGGTTGCAGCTCGCGAAATTTTGACGCTGCCAAGCCTTGCGGAGCTGGGTGCAAACACGGCTGATCCTTCAATCGCTCGCTTACGAGAACTCACCACCAGTCTGCGCGGGCACGTGCAAAGTGATCCTGATGCAGCGGGAAGTTGGTATTTGCTGGGCATCGGCGAACTAAAACTCTCGTCTTTTGACGCTGCGTCTGATGCCTTCGAGCAAGCCCATAGCCTGGTAGGTGCCGATCCCAATCTTGATTTGTATTGGCTGCAAGCCAGGGTCCTGGCCGACGGAGACAAACTGTCAGAGGCGACGCAGACTATCGCCAGGCGCGTGCTTAACACTGAACCCAATCAGCCGCTGGTGCTGAACATGTTGGCGCTCGCGGCCTACCGAAGCCAGGACTACGCAACCGCAGTGGGTTATCTGAACAGCGCTTTGTCAAACGATCTGACCGCGGAGCAACGTAGTCGGCTTGCTCAGGGCCTGGATCAGGCCAGAGCGTCTTTAGGGGTTACTGGCCCTGCTGTGGATGTTGCGCTGTCTCTGCGCGGCGAGCCGCCGCGGGATGCCGTGCTGTTTGTGATTGCCCGGCCTGTTGGCGGCGGCATCCCTTATGCCGTGGTCCGGCGCCCTGTGGCCGGTGTGCCGCCGCAGGTCCGGCTTGATGACGCCGTCAGCATGAATCCTGCAAATCCCCTGTCCAGGGCGGCCGAGGTCGAAATTGTTGCCCGCCTGTCGCTTACCGGCCGTCCCCAGGCCGGTCCAGGTGACTGGCAGTGGCAGTCTGACCCCATACAGCTCGCTGAACAGGCGCAACCTGTTGTTTTAAAAGCAGAACTTGTCTCGCCTCAGGTGGCCACCCCGGGTGTTATCGGCGATCGCGACCCGGGCTAGCTGAGCAGACTTCCCCGTTTTGTGCATTCAGTGCAGTTTTTTTCAAGTATTGAGAAACATTTATTGATCTCGCCGGTCAGAGATAACAGTGCACAGCAACCAGCGGGAGCATTTAACGTGCCCAATATCTCAACAGCGACGATTATGGATGAACAACCCGACACTGCCCTCTTGGCAGCTAGCCGTACTGAACCTCAAACGGATACGAGTTCTGCAGCAGACATGCAGACCCCGGGGCCTGAAAATACCGGGCCCGATACCCCTACGGAGGTAGTGAGCACAGTCGAACGCATCGCCCGGCATCTTGAAGATGGCATCGTGTTTGGCACGTTGGCGCCGCGCGAGCGTATTCAGGAACTTAAGGTTGCCGGCGATCTTGGCGTCTCAAGGGGCTCAGTCCGCGAGGCGCTTCTGGTTATGGAAGGTCGGCACCTTGTCAGTATTTTGCCGCGCCGTGGCGCTCTGGTCCGACCGCTTAACAATAGTGAGCTGGCAAGCATCGCCGAAGTGATCGCTCAGGTCACTGGCACCTTGTTTACAGAGCTTGCGTCTCGGCGGCCCAACGCGGTTGCGCTCGCGCCGTTGAAGGCCGGTCTTGGTCGCATCAACGCGGCCATCGAGGCTGCTGATATTCCGGAGTTAGTGGCCGCCCGACAGGCGTTTTTTGAGCTCCCGCAGGGAAGCATAGATAATGATTTTACTGCCGATTTGCTGCGCGGACTTTCAGGTTCCGCCCGTCGGTTGATGCTGCTTGCCAGCTCACATTCGGCATTTGATCCCGGTGATACCCGACGTTGTGCGCAGGCGCTGTTCGATGCCACGGCCGCCCATGATGCGGAGCGGATTCGGCAAATCCTGCAAGCTATGCTGCGTCGCGATGCCCGGCTAGCTATCGGCTAGCTTTTGGCAAGTTAGCGTCTGTTTACCAGGCGCTAGTGGTCAGCCGGGGGTGAGAATCCCCCAAGGCGTCTGTCGCGATCAAAAAACTGCGTTTTTTACCCCGGATCATTGTCAGGGGGCTTACCCAGCTCCCCCTTTCCCTTTAGACTAGCTTGCTTCGCCCCCAGTGGTGCTTTCTCCGGCTTAACACCCTTCGATGCGGCTAGCAGATTCAGCTCGATAGATGCGTTTACAGCAGATCAAACTCGCGGGATTCAAATCCTTTGTTGATCCGACGACGGTGCGTTTGCCTGGCAACCGGAGTGCGGTGGTGGGCCCGAACGGTTGTGGCAAATCCAACGTCATTGATGCCGTGCGCTGGGTCATGGGCGAAAGCTCTGCCAAGCAGCTGCGCGGTGACTCCATTACCGATGTTATCTTCAGCGGTTCGTCGGCGCGCAAGCCGACGGCGATGGCCTCTGTTGAGCTTCTGTTTGATAACTCTGATGCCCGAATCGGCGGTGAATACGCAGGCTATGGCGAGATAGCCATCCGCCGGCAGGTGACTCGCGATGCCCAGTCAACCTACTTTATCAACGGCAAAAAGTGTCGTCGGCGCGACATACTCGATGTGTTTCTTGGCACCGGCTTTGGCCCGCGCAGTTACTCGATAATCGAGCAGGGCATGATCAGCCAGCTGATCGAGGCGAAGCCCGAAGAACTTCGGGTTTATCTCGAAGAGGCAGCCGGGATCTCCAAATACAAAGAGCGCCGCCGCGAAACTGAAAATCGAATAAAGCATACGGTTGAGAATCTAGATCGGCTCAATGATATTCGCGAGGAGCTTGACAATCAGCTCAAGCGTTTGAAACGTCAGGCCGATGCAGCGGTGAAGTATCGTGAATTCAAAGATCAAGAGCGCGAACTTACGGCGCAGCTTTATGCTTTACGCCTCATCTCACTAGACGAAGAACTGTCGGGTCGCGAGTCCGCTATCGCCGCACTTGAGAATCAACGCGCAGAGAAACAGGCGCAAATTCAGGCTGAAGAAACCAAGATCGAAAAATCGCGGCTTGAGCACACTGAGCGCAACGAGAAGCTCAATTCGGTGCAGTCACAGTTCTACAAGTTTGGGGCTGAGATCAATCGCATTGAAGAAGCGCTGAAGTACAACCAGCAGCGCGTTGCTCAACTTGAGCTTGATCTGGATACGGTGAGCACGCGTGACTCAGAAGCCCGTCGCCAGCTCGAGATGGACGAT
>CAZFIA010000226.1:0-5176 GCA_964519335.1 uncultured Pseudomonadales bacterium
TTTTCGCGCGACGAACTTCCGATACCCATTCGGCTGGCTATCGCAGGTGGCATCGCCTTTGTGTTGGCTTATCTGCTTAGCAACCGGCTGGTTTTTCGCGGCGGGTCAGCGCTTTAGTTGCTAGCTCTCGAGCAATTGCCAGCCCACTTCGCACTCCCCGCCCTCGGTTGCAATGTAGGCAGAGGCACCGGTAATAGTTACGCTCATCACCATGGTGCGCTCCAGGAGTTTTGCGAGTTCCTGCACAGCCGGCCAATCAAACCGAAATACCAGAACCTCAAGGTTTGTGCGTCCGAGATGTAGCTGGTCCCACCAGGTGGGCGACTTGCTGTTAAACGAATACACGCGGGTTTGCTGCGATTGACGCGTCGCTTTCTTTAGTCGATCAAGACTCGGCTCGCCAACGTCAATCCACAGCTCAATCTGATCATCAAGACTCTTCACCCACAAATCCGGTTCTTCGGTTTCGCTCAACCCTTTGGTAAACCCAAGCCGCTTTTGCGCGTTAATGCAATAGGCCAGCACGCGCACCATCATTCGTTCCGAGGATTCAGAAGGATGCTGCGCCACGGTGAGATTTAGACTGTCATAGTAATCCCGGTCAAGATCAGAGAGCGAAATAGAAAACTTATGAATAGTGGGCTTTAGCGCCATAACTAACGAGTGCCTGTAAACGCTGGATCAGCTAACAGATTTTTGTGGCCAGCCATATCACGTGCCTGGCGCCCTTACCAGCGTGCGCACGTACCCGGCGTTCCTCAACCTCAAAGCCAATCTTCGTGAGACGCGCAGCAAAAGAACGGTCCGGACTCGCCGACCAGACCGCAAGCACGCCGCCGATTCGCAACGCATCCATCGCACGGCTTAGTCCTTCCGTTGAGTACAGCCGTTCGTTATGTGCATGCGTGAGCCCCTCAGGACCGTTATCAACATCCAGCATAATGGCATCAAAGTCGTCTTCCGCGCGATCGATCAATCGATAAACATCAGCCACGATCACTCGAGCGCGCGGGTCGTTAAGTGGATGTCCGGCACACACACCAATGACTTCTCGGTTCCACTCGACAACACCAGGCACAAGCTCGGCGACCTCCACCTGGGAACACTGAAAACTATCGGCTGCATCATCTAACGCGCGCAAAGCAGCCGCCAGCGTAAAGCCCATACCCAATCCACCAATCAAGATGCGCAGCTCTTTAGATGACGCGGTAGATGCCGACGTAGTCTTTGATGTCGATTGGGATTTTCCGGTGATTGTCTTGAGTGCAGTTATGGGCAACTCGCCCAGCGCATCTTCAGACCCGTGTTGCCGTGAATTCATCAAGTCACCGGCCTCGCCCTTGATGCGAATAGCAAAATCCGGCGATTTGGCCATTTCTCTGCTAAATAGTTGCAGCTCGCCGCCGCCATTTGGAATAGCGGCGCTGTCCTGATACTCCCAACGGGCCATTGGCTAAATCACGCCTCTGCTATAAGCCACACGATTGGCCTATTATCCCCTCAATCGCTCCCTAACGCCCGAAGTAACTACGAGGGGTAACTAGAATTTGAGTACTACTGCCGGAGCCCGAGAGCAAACCAGAGCCCTACCGAGAGTTCTCGGATTCTGGGATGTCTTTTTTATTGCTGTCGGGCAAATAATTGGCGCCGGGGTGGTCACACTAACGGGTATCGCCATCGGCATGACCGGACCCTCCATCGTGCTGGCCTATTTGTTATCGGCGGTATTAGTGATTGGCGCAACCGTCCTAATAATCATGGCGGGCACCACACTACCCGCAACTGGCGCCTACTATGCCTGGACATCACGACTGAGCGGTGGCTGGCTAGGCAGCATAACGCTCTCTTTGATCCTTTTAGCCGGTATTTCTCTGAGTCTCTTCGGCAGCTCTTTTGGTCAGTACCTGCATCCAATATTCCCTGTGCTGTCAGTCAACGCGTGGGGCATCTTAATTATCTCGCTGTTGTGCGGCGCCAATCTGTTTGGCCTCACCATGGCGTCGAAGGTACAAATGTTGCTCGTCATTGTGCTGCTATCCGCTCTCGCAATCTACGCAGGCTTTGCAGCCCCACAGTTAGATCTCGCACTGCTCACACCAGCCTTTCCGAAAGGAGCGGTAGGATTTATCACCGCTGTATTCCTACTGAAATTTGCAACAGGCGGCGCCTATCTGATCGTCGGTCTAAGCGGCGAGATGCGTGATCCAAAACGCACGATTCCGGCTGTGATGATTGGCGCAACTTTAGCCGTTGCTTTCATCTACAGTTTAGTGGCGCTGGCAAGCGTGGGCGTTATCTCTTGGACCAACATGATCAACCAGCCCCTTACCGTGGCTGGCAAAGCGTTTCTTCCAGGCTGGGCTCTCAACTACTTTCTCATCGGTGGTGCAGGTCTCGCTATTTGCACCACGCTGAATTCCCAGTTCATACAACTACCGCGTATCTTTATCGTTGCTAGCTGGGATCGACTCATTCCTGCATGGGTTGGTGAACTAAATCGCTTTGGTGCGCCCTGGGTAATTCTGCTGGGTATGTTGTTGGTTGGTGTCGGTCCGCTAACAGCAGGACTCAACATTAAGGAGCTGGCGAGCGCAGCCACCCTGTCGGCGAGCTTCCCAGCATTTATCGTGTACTGGAGCGTGGTAAAAATTCCGAAGAAGTACCCAGAAGAATATGCAAGCTCCACGTTCAGACTGAATCCCGCCTGGTTACGGTTCTTTTTCGTCTTTTCAATAATCTCGACACTGATTGGCATCGTTTTTCTGGCACAAACTCTTTCTAACAGCGTACTTATTCTGTTCGGGTTGTGGATTCTCACATCTATCGCCTACTATCCTGTGCGCCGCGCCTGGCTCGCCCGCAAGGGTTATGATCTCGACCAGCTCACAACGGATCGGGCAATTTTTCGATTGGAGTCGTCCTAAAACTATGTACAAAAGAAAGAAAAACAGATCGACCTTGCTGCAACTGCTTTGCTCAGCACTAATTCTGTTCACCCAAATCGGCTGCAGCAGCCAGGGGCAACCCTTGGTGGTAACGCAGGATCAAACCGCGGCAGTAGAAGCTGTTCTCAACGAGCTTCACGCCCAGGCTGCAGCGGCCAATTACGACGCCTATTTTGCCCTCTACACAGACGAGGCCGTATTCCTTGGTACCGATCGCGACGAATACTGGCCTATAGAAGACTTCAAAGCCTATGCGCAGCCGCATTTTTCCGCAGGTAACGGATGGACCTATGAACCGCTTAACCGGTCAGTGCATTTCTACGAGAACACGGCCTGGTTTGAAGAAGAGTTGAGGTCGGCAAAGTACGGCCGCGTACGCGGCACCGGCGTGCTGGTGCAACAAAGGCAAAGCAGCGGGGCTTTAGTGTGGAAAGTAGCGCAATACAACCTGACGCTACCCATCCCAAATAGCCTTTTTGGCGGCGTCGCTAAAATTATTGAAGCGCATTACGACTCTATAGCTACAAACCCAGCACAGCCTTCGCAATAACGTTGCGCTGGATCTCGTTAGACCCACCATAAATGCTGGCCGCCCGACCAAAGTTGTAGTCACTCAGCGCGCGCAGCGCATAGGGATCACCCGGCGGTGCCATGTTGCTTTCACCCGCGATTAAATCTATCTCAAACGGCTGGGCGTAGTAAGCCACGGCCTCAATGCGCAGGGTTTGCACCATTTGTTGAATCTCGGTGCCCAGAATCTTAAGCGCAGACGCCGAATCTCCCGGATTGTTGCCAGAGGCAAGGGCAGCCAGGATCCGCGCTTCCATTGTTGCCAGCGAATCAAGGCGCACCTCGGCCTCGTTCAATCGGCTCATAAAATCATGATCGTGCGAAAGTGTCTCACCGTTTGAGCCCATCTCGCGTTCCGCAAAACCACGCAACGCTTCAATCGCTTTTCTTGAACCTGCAACACCCGCGATACCTGCACGCTCATGGCCGAGCAAAAATTTGGCGTAGCCCCAACCTTTATGTTCTTCGCCAATCAGATTACTCACCGGCACTCGAACGTCAGTGAAATAGACCTCGTTTAGGTGGTGTAACCCATCAATAGACACCAGCGGCTTAACTTCTATACCGGGCGTTTTCATATCGATCAGCACAAAGCTGATGCCATGCTGCGGCTTTGAACTGCCGTCGGTGCGCACCAACGCAAAGATCCAGTCGGCCTTGTGCGCATTGGTGGTCCAAATTTTCTGCCCATTAACCACGTAGTCATCACCGTCGCGCACCGCTGAGGTTTTGAGAGACGCAAGGTCTGACCCACTACCGGGTTCGGAATAGCCCTGGCACCACCAGGTGCTGCCATCGAGAATGCCTGGCAAATGCTGCTCTTTCTGAGCATCGTTACCAAAGGTATAGATCACCGGACCAACCATGCCAAGACCAAAGGGCATTAACATCGGTGTGCCGGCCAAAGACAGCTCTTCAGCGAAGATGTGCTTTTGCGTAATGTCCCAACCGGTACCGCCATATTCAACTGGCCAGTCAGGCGCCACCCAGCCACGTTCGAACAGCGCGTTATGCCATCGAGCGCCGTCCTTGCGCTTGATGCCAAATCCCAACGAAGCGGCTTCTTGAAGCTCCGGCGTAAGAGCCGTCTTAATGAACTCGCGAACTTCAGTACGAAATGCTTCTGTCATTGCCTAATCCTCTACGGGGCGCTTTCTTAAGTGATTCATTTACGCAAACAATGGAAGTTACGCAAACAAGGGAAGTTTACCGAATAGCCGGAGTCGCCGCGGCCATTTTCTCTCCATCGTACACAATCTTCTTGGTGGGGATAAATTCCACAACCACCCGACGTGGCGAGTCGAGAAACTCGACAAACTGCTCGACCAGATCGGCGTTTTCTGCACCGCGCAGCTTCTTGGCAAACTCAGGATAAAACCAGTCTTTGATTTCTCTATTCGCCTTATCGTGAATCACCGAGATGCCTTTGTAAGTCACAGTCTTTCCGGGCCCCATCTCCGTCCCTGCGCTACTGATGCAGACACAGGTGCGCGGGTCGCGACGAATCGCCGGGAAACGCAGCCGCTGCTCAGATCCTGTCAGCCAGAGCCGACCATCGCCAGTATCCAGGTAGCTCATGATCACGCCAACCGGCTCTCCGGCTTTATTGGTCCACATAAAGGTGCACTCCTTCTGCTGGTCGCGCAGCTCCATTTCGCGGG
>CAZFIA010000227.1:0-5160 GCA_964519335.1 uncultured Pseudomonadales bacterium
AGGTGCGCGGGCTCGAAGCCGGCGCTGACGACTACCTGACCAAACCCTTTCATATGGAAGAGCTGGCCGCGCGCATCAACGCGTTGTTGCGACGAGCGGCCGGTCATGCCTCTCCGGTCATGTCCGCGGGCGATCTGCAGCTTGATACCGCCAAGAAAGAGGTGCGTGTTGCTGGCGATATGGTTGAGCTAACAGCCTTTGAATACAAGGTGCTCGAGTACCTGATGGTGAACGGAGACCGTGTAGTTTCTAAAACCGAGCTTACCGATCATCTTTATGATCAGGATTTTGATCGTGACAGCAATGTGATTGAGGTGTTTGTCGGGCGGCTTCGGAAAAAGGTTGATCCGGAAGGCACGCGTAAACCGATCCGAACCGTGCGCGGTCAGGGTTACCGGTTTGCCGCTGAAGCAGCGGGCTAAGTGATTCGCCCGGTAGTCTTGATGGCTCGCTGATTAGATGCAAAAACTTGGACTGCAGTCGCGGCTTCTAATACTTACGCTTTTAGTGCTCGCGTTTTCTCTGGGACTAACGGGTGCAGTATTGGATGCGTCGTTTCGGGCCAGCAACACCGCATCCGCAGAGCAGCAACTCGAACTTGTTATCTATTCGGTTATGGGTGCCGTTGAAGAGGCTGAAGACGGTCTCTTCTTACCTGACGACGCAACCCTGGGTGTGTTATCGCAACCCGAATCTGGCCGTTATGCGTTAGTTCAAACTACCGATGGTGATGAACTGTGGATGTCACGCTCGGCGCGATTATCCGATGTTGAATTTGCTGCAGCGGCGCGCCATCCAGCATTGAGCGATGTAGCACTGGGTCGGCTCGCCCCTGGCGACTTTCGTTTCGTTGATGGTCGGGATCAGGGCTTAAACACCTTCTTTCTGTCGTACGCGGTTATTTGGGAAGATCGTGGGGAAGAAGTTGAGCTGTTGTTTCGTGCCGCGGCGGACAGTGGGCCGTTTGAAGTACAGGTCACTGAGTTTCGGCGCAGTCTCTGGGTGGGCATGCTGGCCGTTGCCTTGTTGATGGTGCTGGTGCAGATAGTCGCGGTGCGAATCGGTCTTCGACCCGTGCGTGTTATGGCAGATGAAGTGGCTGAGTTAGAGGCAGGTAAGCGGCAGTCGCTCAGTGGGGATTATCCTCACGAGCTTACGGGCCTTGCCAGCAACCTTGATCGGTTCATCGAGCACGAAACAGCAAGCAGGACACGTCACCGGAATGCGCTCGACGATCTTGCCCATTCACTGAAAACACCTCTCGCGGTTATTCGCAACGCGCTTCGTGATCCTGCTTCGCTCGAAGAGAATCTGCTGAACGATCAGCTAGATCGGATGGAAACGACGGTTGCTCATCAGCTGTCGCGTGCAGTATCCAGCGGGCCGGTTGTAGTGGGGCACCTGGTACCGGTTAGAAAGGTATGCGAGCGATTGAGCAAGGCATTGCGTACAGCCTATCGAGATAAGGATCTTCAAGTAGATATCGCCGGGTCGCAAGAGCTTAAGTTTCGCGGCGACGAGCGAGACCTCATGGAAATGCTCGGCAACCTTCTGGAAAACGCGTTTAAGTACACCACCAAGCGGGTTCAGGTCAGGGTTGTCGAACCGGATACAACTGGCCATACAACCGGCATAGAAGGTACCAGCAAGTTGGCCAATCCAGTGCTGATCGTGCTGGATGACGATGGACCGGGTATCGCCGCCGATCAACAGGCGCAGGTGTTGTCCCGCGGTGGTCGCGGTGATACGGCAACCCAGGGCCAAGGTATTGGGCTGTCCGTTGTCGTGGAGTTGGTGTCGCTGTATGGCGGCGAACTCACTCTGGGTCGCAGCCCACTCGGTGGTGCCCGCGTTGAGGTGCTATTACCCGGTTAGCCTGAGCGCTGCTGAGCGGCGAGCAAGCTCTCGGCTGCTGCAAACAGGCGATCACGCAGCGCATCAGAGTCGGCAGTGGCTTTCAGCGCGCACCAGTGTTGGACCAGCTCCATACCGCCCTTTGCGGATCTAGCGCCGCTATTCATACCTGCGTTCAGACGCTTGACCTGCAATTCCAGGCGCCGCTGCGAATCACTTGCGGGTGATTCTATGCCCGCCTCTGTCTCGGCTTCGAGCACCAGGTCGAGATGTGCGTTGTCATCCGCTTGTCGTCGCTTGGCGAATTCTTGCCTCTGCGAAGTGATTTCTTCGGTCACGGCTTCGCCTGCGAGTTCACAAGCCGCAGCTTGTGTATCGAGTGTTTTCAACTGCGATAGTTTTTGCGCTTTGACAGCAAGCGCTTTCTGCCCGAGTTTGGCCATAAAAGTATCTTCTAGCGAGCGCGCGCGCTTTAGGACGTTGCGATCAAGATGCTCTATGTCACCAAGGTCTTTTTTAACTGCTGCAAGCAAAGAACGCTCGAGTTCGCTGACCGGCTTAGTTTCTATAGCTTGAGCAAACTCATCGAGTCGGGCGTTTGCGGTAACCTGATCGGCCGCGAAGCGCGCTTGATTAGCATTTCGCTCCTCGTCGCGAGTATTGAACAGTGAGTCGCAAGCAGTACGAAAGCGCTTCCAGAGTTTTTGATCGGGTCCGCGAGGTACTGGACCTGCTTCTTTCCAGCGTTGCTGCAATTGTTTTGCAGCGTCTAGCCGCGCAGGCAACGGGTCTTCGCTGGTGAGTAGTTCTTCGGCGCTGGTTACCAGTTTTTCTTTAGCCGCAAGATTTTCGCCCCAGCCTTCTTGCAGTTTGGAGTACAGAGTATCGGTAGTCTTCTGAAAGCTCTTCTCCAGCTTCTTGTTGGCCGAACGTTCAACAGGAAAAGCGTCGCGCCATTCCGTGCGAGCAGAGTTAAGGATGTTGCGAGCTGAAGCCAGATCGGCAGTAGCCCAGTCGGTACTGCTCACGAACTCTTCTATTTGACTCAGAATGCCTTTGCGCGTTTCGAGATTTTTTGTGCGTACCTCGGCGAGCTTTGCGTAGTGCAGTCTGCAGGGCTCAAAAGCGCGGGCTGCGGCGTCATCAAATTTAGCTGCGATTTCTTTAGGGCCTTTGCCGCCGAGCGCATTCCACTGGGCGCGTAGTTCTTTAACTCGCTGTGCCTGTTCATCAGGTTCTTTCGGCTTGTCTGCAATTGAGAGCATTTGAGTACAAAGCTCTTCGCGTTTTGGGTCGGTCGCAAAGTGCTGCCAGTCGCGGAGGTTTTGCATGTTGCCGATTAGGGCGCCAAAGCGTTTGCGGCTAGCGTTGGCGGCTCCGGGAGGCAGTGCATCCTGCAGGGAGCGAGCCTCACCGCGCGCAGCCTCTGCGCGTTTTAGTTCGCCAGCCTCAAGTGCTTTGTCGAGTCGTTTCACCTGCTCCGCAAATTCATCCTCGATTGTTGCTTGGCGAGCCCTGCAGGCATCCAGCAATTTGCCGAGCGCCTGCTTGCGTTCAGCCAACGCGCCGATGGCTTCAGGAGCGCTCACGGTATCCGGATAGCGAATGTGCTTGGTAAGCTCTGAAATTTCCTTGGTCTGTTTGCTTGCCGCGGTACTCGAAAGCCAGGCTTTGGGCAGTTCGTCGCGTTTGAGCGTTTCGATTTTATCGGCCGTTAGCTCAGGCGGCTGCGCGAGCAGCGTATCGATTGCTTGCTTGCGTTCTGCAAGCAAAGACTCGTT
Source organism: uncultured Pseudomonadales bacterium (assembly GCA_964519335.1). Classification (GTDB taxonomy): domain Bacteria; phylum Pseudomonadota; class Gammaproteobacteria; order Pseudomonadales; family Azotimanducaceae; genus JALZVT01. Next base: position 3,636 of record CAZFIA010000227.1, read on the forward strand.
GTTGCGTACGGTTTCATAGAGTGTTGAGCTCTTGGCAACCGTGTCTATTGAATTTGGGTCGGGAGTGGCCTTTGCTATGGCAACTTGCCATTCAGAGCTTGCCTGCTTCATTGCCGGAGCAAGACTATCCGCGCTCGTGCCCGCTTCTAATTGTTTCTGCAAATTGCTGAAGGACTGGCTTAATCCTACAAAGTTCGGACCTTCATCTGTCTCTATGGCTGTGGGTGCTTCTGGTGGTGCTGGCATATTCACCAGAGTGGGTGCCTGTTCCTCAAATTCGTCGAGCACGGCACAACTTGCTGCATAACGTTCAGCAGCTGCCGCGTGTTTTTGAGTCAGCGCCTCGAAGCGAGCGAGTAGATGGGCGTCGTGCTCCAGGCGCTGCGCGTTTGATGCGAATTCCTGGGTTTGGGCTGCGGCTTCGGAAGCCGCGACCCGGGCCTGCCGCAGCTTATCCAAGCGGGCTCTGGCAAGGCGGTTGCAGGCTTTGTTTTTAGACCGTGATGCATGCTCCAACGCCACCAGCTCTTCTTCAGTCTTAAAGGTTGTAATCTGTGCGCTGCGCAATTCGTTGTTGTGAGTAGTCAGGGCGAGTTCGATTTTTGCGGCCATGGGTTTGCTGCTCGAAAGCGCAAGGGCTGCGTCCAACGAATCGATGGCTGCGAGTTGGTCCGCACAAGGAGCGAGACAACCGTCGGACTCAGCGAGTCTTTGCAACACCGGTACGTCCTTGATATGCGCGATGATCGCCTGACGTTCTTTGCCAGACTGTGCCTGCTGAGCGGCGATCGCCAGTTCTTCGGGATCGGCGCCCGCGAGATCTCCGCCTGTTCCCTTCTTTGGGTTGTTAGGCGTATCTGTATTGGGGTCTGATTTGGAGGACGACTTGGAAAATAGCCGCAATACCATATGTGCTGTCTCCGCGGGGTATCAGCCGATTGCGCATGGGCGCTCTGATTGCGGCCTCTGCACGGGTAACCAGGGTTGGATGATTTGAACGCGCAACAATTTGGCGGGTCTTTTCGCGCTTGTCCAGTCGCTTCGCGCCTTCGTCTGACTGTATTTGGACATACACCGGGCGTATTGGGTGGCAACCGTAAACGAGATTTACTCCACAGCAGTTAGACTCTAGTTCATGAGATTGCAGTTAACGGTCACCGAGCAGGCCTTTCAGCGCGAGGTCCGAGGGTTTTTGAGCGCGCACTGGCAGACCGGGACGCCTCTGGCGCCTGGGCCCAGACAGTGGCGCGCGCAGCGCACCTACACCGCGAAACTCGCACAGCGAGGCTGGCTGGCGGGTCATTGGCCCATCGAGCTGGGTGGCGCCGGCTGGAGTGATACCCATCGGCTGCTGTGGGAGCGTGAAGTCGCAGCTGCGTGCGCTCCACAACCGTCGCCGCAGGGGATTGATTTACTCGGCCCGTTGCTTATTCGCCGCGGCACCGGGGCGCAACAGAAGCAGCACCTGCCGGCCATTGCGCAGGGCAAGGTTGCCTGGAGTCAGGCGTTCGCGGAAGACGCCGCG
>CAZFIA010000228.1:0-5114 GCA_964519335.1 uncultured Pseudomonadales bacterium
GTATAAGCGAAGGGCTAAAGAGTATTACGAGTCGCCGCCGTCCTAATGGCGAGAACAACAATTCCTTGCCTTCTGGCCACGCAAGCCAGGCCGCGGTTCGTACCCACTTTGCCCGAACTAACCTGGATTATTTTGAAATGCCAAAGGCTGCGCGTCGTGCATCTAATGTTGCTTTGCACACGCTTGGCTATGCCACGGCCTGGGCCCGCGTAGAAGCAGATCGCCACTTTCCAAGTGATGTATTAGCAGGCGTAGCGCTTGGTAATTTTGTCGCGGAGTTTATGCGCGGAATTTTATTTGAGGGCAAACCTGAAATCGATTCCGGGCTTCAGAAACAGGTGCAAGTACAGATGCTACCGGGGGGCGCGGTGCTACATTTTTCGGCGCCGCTTCGATAGAGGCGCGATCAAGCTTTAGGTTAAGCCGCGAAGCAAACCTTGTTTCGACCAGTCTCTTTGGCGCGATAGAGCGCTACGTCTGCTTCGCGCAGGAAGCCTTCAAGGCTATCAATTCTGTTCACCGTCGATACGCCAACGCTTGAGGTAATTTGAACTGGCGCGCCAATGTTGTCTGTTACCTGAGCCTGGGCGATACCCTCGCGCAAGCGATCAGCCAACTGCATAGCCCCTTCGCGGTCGGTCTCAGGTAGCAACAGCGCAAATTCTTCGCCACCCGTACGAGCCACTACGTCGGTGATACGCTTTACGTTTTCTGCGACTTCGGCAACCTTTACCAACACCTTGTCACCAACGTCATGGCCGTAGGTATCGTTCACTTTTTTGAAGTGGTCCAGATCGAACAGCAGAACTGAAAGCTCACTGCCATGTCGGCGCACTCGCTCTGCTTCTTCAGAAAGACGCTTCATGAAGACTCGTCGATTGGCCAGGCCGGTTAATGCATCTGTGTGTGCTGCTTTGTCTAGTTTGTGAGTGGCTTGCCGCAAGGCGACTTCAGCTCGTCTGCGTTCTGTTACATCACGAAACACGAGAATCGAATCGTTGTTCCCTGAGTCTTCTTCAAACTTGGAAACGGTTACTTCATAGGAGCGGCCGCTGATACCTACTTCGGTACTGCGTCGGTGACTGCTTGTTAGCTCGAGCAGCGCAATGTTGCTGGTCATGCTATGAAGCGGCTGATTGAATTTTAGTTCTTCAGAGAGATTTAGAATCTGTAAGGCCTTGGGGTTGGCATCTAGCACCAACCCGGCTTCACTGACCACCATCACGCCTTCGCTAAGCTGCTCAACCACGCGCTGCCGTACCACTTTGTTTGTGGTTAGCATGCCGCGTTGTAGCACCCAATTGTTCAGGATAAGCGTGGCAAGAGCGAAACCCGCCGTTGTGAGGTCGAGACCGGGGATTGGGTTGTATGGTGACAGGTACACAAAGTTCAGCGCAACAACCGCCCCGGGCGCTGCCACTACTGCAAACAACTGACCACGGTGTCCGTTGGTTTGCGCAAGCGTAAACACGATGATGGTGGTGCCAATGAGTATTAGCGCGTAGGAATAAACGGCATTGATAGTCCACCACAACCCATAGGTGTAGTGCATGCCAATGTAACCTTCTGACATGTGGAGCTCTGCAGTTGCCCACAGTAGCTGGTGATAGTCATTGGTAAACGCCATGATGACGGTGACGAGAGGAATGATCGATATGGCCGCAAGAAGGGACGGCGGCGATCGATCATTACCCATCGAGTAGGTGATACAGAACATCAACCATGCCACCGGAACGGTCGCGATGCCTATGTAAGACAAGGGACCCAGCAGCTTCTGCATGGCAAGGCTTGTGACTACGGTGCTACCGAGCTGCGTAAGCGACCACAGAGTGGTGGCGGCAAGGAGTATTCGGAGCGCTCTAGAACCGGCGACGCTGCCGCTGCGGGAGAGCTGAATGAAGGTAATAAAGCAGACGACCAGCGAGATGGCAGCAGGTGCGGACCAGTATGTGATTTGATCTGTAATCATGCGATGTATTGCACTGCTGCCGAGCGATCCTTTTCTGAACTTGACCCCTATTTGTCGTGTTACCGCAGCCATTTCTCTCCGCGCTCTTCAGCGTGGATTCATAACCGTCGACACATACTTGGGCCAGAGACTCAGAGTGACGGAAGATGACTGTGACCTCAAATGCGGACACTAGAATCGTGAAGCTGTTCACAGGTGGTGCGGACCTGATCGAAGTTTCGCCTTTGCTACACTGCCAACCATGATTGATCTCTATACCTGGGCAACGCCCAATGGCCGCAAAGTCTCAATTGCGCTCGAGGAGCTTGGCCTCGATTACCGGGTGAATCCGGTGAATATTGGCAAGGGCGAACAGCTTGCCCCTGATTTCCTGGCGCTCAACCCAAACAACAAAATTCCTGCCATCAAAGACCACGGAAACAATCTGAGCCTGTTCGAATCGGGGGCGATTCTTATCTACCTCGCGGATATTTCCGGCCGTCTATCCGGCGGCGAACACCGTTGGCAGGTCCTTGAGTGGCTAATGTTGCAGATGTCTGGTGTGGGTCCGATGTTTGGGCAAACTCATCACTTTCATCGTTTTAACCCGGGTATAGCGCCCTACGCCGAGGAGCGGTTTTTAGCCGAGACACACCGGTTGTACGGAGTTCTTGATAACCGGCTTGAGCGCTCGGAATTTCTTGCGGAGGATTACAGCATTGCAGACATCGCGACTTTTCCCTGGGTGGCGCGTTGGCCGTGGCACAGTATTGACTGGGGCGTTTACCCACATCTTGCGCGTTGGTATCGCACTGTTGCTTCGAGGGATGCAGTGCAACGTGGCTACAACGTGCCTGCCAGTGATCAGCGTATCGAGTTACCCAATGTTTAGCGGTCGAACACTACTCCGTGAATTTGCGATTTCTGTGTTGGTGTTTGCTGGTGCTGCTGTGGCGTCGAACGCTTCTCACGCTCAGGTTGCCGTCACAACCCCAGTTCCTGTTACAGCACCAGAGGCCATTGCCCGACTCAAATACGATGCCTATGTTGCAGGCATTCCTGCCGGGGAGGCGCGGTTAACCCTTGCGCGCCAACAACTCGCCACCAGAGGCGCCGCGAGTTTTAGTTACAAAGTGACTGGCACTGCGCGTTCAAAAGGTCTTTGGGAATCGATTCAAAAATGGCGGGCCGAGTACTCCGTGGACGGGGAAGTACACCAGCAATCAAGGACAGAGGGATTAAGCCGCGTTGTCTTACCGGGTCACTTTTATTCGTTGCAAACAACCCCGAAAAAGCGTCGCGAAATTCACATTGAAGATGGCGTCTTGAGAGAAACCAAGAACAATAAGGTGCGCGACCCACGCCCGGCGCAAACTGGCTTTGATCTGCTTTCTGCGTTGTTTTTCTTGCCAGCCTGCCATCCTGAAGTTCGTGTCCACACCGGACGCGATGGTTACAACATGCGTAGAGTTGAGCCCGCTGCACCCTCAGAAGGCCAACCAGAGTCGGCGCCGATTATGCGCTGCAGTTACCAGGTTATCGACGAAGCGAGTGGTAGCTACGGAATGACACTTGTGTACAAGCGCCTGGGTGAGTTTGTGGTGCCTGGAGAAATTACAGTGCAAGGTCCGCTTAGTGGGCGGATGGTCCTGACTCAGGATTAGCTCTCAATTAGCGCCGCGCGCAGATCTACGATGAGCGCCTGCGCATCCGCTTTCTTGTAATTCTCGGCCGAGCCAGCCGCCCACACTGAATTGGGCCAGGCGGGGTCCGCCGGATGTCTACCGATAACGTGGATGTGTAACTGGGGCACCATGTTACCCAGTGCTGCCACGTTGATTTTTGTGGCGCTGGTGTGCTCCAACAAATATTTTGAAAGGATTTCGAGCTCACTCATCATGCTCTGACGGTGCGCGGTGGGCAGATGGTGCAGCTCAGTGATGTCAGGGATGCGCGGTACTAAAAGGCACCACGGAAAGCGGCAGTCGTTTACTAGCCGTAAATCGCATAGCAGCAATTCGCCAACCCTCAGGCTGTCTTCGCGCAGCTTGGGATGGAGTTCGAATTCAGGGGTATCGCTCATGCGGGCAGAGCGGGGGTAAGTGGTTAACTGCGATCACCGGATGGTGACCGCAGTCTGAGCTCAGGCTACCTGGTTCTCAAGATCCGGGACAGCCTGCCAGGACGTCTCGAGGTCTTCGATCAGCGACTGCAGCATTTGCAGAGCATCTGTTACTCGCTGGCGTTCGCCAGTGGCGAGCAGGTCAGCCAACAGTCCGCGGTAAGACGCGGCAATCAAGGTGGCCGTAGGTACGCGCATGTTTTCTGGGCACTTGTTGTGCTCTAAAGCGTGCATGAATGCGGCAACCCAGGGGCGCTGCATGTTGCCGTGGTAGCGCGGAAACCGCTCGGGTTCTTTGCTGGCCATGCTTTCGATTTCGAGTACCGCACGCTGTTCCTGGCGTCGCTCTGGATCACTCTGATGTTCCCAAAGCGCGTTCAGTGCAGGGGCAATTGAGTTGTTACCTGCAAACGCCTTGGTCAGCACTTGAAGGGCTTCTTGTTGAATGATTTCAAGGGCTTCGGCCAACAACTTCTCTTTACTTTCAAAGTGGTGGAGGAGTGCCGGCGCGGTCAACTTCAGCTGCCTGGCGATTTCTCGCAAGCTCACATCAGCGAGTCCATGCTCGCGGATGTAGGCCACAACATCTTGCAGCAGTTCATCTCGGCGGTTGGAGCCGGCGCTGCGCTTGGCTGCCTTGGGCGGCTTGGGTGTGCGGGTACTATCCGCAGCCGAATCCTGTGTGCCGCCTTGCAGCTCTGTAGAAGTATCAGGAGCGGTGTCGCCCTGGGCCTTGTGTTCGTTGCTCTGTGCGTCTGTAGGCATGTGCCTGGTCCTCGTTCGAACCGTCCAGTTGGCGGTACGTTTTATTATTTTCTATGGGTTGCAGTTCTCGTGAGTGCTATTACACCAACTGCGCTTTATCGGTTGTTCAAGACAATGAATGGTAATTGTAAGAAGCTTTTTACGTCTCCGACGTTATGTAAGGCTGCTTGATAAGATTCAGAGGTTTTCACACTTAGTCGGCTCGTTTTCTGCCGCCATTGCCCCAAGCTCCCTCTTTTCACCCTCAGGCCACCCTCTTTCCACCCTCTTTCCACCCTC